>NZ_JACBGN010000719.1 GCF_013401435.1 Streptomyces sp. BR123
GGGAGCCCGGCGGAGACGGTGGCGTTGGTGGGTGGGGTGGCTACGGCCACGCACGCCTACGCTTCCACGGCGGGTAGTCCGTATGGCGTCACTGCCGTCTACAGCGGGGACAGTGACTTCGCGGGCTCGTCCGGGTCGGACACGCAGACGGTTGGGGCGGCGGCGACGAGCACGCAGGTGACGTCTTCGCCTGATCCGTCGGTGGTGGGTGAGCCGGTGGTGTTCACCGCGACGGTGGC
>NZ_JACBGN010000720.1 GCF_013401435.1 Streptomyces sp. BR123
GCACGCAGGTGACGTCTTCGCCTGATCCGTCGGTGGTGGGTGAGCCGGTGGCGTTCACCGCGACGGTGGCTCCGGTGGTGCCGGGTGCGGGCAGCCCGACCGGGACCGTGACCTTCACGTTTGGTGATGGGAGCCCGGCGGAGACGGTGGCGTTGGTGGGTGGGGTGGCTACGGCCACGCACGCCTACGCTTCCACGGCGGGTAGTCCGTATGGCGTCACTGCCGTCTACAGCGGGG
>NZ_JACBGN010000721.1 GCF_013401435.1 Streptomyces sp. BR123
GGGCCTATCGCGGCCTCTCACGTCCTTCATCGGTTCCTGGTGCCAAGGCATCCACCGTGCGCCCTTAAAAACTTGGCCACAGATGCTCGCGTCCACTGTGTAGTTCTCAAACAACGACCAGCCACCCACCACCCCACCAGACAAAACCGGTGAGTTCACTGGGGCCGGCACTGAAGACTGACCAACGGCCGTGCCTTCAGGACCCAACAACGTGCCAAGCGC
>NZ_JACBGN010000722.1 GCF_013401435.1 Streptomyces sp. BR123
GTCCACCTCGCCGTCGACGGCCGGGGCCTGCCCCTGTCCATCGTGCTCACCCCGGGCAACATCAACGACGCCACCGCGTTCGCCCAGGTCCTCGACGGGATCCGCGTCCCGCGCGCCTCCACCGGCCACCCGCGCACGACACCGGCCCGGGTCCTGGGCGACAAGGCCTACTCCAGCCGGGCGATCCGCCACCTGCTGCGGCGCCGGGG
>NZ_JACBGN010000723.1 GCF_013401435.1 Streptomyces sp. BR123
CCACCGTCTCCGCCGGGCTCCCATCACCAAACGTGAAGGTGACAGTCCCGGTCGGGCTGCCCGCACCCGGCGCCACGGGGGCCACCGTCGCGGTGAACACCACCGGCTCACCCACCACCGACGGATCAGGCGAAGACGTCACCTGCGTGCTCGTCGCCGCCGCCCCAACCGTCTGCGTGTCCGACCCGGACGAGCCCGCGAAGTCAC
>NZ_JACBGN010000072.1 GCF_013401435.1 Streptomyces sp. BR123
AGGCGGGGCGGGCCCGGGGCGTCGGGGGCGGCGTCGAAGAGGTACGCCGCCTCCGACGCGCTGTCGCTGACCAGGTGCGGGCCGGCCGCGGAGTCCGTGGACCGGGCCAGCGGGGTCCGGAACAGGCTGCGCAGATGGCGCAGGGTCTCCGCGGTGACGGTGGTGACCGCGGTGATCGCGGTGACCCCGGAAGCCCCGCAGCCCCCGGAGACGGCCGGGACGGCGGCCGGCCCGGGCCCGGGTGCCTTGGCCGGTGATCCGTCGGGCCCGGAGCCCGCGGACCGCCCGGAGGTCCCCGTCCCCGGGGGAGCTCCGGGCGCCGCCGCGGCATCGGCCGCGGCACCGGCCCCGGCGGACACGTCGGCCGGAACCGCCGGGTCCGCCGGAGCCGGGGCTTCGGGTGCGTCCGGCGGGATCGCGCCCGCCAGGAGCAGGGCGAGCAGCACCGGAACGGCCTTGCGGCGCAGTGTCTCGGTCGCTTCCTGCAGTCGGTGGGCGTGGGCCGCGGGCAGGGACAGCGCGAGGCTGCCGACCGCGCCGCCCGTGGCGATGGGGACGGCGGAGCACACCACGCCGGGTGAGTACTCGCGCAGGTCGAAAACCGGCCCGCCCGGAGCCACCGCGTCCAGGGCGGAGAACAGCACCCGGCTGTCGGTGATCGTCCGGGCCGTGAACCGCGCGGGCCGGTGCCGGGCGACGTGGTCGCGGCGCACGTCGGGGGCGAGCTGGGTCAGCAGGCACTTGCCGACCGCGCTGGCGTGCGCGGCTTCCCTGAAGTTCACCCACTCCCGCACGGGCGGGGCCCCGGGCCCGTCGGCCATCTGGGTGATCCGGACCTCGCCGTCGGCGTACCGGCTCAGGTAGACCGCGGCTCCGGCGCTGTCCCGTGCCAGTGCCAGGGTGCGCTGGAGCTGCCCGGCCAGCCCCCGGCCGCCGGGGGCGGCGAGCCGGTCGAGGGCGGGCCCGCGCGCGTACACGCCCGCGGCGGGCCGGAACGCGTACTCCTCCTCGCACAGCATGGCCAGCAGCGGCCGCAGCTCCTCCTCGGCGAGCGCGGACTCCCGGGCCAGCTGGCCGGCCCGCACGCCCAGCGGGTGCCTCTCCAGGACGCGTACGACGGTCAGCGCGCGGCGGGCCTCCGCGAGCGCCTCCCCGGAGCCGACCGCCGGGGCCCGGGCGGTGCGGCCGCCGAGGGCTCCGGAGCTGCCGGGGCCGCCGGGTCCGGGGCTGCCGTTCGGGCTCCCGCGGTCCGGCCGCCGCTGATCGGGAACCCGGCCCGAAGGCCCGGCATCCGGCACTTCCGGGCCGTCGGGTCGTTCCTCCGGAGCCGCCTGCCGCCCCGGCCCCGGGGTGCTCCCCGGGCCGGGGGTGCTCCCGGGGCCGGGGTCGGCACCGCCCGCGCCCGCCGGCTGCGGGGCCCGGAAACCGGCGAGCACCGTCGGCAGCCCCGGCTTCGGCAGCGGCACGGCGCCCAGGTCGGGGTCGTCGCGCTGGTCGACGTACCGCAGGACGGCCGCCTGTACGCACAGCCGCACCTCGCGCAGGTCGCGGCGCCCGCCCGGGCGGTAGCCGCGCGCGCCGAGCTCCCGCGCCCAGAGCCGGGCGTCGTGGTGCTCGCCGCGCCGGGAGTGGTCGAGGAAGAGGCAGTAGGCGGCGGGCGCGGTCCGGGCGCGCCCGGAGCCGGCGGCGAACTGCCACCAGAACCGGGCCCCCTCGCGCAGCCCGGCCAGGTGCAGCAGGCAGCCGAAGACGAAGGCGCCGGCCAGGTCGGTGTGCGCGCTGGCCAGGAACGCGGCGAGCTGCGCCTCGGCCCCGGGCGCGCAGACCGCGGCCAGGCAGACGGCCTTGAGGTCCCGCCGGGCCCGCTCGGAGTCGAGGGGGCTGTCCCGGGCGGGGTCGCTCCACAGGTAGGCCCGCCGCCGGGCCGTGGCCGCTGCCGGGGCCGGTGCACCGTTTCGGCGGGCGGTGCGCAGCAGCCGTGCCTCGGCCGCGCCGAGGTCGTAGTGCGGGTACCGGTCGCGGACGCCCGCCCGGGCCAGGAACTCGGCCAGGGTGCGGCGGGCGGCGGCCTCGCGGCCGGGTTCCTCGCTGCCCTCGCGGCTGTCCTCGCGCCGCCTCATGATTCGGCGGAGGTGTCGAGCAGGCGGGCGAGCCGCCGGTGCGCCTGGCCGAGCTGGGAGCGGACGGTTGCCTCGTCGACGCCCATCACGGAGGCGGCCTCCCCGGGGGTGCACTGGAGTCCGTAGCGCAGCAGCACGGCGTCACGCTGGCGCTCGGCGAGCCGGGACACGGCGGAGTAGAAGCGGATGGTGTCCGTGAGGACCTCGTACCGGTCGGTGGCGGCCTCTTTGAGCGCGGCCTCGAAAGCGCTGATGTCCATGGGGTCGGGCCAGGTGCCCCGCTGCCCCTGCCGGTCGACCAGCCGCTGCTTGAGGATGGTCCAGGCGTAGGCGTCGAGCCGGTCCATGTGAAGCATGCGCAGCCACTCGTTCATGATCGAGTCGAAGGTCGCGTCCACCGCGTCCTCGGCCGCCGAGTCGGAGCCCAGCTGCAGATACGCGAAGCGCATGTACGAGGGCCTCCGGTTGGCGTGGAAGGCCCAGTAGGACAGGCGTGCCGTCGGGTTCCACTGGCTCATCGGCGTCGGCCGTCGCCGCCGACTGGGCAGCCCCACCGCCCCACCGGTCTCCTCAGGTCCGCCATCGCTCACCGCTCCACCTCACCTCATCCCCTGTGGGCGGCAAGACTGGCAGCGGGGGCGCGTGAGCGGGGCGCAGAAGGAGGAAGGTGGAGGATTACGTTCGGTGATGATCGGCCGCTGACAGACTTCGACCACGCGCCGCCGCAGCCGGTACGTACGCATATGCCCCGGCCATAGACTCCACCAGGGCCGGGGCAGCAGTACGCCAGGCCGCGCCAGGGTCCCGCCACGCCCGCGCCAGGTCCGCCCCGGCGCCGCGGCCCGGCCGCGGAAGGGCCGGGCCGGAACCGGGGCGGGCGCCGGGCCGGAGCAGGTGGCGGGCCAGGGCGGCGCAGGTGGCGGGCCGGGCCGGGGAGGTGGCGGGCCGTGTCCGAGCCGATCGCGTCCCGGCTGTAGCATGACCCCATGGCGAGGGCCGTGACGCAGAGGTCACAACCCTCGCTTTTGCGTTACGTCCACCCAGCGAAATGCGGGCGCGTGGCCTGACGGCGGTTCGATACGATGACCTCATCACAATCCGTCACGGCTCGAACGCTGCAACCGCATACATGAAATGGAGCATCCGAGGATGGCTCGACACCTGATCACCAGCGCGCTTCCGTACATCAACGGGATCAAGCACCTGGGCAACATGGTCGGGTCGATGCTTCCGGCGGATGTGTACTCCCGGTACCTCCGCCAGCGCGGCCACGACGTGCTCTACATCTGCGCCACCGACGAGCACGGCACCCCCGCCGAGCTCGCCGCCAAGGAAGCCGGCCTGTCGGTCTCCGACTTCTGCGCGCAGGCCCACGACGCCCAGAAGGCGGTCTACGACGGCTTCGAGCTGTCCTTCGACTACTTCGGCCGCAGCTCCTCGGAGCAGAACCGCGAGATCACCCAGCACTTCGCGCGCCGACTGCAGGAGAACGGCTTCATCGAGGAGCGCGCGATCCGGCAGGTCTACTCGCCGGTCGACGGCCGCTTCCTGCCGGACCGCTACGTCGAGGGCACCTGCCCGCACTGCGGCTACGACAAGGCCCGCGGCGACCAGTGCGAGAACTGCACCCGCGTCCTCGACCCGACCGACCTGATCGGTCCCCGCTCTGCGATCTCCGGCTCCACCGACCTGGAGGTCCGCGAGACCAAGCACCTCTTCCTCCTGCAGTCCAAGCTGCAGCACGAGGTGGAGGCCTGGGTCGCGCAGCACGAGGCGGAGTGGCCGCAGCTGGCGTCCTCCATCGCCCGCAAGTGGCTGACCGAGGGCCTCCACGACCGCGCGATCACCCGCGACCTCGACTGGGGCGTCCCGGTCCCGGCCGACACCTGGCCCGACCTGGCCGCCGAGGGCAAGGTCTTCTACGTCTGGTTCGACGCGCCCGTGGAGTACATCGGCGCGACGAAGGAGTGGTCGGACCTCGACCCGGCGACCCGCGACTGGAAGTCCTGGTGGTTCGAGGCCGAGGACGTCCGGTACACGCAGTTCATGGCCAAGGACAACGTCCCGTTCCACACGGTGATGTTCCCCGCCACCGAGCTCGGCGTGCGCGAGCCCTGGAAGATGGTCGACTACGTCAAGGCCTTCAACTGGCTGACGTACTACGGCGGCAAGTTCTCCACCTCGCAGAAGCGCGGCGTCTTCACCGACCAGGCGCTGGAGATCCTCCCGGCCGACTACTGGCGTTACTTCCTGATCGCCAATGCGCCCGAGTCCGACGACTCGTCCTTCACGTGGGAGCACTTCACCGCCACGGTCAACAAGGACCTCGCCGACACCCTCGGCAACTTCGTCAACCGTGTGCTGTCCTTCTCCCGCAAGCGCTTCGGCGACGACGTCCCGGCGGGCAAGGAGGCCGGCGAGGCCGAGGCCCGGCTCGGCGAGCAGATCGCGGAGCTCCTCGCGGAGTACGAGGGCCACATGGACACCCTCCAGTTCCGCAAGGCCGCGGCTGCGCTCCGCGCCCTGTGGTCGGCCGGCAACTCCTACCTGGAGGAGAAGGCCCCCTGGCTGGAGATCAAGACGGACCAGGAGGGGGCGGCGCTCACCCTGCGCACCGCGATGAACCTGATCCACCTCTACTCGGTCGTCTCCGAGCCGTTCATCCCGGCCTCCGCGAGCGCCATGCGCTCGGCGTTCCGGCTCGCCGACGACACGGCCGCCTGGGTCTCCCCGGAGCAGGCCAAGGCCCTGGACGCGGTTCCGGCGGGCACGCCGTTCACCGTGCCGCCGGTGCTCTTCGCGAAGATCAGCGAGGAGGACCTGGAGTCCTACCGCGAGCGCTTCGGCGGCACCGAGGCGGGCTGACGGCCGACGGCCCGACCGCTGCGGCCGGCAGGGCAAGGCGAGGGGCGCGATCCGCGAACGGGTCGCGCCCCTCGCGCCTGCCGGGACCGGCACCCGGGTTCCGGCACCCGTGTTCCGGCGGCGGCGCCCGGCGGGCCGTCAGCGGGGCGCCGTCACGGGGTCGCTGTCATCGGAGGGCCGCCGCGCCGTGGTCCGCCGCGTACTCCCGGACGAAGGCGGCCATCGCCACCACCGTGTTGCGCAGGTGGCTCGATGCGCTCCACCACGGGGACGGCCGCGCCGCGCAGGAACCCGGCGACGAGGTCGTGCGCTTCGAGCACGGGCTCCTGCGGATGGCCGGCGAAGGCGACGGACGGGGGTCGCCGCGCCGTTTCGGATCGGTCTGCAGACCGTCCATCAGGGCGTCGGCCTCCGGCTCCGAGGTCCACCCGCGACCGCCTTCCTCGGCCGGATCCTCCGCGTCGGCCGCGGGCGCGCTCCTCCCGATCGCGGGCCTCGGGGGCGGAGGGCGGCGGCCGGTGCTGCGCCGGAGGGGTGAGGCGGGCCGGAACGGGCAGGTGCCGCGGTGACGGGGGTCGCTCGTGCCCGTGTGTTCTCGGAGGTCGCCATGGACTTCCTCGTCCTGATCGGACGCGTTCTGTTCGTCCTGCTCTTCGCCGTTTCCGGCGTCGGCCACCTGACCCGGACCAAGGCGACGGCCGGATACGCCGCCTCGCGCGGGGTGCCGCAGCCGGTGGCCGCCGTGGCCGGAAGCGGCGTGGTCCTGCTGGTCGGTGCCGTGAGCGTCGCCGTCGGCCTGTGGGCCGACATCGGGGCACTGCTCCTCGCCGCGTTCTGCTTCGGCACGGCCTTCCTGATGCACGGGTTCTGGCGGGAGCAGGACCAGCAAGCCCGGCAGACGGAGCAGGTGCAGTTCCTGAAGGACCTCGCGCTGGGCGGCGCGGCCCTGGTCATGTGTGCCTTCTTCGCCTACGCGGGCGGTGATCTCGGGCTCGTCGTCACCGGCCCGGTGCTCTCGATGGGCTGAATCCGGTTTCCCGTCGGGGATCCGTCCCGGCTGCGGCGTGTCGTAGCGCTGCCGTGATCGTTCCTTCAGCCGGAACCCTCACTTCTGCTGCGGAACGAGAGGACGCGCGGTGGCCGCTTGGCACTACTTCGCGGGGGCGGGCCTGGTGGCGGTGTGCTGCCCGCTGCACGGCCAGGTGGCCGTCGCCGATGGCGGCCATGCGGCCCGGGCCGAGGCCCGGGCCGATGTGTGTGTGCCCGAGGGGCCGCCGCGGGCCCCCGCCGTCCGGCCGCCCGTCGTCCGACCTCCGCAGGGCCGGCCGACCGTGCACCACCCCGGGCAGGGACCGGTGCCGGCCGCCGCGGCTCCGGAGCCGCCGGTGGTCGTGGCCCGGGCCGCAGCCGCGGCCGGATCGCCGGCGGCGAAGGCCCTGGCCGCGGCTGCGGAGCCCCCGCCGGCCGCGCCGGATCCCGCGGCGGCTGCCGGGCCGCCCGCTGCCTCGACCGGGGCTCCGCCCGCGCGCGGAGCCGGGGTCGCGCGGGTCACCGCCTTCCACGTCCGCCCGTACCGCTCCCGGGCCCTGGACCGGCGGGAGCCGGGCGGCCTGTCCACCGTAATGATCATGGCCGTGGTCACCACCCCGGCCGTGCTCGCCGCGGCGGCACTGCGCCCGCGGTCGAAGAGCCGCAGCAACCCCTGACCGATCCACCCATGGGAGATCCCTCGTGTCCGAATGGCTGATCCTGGCCATTGCCATGGTGCTCGTCTGCGCCTTCGTCTTCGCCTGCACGGTCATCCGGCACCGCCGGGTCGCCCCCGACGAGGACACCAGTGAGACCCCCGACGTCATCGAGTACATGACGATGATGGTGGGTGTGGTCTACGCGATCGTGCTGGGCCTCGCGATCGCCGGCGTCTGGGAGGCCCGCGGCTCCGCCGAGGACAGTGTGCGGCGTGAGGCGCAGGCGCTGTACGAGGTCGGCCAGCGCGCCGACGTCTACCCGGCCGCCGTCCGCGACCGGATCCGCGGCGAGGTGGACGCGTACGTCACCCACACCGTCGCCGTGGACTGGCCGCGCCTGACCTCGGGCGAGCCGGCCAGCCCGGAGGGTGCCGCACTGCTCGCGAAGCTGCGCAGCGACGTCACCCATCAGAGCCCGGCCACCGAGCTCCAGGCGCAGGCCTACCAGCCGCTGCTGGACCACATCGCGGCCGCGGACGACGCCCGCCATGCGCGCGTGCAGAGCGATGAGTCGACGCTGCCGAGCGTGGTCTGGTTCGGGCTGCTGACCGGTGGTGTGGTGACGGTCGGCCTCATCTTCACGCTCCAGATCCGCCGCTCCGGCCGGGAGCTGCTGCTGGCGGGCCTGTTCAGCGCGCTGATCGTGTTCCTGCTGTTCATGGTCTGGAGCTTCGATGCGCCCTTCGGCCGCGAGGGAATCGATTCCGCGGGCCCCTTCCGGGACCTGTTCCCGAAAGCGGCCCTGGCGGCGACCGCCCGCTGACGCGCGCACGGCACGCAGCAGAGCGGTGGGACCAGGGCCGGGGCAGGGCGCCCGCAGGGCCCGGTGCAGGTCTGCGAGCGGGGTGCAGCCCTGTGGGCGCCGTCCGGCACCCCGCCCCCTCCCGGTCGGTCAGCAGACCGCCCCGGCCGTCCCCTGTTGCCGCATGCAGGCGACCACCGGCGAATCCCGCAGGGCCCGGGAGACGCGGACGAGGTCCCGCGGGCCGGGCGCAGCCCGGCCGGCGCCGTCCGCGCCTTCCTCGCCGTCGATGGCGGCCCCCTCCGGGTCCGCGGTGCGGGCCCGGACGGCGGCGGCGACCATGGCCGCCTCGCCGACCGCGCGGGCCGTCTCCTCGTCCGACCCGCCGGCCAGGGCGAGCCCGTACGCCCGCTCCCGCTGCCGTTCGTCGAAGTACGGGCCCAGGTTCAGGAACGCGTCGTGGATGTCCGACTCCCTCTGGATCATGCGCAGTTCGGGCGGCGCCCACCACGACATCTTCACGCAGGGGGTGCCGGTGGGCGCGCACGGCTGCACCTCGTCCCACAGCGGCCCGAGCCGCCGGTACGTCGTCCACGTCTGCCAGTGGTCGGACAGCCGCTGGCAGACCAGGGGGAGGACGAAGCCGATGGCGCTGATCAGGGCGCCGAGGGAGGCGAGCGGCGGGGCGGCGTAGGTGCTCAGGTCGTCGAGGTCGTGGCCCGTCCAGCGGGCGATGACCGCGGAGATCTTGGTGGCGTCGTAACTGAGGTTGAGGACGTACCCCGCCACGATGATCATCAGGCCGGTCCGCAGCCAGCCGCGCACCTGGAGCGACCAGCGCCAGCACATGGCCACCATCACGACGGCCGCCACCAGGTGCGCCGTCAGGTAGAGGGCGATCATCTCCCGGATGTAGGGCTCGTTCGCGTAGTACGTGTCGAAGTCGCGCAGCCGCTCGACGGGCGCGTCGCCCAGCGCGAAGAGCACGACGAGCACGACCACGACCCCGCAGTAGCCGCCGATCCACCGGCGCGAGACGCGCCGGGTCGCCTCGGCGGGGCCGCCGCGCCAGTTCACGATCAGCACCAGGCAGGCGGCGCTGAACAGGGTGATCAGGCAGTACACGAGCGGGGCGGAGAAGTTGGTGACGCCGGTCAGGCCGTTGACCGCCACGATGGTGGGTGGGGCGGCGAAGGCGAAGACCGATCCGGCCAGGACCAGCAGGGAGCACACGGCGCGCAGCAGGGGGTCGCGCCAGTTGCTGCGCAGCGTCGGCAGTTTGAAGGCGAGTGCGATGCCCAGCGCGGTTGCCGGAATGTAGTAGTCCTGGCCGTTCAACGGTCGTTCCTGTGCCCCCGGTATCCGAGCGAGGCCTCGATGCGCCCCGCCAACTGGTCTCGCTGTGCGGGCGCACGGTGGCCCGCCGACCCGGCGAGCCAGGTCCGGCACCGACTGCCCAGCAGTAAGCCGAAGGTCTCGGCCTCGGTCTCCTCGCGTATGTCGGCGCGGGTGCGCGCCGCCACGCGCCGTACGGTCTCGCCGAGGTCGGCCTCGTCGGACAGCAGGCGGGCCGCGACGGCGGCTCCGTCGACGTGGTGGCTGCAGTGGCCCGCCTTCATGTGCCACAGTTCGTGGCCGAGGATCACCAGCTGGTGGTCCGGGGCCGTGCGCTCCTCGATGACCACCAGGTCCCGGTCGGCCATGTCGAGCCACAGGCCGCTCGCCGTCCCGGGCGGGAACGCGGCCATCCGGAAGTCCACCCGGCGGCCGCGGATCCTGCTCATGCCCCGGCAGAGGGCGGTGTACAGGTCCACGGGTTCCACGGGCGCGGTCAGCTGGAGGCCGGCCACCAGCTCGCCGCACAACCGGCGCTGCTCTCTGCCTATGCTCACCGTTCTCCCCGTCGGCGTGGATCCGGATCAGGACTCAAGGATCGGACAGACCCAGACTCAGACTGAGTTCGACTGGGCCGGGATCAGGAATCGGTCGGTTTGACGCTCTCGAGGAGCATGTCCAGCCACTCGGCGACCTTGTCGCGGTGCTTGTCGCTGGGCAGCTGCGCGGCGCGCCAGGCGATGCCCCGCACCCCGTGGTCCTGGAGGAGTCTCGCCAGGGGGTCGCCGGCCGGGGACGCCGGGGCGGCGGGCACGGGCTCTCGGGTGCGGCCGGCGTAGTCCTGGAGCAGCTGCTGCTCGGTGCGCAGCAGTGCGTCGGTGAGGGCGTCCGCGTCGTGCGCCGTGAGGAATCCCGCGTGGACGCCGAAGAAGCGCTGGATGGCGTCGCAGTGCTCCATCGTGGGCCGCCGGTCGCCGTTGATCAGCGCGCCGGCCTGCTGCCGGGACATCCCGGCGCCGTCGGCGATCTCCTGCTGGGTGTAGCGGCGTCCGTTGGGTTTCAGCCTCGTGCGGCGGAGCAGGTCGAGCCGCTGGAGGAAGCGGGTCTGCAGGCAGGGTTCGCCGGCCGGCCTGCCGTCCAGCAGGCTCCGCACCACGTCCATGGGCACGCCGGAGGCCTCGGAGAGGCGGCGCAGGTCGAAGACCTTGTTCGGGTCGCGGCCCATTTTGCCCGCGAGTTCTGCGACGCGCGTGACGGTGGCTGCCAGGGACGGGTTGGCCACCGCGACGGGAGCCGGGAAGCCGTCTGTCACCAGTGGTTCTCCTAGATCGCGGCGAGTCGGTTCGGGCACATGGTCGGCTTTTGGAATCTATCCGTTCTCCCGCCGCAGGGCCAGAAGTTGCCACAGCTGTGGCGGGAATGAGCTGTCAAGAGGCTGGAATTGCCACGATAGTTGACACTCGAATGACGTCGGTAGCAGGATCGCCAGAGGAAATTGAAGATCCAGACCGTGAGGAGGGGGAGCTCTCGGTGCTACATCTCGCAGCGGTGGGCCCGTCCATTGGCCTCGCCCATGCCGGTGAGGAGCGCCTGGCGGGCGAGGAGTCCGCACGTGGCGCAGTGCGGTCGGAGCGACGCAAGGAGATTTTGCGCCAGCGCCGCGAGGAACTGGGCCTGAGCCAGGAAGACCTCGCCGCACGGCTGCGCATCAGCGTTCGCGCGTACGGAAACTGGGAACGCGGACTGGTCAAGGAATGGACCGACCGTAAACTGCTCGCCTTGGCAGAGGCCCTGGAAATGAGCGAGCGGCAGTGTTTCTGGCTCTTCCGCATCATGGTCGACCGGGACCCGCCGCCGACCTGGCGGGCGGCCGAGGAGAACCGGCTGCCCGACGACCCGGCGCAGCGCGACTACCTGTGCGACTACGCGGCCCTCATGGAGGCCGTGCCCCATCCCAGCTTCCTCGTGGACCACCGCTGGGACGTCGCGCTCACCAACTCGGCGTTCGACAGGCTCTTCCAGTCGGTGCGCCCCCACCCGACCGCCCTCCCGGACGACAACTTCCTGCGCTTCGTGCTCTTCCACCCGGACGCGGCCGCCGTCCTGGAGGACCACGAGCCGGCCTGGTGCGTGCCGCTGCTGGCCCAGTTCGCGGCGGCGCTGGAAGCCGCCCCGGAGGACGAGGGGCTGCGCAGCATCCGCCAGGAGGTGGCCCGCGACCCGTTCATGGAGGCGGCCTACCGGTACGGCGTGCCGCACTGGCTCGCCACCCACGGGGCCGACGCCGCCGAGCGCGACGGCGCGGTGCGGACCGTGCGCCACTGGGACCCGCAGTCCGGCCTCGTACGGTGCCGGCTCGTGGCCGAATCGAGCCGCATGCTCGACGCCATGGGGCTCACCCGGATCACCATGATCCTCTCGGCGCCCCGGGGCGCCGCGGCCGGACCTGCCCGCGGCGGCGCCGCGCCGCACAGCAAGGGCCCGCGGCTGCGCGCCGTGCCGGCGCTGGAGGACTAGACCGGCAGGGGACACTGGAGCCCTCATTCGTGTGCCGCCGCCCGAATGCCGCGGATCGTGGCATCCGCGGCGGCACTGGCTGAAGGGCGGTACGGCGTGCGGCTGACGATCCTCGGCGGGGGCGGGTTCCGGGTACCGCTCGTGTACGGCGCACTGCTCGAAGACCGGGCCGAAGGCCGGGTGTCCCACGTGACGCTGTACGACGAGGATCCGGCGCGGCTGACCGCCGTCTCCCGCGTCCTCGCCGACCAGGCGGCCTCGGCGGCAGCCGCGGCCGCCGCGCGCCCCACGGCGGCCGGCCGGGGCGCACTCCCCGCCCCTTCGGTGTCCACCACCACCGACCTGGACGAGGCCCTGCGCGGGGCCGACTTCGTTTTCTCCGCCCTCCGCGTCGGCGGCCTCGACGGGCGCGCCGCGGACGAGCGGGTCGCCCTGGCCGAGGGCGTGCTCGGCCAGGAGACGGTCGGCGCCGGCGGGATCGCGTACGGCCTGCGGACCGTGCCGGTGGCACGGGAGATCGCCCGCGCCGTCGCCCGGCTCGCCCCCGAGGCCTGGGTCATCAACTTCACCAATCCGGCCGGGCTGGTCACCGAGGCCATGGCCGAGGTGCTCGGCGACCGGGTGATCGGCATCTGCGACTCCCCGGTGGGGCTCGGCCGGCGCGTCGCCCGCGCGCTCGGCGCCCGCCCGCAGGACGTCTGGATCGACTACGTCGGCCTCAACCACCTCGGCTGGCTGCGCGGCCTGCACATCGGCGGCCGCGACGAACTGCCCCGGCTGCTGGCCGACACGGCGGCGCTCCGGTCCTTCGAGGAGGGGCGGCTCTTCGGCCCCGACTGGCTCCGCTCGCTCGGCGCGATCCCCAACGAGTACCTGCACTACTACTACTTCAACCGGGACACCGTACGGGCGTACCAGGAGACGAAGCAGACCCGCGGCGCCTTCCTGCGCGACCAGCAGCGCGGCTTCTACGCCGAAGCCGGCCGGGACGCGCTGCCGCCCGGGGCGGCACTGGCCGCCTGGGACCGGACCCGGGCCGAGCGCGAGGCCACGTACATGGCCGAGAACCGCGAGGCGGCCGGCGCCGGCGCCCGAGACGACAGCGACCTGGAATCCGGCTCCGGCGGCTACGAGCAGGTCGCGCTCGCCCTGATGCGCGCCATCGCCCGCGACGAGCGGACCACCCTCGTCCTGAACGTGCGCAACCGCTCGACGCTCTCCGTGCTCGACGGGGAGGCGGTCGTCGAGGTCCCCTGCACGGTCGACGCCAACGGCGCCCACCCGGTGGCCGTGGACCCGCTGCCGCTCCACGCGGTCGGGCTGGTCACCTCCGTGAAGGCGGTCGAACGCGCCGTCCTCGCGGCCGCGGCCGGCGGCTCCCGGGCCGAGGCCGTCAAGGCTTTCGCCCTGCACCCGCTGGTCGACTCGGTGGGCGTGGCCCGACGGCTCCTCGACGGGTACGCGGCCGCCCACCCCGGCCTCGGCTACCTGCGCTGACCCCGGCCCGACCGGCGGCAGCGCAACGTCGTCTTCGGCACGATCATGCTGGGTGTACTGCTCGCGGCACTCGACCAGACGATCGTCGTAACCGCCCTGCCCACGATCGTGGCGGACCTCGGCGGCGGCGACCACATGTCCTGGGTGGTCACCTCCCACCTGCTCGCCGAGACCGCCGCGACCGCGGCCGGCCGGAGAAGGACCGCGGCCGACCGAGCGGGGCGGAACCGCGGGCCGCGGCGGACGCCATCGCCGAGCGGCTGCCGGGCGGAAGACCTCCGCGAGGGCACGTTCGCACGGCGAACGGCGCCGGGGGGTGGAGGCGGGGCGGCAGGCGAGGGACGGTCGGTGGGGACGGCCGGATGGGGACGGCCGGGTGAGGGGACGGCCTGGCGCGGGCGGCGGGGACCGACCCCGGAGCCGCCGCCTGCGCGGCATGCAGAGGCTACGTGCCCGGTAGGGCTGCCAGGATCCGGTTCCCTCCCGGGCCAGGAGTACTCGCTCATGCGATGATCACGGCACGCGGCGGCCACGACCGGTCGGGCGCTGCCACCTCGCACAGCCGTTTCATGGGAAAGGGGCCCGTATGCCTGGCCCTCAGGCCGACCGCATACCGCCCACAGCGCCGACAGCCCCCCAGGGCCCCGGGCGCACGGCGTGGTGGCGGACCGACTCCGGCCGCTTCGCCCTGGTTGCCGCCGTGCCAGCGGCCGGCCTGCTGGAGCCGCGCCTGGGCGCGGCCGCGCTGATCGCCGCGCTCGTCGCCGTGTGGCGGGGTGGCGCGTGGCCCACCGCCGGGAAGCTCGCCGCTTCGGTGGTTGCCGCGGCCCTGCTGGGTGGTGTACTGCCCGAACTC
Source organism: Streptomyces sp. BR123 (assembly GCF_013401435.1). GTDB lineage: Bacteria > Actinomycetota > Actinomycetes > Streptomycetales > Streptomycetaceae > Streptomyces. Next base: position 13,681 of record NZ_JACBGN010000072.1, read on the forward strand.
CCCGATGGTGCCGCAGCCCAGGCGCCGTCACCGCGCGCGGGAAGCCGGAAGGCGGCGGTCCCCACGGTCGCGTCCTCGCCGACGCCCACCGTGCCGCCGCTCGCCGACTTTCGCGGGCAGTCCCTGGAGACGGCCTTCAACCAGGCCCGGCAGACCGGCTTCCTGGTCCGCAACCACGACGCCTCCGAGAAGGACGGCTTCGTCCGCGGCCTGTCGCGGTGGACCGTCTGCTTCCAGCAGACCGGCTGGGACGGGCGCAAGCCGACCGCGGAGTTCGGCGCCGTGCCCAACGGTGCGCCGTGCCCCGCGCGGGACGGCGAGCCCGTCCCGTGGCCGAAGATGCCGGATCTGGTGTGGAAGACCTGGCAGACCGCCCGCGCGGAAGTCGTCGCGCTCGGTGTGCGCCCCGACAGGATCCGGGCGCGGGCGGCGTACCTCAACGACACGCTGCCCGATGAGGGCGAGTACGAGGACTGGCGGGTATGCCGCCAGGACCCCGCTGCGGGAACGGCTGTCAAGCCCGACACGCCGCTGGTGGAACTGCGGCTGGCTGCCGAGGAGAACGGCTGTCCGGAGCAGGACCGCGGCACCGGCACGGACGCACGGCTCCCCGATCGCGACGGTGACGGCGACCCCGATTACCGCGATCCCTTCCCCGGGGACCGCAGCCGGACCCGCGCCTTCCCCGACGGCATTCCCGACTACTCCGGCTCCTCCGGCGGCTCCCCCGGCGGTTCGTCCGGGGGCTCGGGGGGCAGCCGGTGGAGCCCCTGCCGCCACACCCGCCTGTGCTGACGGACGACCCGCCTCCGTCCCCCCGGTGCGAGCGGCGGGTCGGCAGAGGCGCCGGCTAGGTCCCGGGCGTCCCCGGTTCCCCGGTCCCGGTGGTTGCCGTCGGGTAGTCGTACGGGGACACGGGCGGCAGGGCCGGGGCCAGCTCGGGCCGCCAGGTGTGCAGGACCCCCGCCGAGGGCGCGTACAGGGCGTGCGGGATCTCGGCCGGCGCGAACCACTCCCAGCGGACGATCTTGTGCGGCTCGGTGACCGCGGGCGTCCCCTCGGCGGAGGCGGTGACGGCCGCCGCGGTCAGCCGGGTGACCCCGGACTTCGCATCAATCCGGACCGAGAGGATCCGGATGTCCCCGGGGGCCACCCGCAGGCTCGTTTCCTCGGCCAGCTCCCGGGCCGCGGCCTGCTCGAAGCCCTCCCCGGGATCGACCTTCCCGCCCGGCAGCTCCCAGCGGCCGTCGTGCGCCTGGCCGAGGAGGACCCGGCCGGCGGAGTCGGCCACCACGAGCCCGACGCCGACGACGCCGTTGGCCCGGGGAACGGCCCGCTCGGGGCGCTCCGCGGTCGGTCCGGGGGCGGCGGACGACGGCCGCCCCGACGGGTCGGCGGTTCGGCCGGCGGACGGCACGGGCGGTTCGGGCGGTTCGGCAGGCGTGGGCGGCGTGGGCGGCATGGGTGTCATCCGGCGGTTCCTCGTCCCTCTTCGCACGACATGGCCGGCCCGGTGGATCCGGCGCTCGTGCATCATCTTGCCGGTTCGGCAACGGGACGTGCCGCCCCGCCGTCCGAGGGCCCATGCTCGTCCCACGGACCGCCCTCCCCGAACAACCGCAAGGACGCACCATGAACAACACCGCGCAAGCGGAACGCACCTTCCACGTGGTCGTCGTCGGCGGCGGCGCCGCCGGGCTCGCCGGAGCGCTGACCCTCGCCCGGGCCCGCCGCTCCGTGCTGCTGCTCGACTCGGGCAGCCCCCGCAACGCCACCGCCGCCCACCTGCACGGCTACCTCGGGCGGGACGGGACGGCCCCGGCGGAGCTGCTGGCCGTGGGGCGGGCGGAGGTGGCGGCGTACGGCGCCGAGATCCGCTCCGGCGCGGCCGGCACGGCCGTCGCCGCGGACCGGGCGGCGGACGGCGGGTTCCTGGTGCGGTGCGGCGACGGCTCCGCGGTCCGGGCCGGGCGGCTGCTCCTTGCCACCGGGCTGGTGGACGAGCTGCCGGAGCTGCCGGGGCTGCGGGAGCGGTGGGGGCGGGACGTGCTGCACTGCCCGTACTGCCACGGCTGGGAGGTCCGCGACAGGCCCGTCGCCGTACTCGCCACCGGCCCGCACGCCGTCCACCAGGCGCAGACGTGGCGCAACTGGACGAGCCGGGTCACGCTGCTCGCCCACACCCGGCAGCCGACCGCCGAGGACCGGGAGCTCCTCGCGGCCCTGGACGTCGCGGTGGCGGAGGGCGAGGTGACCGGCCTGACCGTCGACGGGGGCGAACTGGCCGGGGTGACCCTGGCCGGCGGCGGGTCCGTGGCGTGCCGGGCCCTGGTGGTCGCACCGCGCTTCACCGCACGCGCCGGTGTCGCGGCGGGCCTGGGGCTGCCGGTGGCCGCCGTCGAACGGGACGGGGTGGTGGTCGGCAGCTGCCTGGAGGCCGACCCGGCCACCGGGGCCACCGCGCTGCGGGGCGTGTGGGCGGCGGGGAACCTCACCAGCCCGCTGGACCAGCTCGCCGCGGCGGCCGCGGCCGGGGTGCGCGCAGCGGTCGCCGTGAACGCCGACCTGATCGAGGAGGAGACCCGGCTGGCCCTGGAGGCGTACCGGAGCAGAAACAGCCGGGCGTGACGCTTCGGACTGGTGTGCGGGTTTCGGCCGGGGCCCCTCCGTGCAGGCTTCCGTGCAGGCTCTGGGCGATCCGATGGGCATGCGGAACGCCGGTCGGGGTGGTGCGGGACGGAGTACGGAGAACCAGGGGGTGCGCAATGGCACATGTGGCGGTCATCGGCGGGGGAGTCGGCGGACTGGCGACAGCGCTGCTCACCGCACGGCACGGACACACCGTCGAACTCTTCGAACGCGACACCCGCGCCCCCGGCACCGCCCTCGACCGGGACTTCTTCGGCTGGCACAGGCCCACCGTCCCGCAGGCCACCCAGCCGCACGTCCTCCTCGGCGCGGCGCGCACGCTCCTGCGCGACGAAATCCCCGACGTGTACGCGGAGATGCTGCGGCTCGGCGCCCGGGAGCGCCACGAGCTCGACTGGTTCGACGTACGGCCACCGGCGCGGCCCGGCGACGAGGAGCTGGTCATGCTCCAGGCCCGCCGCATCGTGCTGGAGAGCGCGCTGCTGACGGCCCTGCGCGCCGAGGAGGGAGCCGTCCTGCGGCACGGGGAGCCGGTGACCGGGCTGAGGACGGAGCCGGGGGTGCAGGCGGCGGGCCGTGTCCGGGTCACCGGAGTGGTCACGAAAGCCGGGCCGTACGCGGCGGACCTCGTCGTGGACGCGGCGGGCCGACGCGGCGGCACCGAGCGCTGGCTGGCCGCGGCGGGCTGCCGGCCGCCGGTCGTGGAACGGCACCGTACCGGCCTGGCGTACTTCTGCCGCTGGTACCGGCTGCCCGAGGGCATGCAGGAGGGCCCGCGCCGCCCGTGGGCGGTGACCGGCGGGCCCTTCGCCGGCTGCGCGGTGTTCCCGGCCGACAACCGCGTCTTCGCCGTGACCTTGATCGTCCACACCCGGGACAGCACCCGCTCGGCGCTGCGCGACCCCGTCCTCTTCGAAAGCGCGGCCCGCGCCTTCCCGCCCGGGGAGGCGTGGCTGGACCTGGGCGCCGAGCCGCTGTCCGACGTGCTGGCCACGGCGAGCCTGGACAACCGGTGGAGCGCGCTCGTCGACGATCACGGGCCGGTGGTGGCCGGCCTGGTGCCGATCGGCGACGCGATCACCCACACCAACCCGACCCTGGGCCAGGGCACCTCGCTGGCCCTGTGGGCCGCGCTCCGGGTGGCCCGGACGGCCGGGCGGGAGCCGGGTTCGGCCCGGTACGCCGCCGAGCACCACGCCTGGGCCGTGCGCACGCTGAAGCCGTGGTTCGACTTCCAGGTCGTCGCCGACGCGGCCATCGGGGAGCGGTTCGCGACGCGGGCCGTCAGGACGGGAGCGGCACGGGAGACGGCCGCGCTGTTCGACTGCGCCCTGGAGGATCCGGAGGTGATGCGGGCCCGGGCGCGGGTCCGGCATCTGGTCGAGCCGCCGGAGCGGGCGTACGCGGATCCGGGGATCCGGGCCAGGGTGGCGCGATGGCTGGCGGCGCGGCCCGGGTACGTCCCGAACGCGGTGGGCCCGGAGAGGGCGGAGTGGGAGAAGCTGACGCAGGGCTGAGCCGGCCCCACGGCAACGGCCACGGCCCAAAACGGCCACGGCCACGGCCAACGGCCAAGGGCCACGGCCACGGCGGTGGTGGCGGGGCGGCGCGGGGCGGCGCGGGGACTGCGCCGGGACCGGCCGGGCCCGGCGCCCGCGAGGCCGGGATCAGCCGGGGCCGGTGCCGGGGCCCGTTCCCAGCACCTCGGCGAGGTCGTAGCCGACGACCTCCTCCAACTGCGCGTACGTACAGCTGTCCGGCGTCCGGTCGGGCCGCCAGCGGCGGAACTGGGCGGTGTGCCGGAAGCGGTCGCCCTCCATGTGGTCGTAGGCGACCTCGCAGACGCGTTCGGGGCGCAGCGGTACCCAGGACAGGTCCTTCTTGCCGGTCCACCGGCTCTGCGCGCCGGGCAGGCGGGCGCTCTCGTGGGCGGACTCCTCGGCCCACCCGGCCCAGGGGTGTCCGGCGGCGTCGGCCATCCGCAGCGGTGCGAGCTCCTCCACCAGTTCGGCGCGGCGTTTCATGGGGAAGGCGGCGCACACGCCCACGTGCTGCAGGGCGCCGCGGTCGTCGTGCAGGCCCAGCAGCAGCGATCCGACAATCGGACCGCTCTTGTGGAAACGGAATCCTGCGACGACGACGTCGGCCGTACGCTCGTGCTTGATCTTGAACATGAGGCGGGCATCGGGCCGGTAGGGCAGATCGAGGGGTTTGGCGATCACCCCGTCGAGCCCGGCGCCCTCGAACCGCTCGAACCACTCCTGCGCGAGCGCGGGGTCGGTGGTCGCGGGCGCGAGATGGACGGGGGGCCGAGCAGTGGACAGGGCATCGGACAGGGCGGTGCGGCGATCGGCGAGCGGGGTGTCGAGGAGCGACGCGTCGCCGAGCGCGAGCAGGTCGAAGGCGAGGAAGCTGGAGGGGGTCGTCCGGGCGAGGAGGGCGACGCGGGACTGCGCGGGGTGGATCCGCTCGGTCAGCCGGTCGAAGTCGAGCCGTCCGCCATGGACGATGACGATCTCGCCGTCGATCACGCAGCGGGCGGGGAGGTTCTCCTGCAGAGCGGTCACCAGCTCGGGAAAGTACCGGGTCAAGGTCTTGCCGGTGCGGCTGCCGATCTCCACCTCGTCGCCGTCGCGGTGCACGATGGCGCGGAAGCCGTCCCATTTGGCCTCGTACTGCATACCCGGCGGGATCCGGGACACCGACTTGGCGAGCATCGGCTTCACGGGCGGCATCACGGGCAGATCCATGCCAACGATTCTGCGGTGATGTGCGCCGGTCCGCCCGGTATGCGGGTCGGGTCGGGCCCGCCTACCGTGGCGCACATGGGTGCATCCCGAAATGCGATCGAGCTGGAGGCGGGCGGGCGGACGGTGCGGCTGTCCAACCCCGACAAGGTGTACTTCCCGGAGCGGGGCCTGACGAAGCGGGACGTGGCGCAGTACTACCTGGCCGTCGCCGATGGCATCACGCGGGCCCTGCGCGACCGGCCCACGACCCTGGAGCGCTACCCGGACGGGGTGGAGGGCGAGTCCTTCTTCCAGAAGCGCGCGCCGAAGACCATGCCGGACTGGATCCCGACCGCCCACATCTCCTTCCCCAGCGGGCGGTCGGCCGACGAGATGTGCCCCACCGAGCCGGCCGCCGTGCTGTGGGCCGCCAACCTGGGCTGCCTGACCTTCCACCCCTGGCCGGTGCGCCGCACGGACACCGACCGGCCCGACGAACTGCGCATCGACCTCGACCCCCAGCCGGGCACCGGCTACCACCACGCGGTGATCGCCGCGCACGAGCTGCGGGACGTCCTGGAGGACTTGGGGCTGCGGGGCTGGCCGAAGACCTCGGGCGGCCGCGGCCTGCACGTCTTCGTGCCGATCGCGCCGAACTGGACCTTCACCGAGGTCCGGCGGTGCGCGATCGCCATCGGCCGGGAGCTGGAGCAGCGGATGCCGGGCAGGGTCACCACCGCCTGGTGGAAGGAGGAACGCGGCGAGCGGATCTTCGTCGACTACAACCAGACCGCCCGCGACCGCACGATCGCCTCCGCCTACTCCGTGCGCCCCCGCCCGCAGGCCCCGGTTTCGGCCCCGCTGCGCTGGGACGAGCTCGACTCCGCCGAGCCCCGCGATTTCGACATCACCACCATGCCTGCCCGCTATGCCGAACTCGGCGACCTGCACGCGGACATGGACGACCACGCCTTCACCCTGGACGCGGCACTGGAACTCGCCGACCGCCAGGAGCGCGACCGCGGCCTCGGCGACATGCCCTACCCGCCGGACTACCCGAAGATGCCGGGCGAACCGAAGCGGGTCCAGCCGAGCCGCGCCAAACGCGAGGAGTGACCGTACCGGCCGGGTCTGCGTCGTCAGCCGGGCAGGGGCACGGCCGGGGGCTGCTCCGGGAGGTCTGCCGGGGCGGCCGCCAGCGCGCGCAGCCGGCCCAGGATGCCCCGGCCGGCCCGCTCGTACGGCGTCGGGGCGTCGTGCAGTACGGACTCGGAGTTGGCCAGCTCCATCATCGCGATGATCTCGAACGCCAGCTGCGGCACGTCCACCGGCTCGGCGTCCTCCCGGAACCCGCCCGCCCGTTCGGCCTCGCGCAGCTGCTGCTCCACGTACTGCGCCCACTCGGCGCGGGCCGCGGCGATCCGGTCGCGCACGGGGCCGGGACGCGAGCCGAACTCCGCGGCGGCCGAGTGGAAGAAGCACCCGCCGGGGAAGACCCTGCGCGCCGAGTACACGATCCACAGCTCGCACAGCCGCCACACCTTGCCGACCCCGGCGGGCGCCTCGTGCACGGGCTGCACGACGTGCGCGGCGAACACGGCCGCAGCGGCGCGGACCGTGGCGATCTGCAGTTCCTCCTTGGAACCGAAGAGGGCGAAGACGCCGCTCTTGCTCAGCCCCAGATCCCCCGCGACCCTGCCGAGGGAGAGCCCCTCCAGCCCCTCCGTCGAGGCGAGGTCCACCGTCCGCGCGAGAACGGTCCGCCGGGTCTGGTTGCCGCGCTCCACGCGTCCGTCAGCCATCCGCCCATCCTAGGCGAACGCACGGTCGTTCAGTCTGTGCCCGGGAGCGCCGGGCGCTGCCGGGCAGTGCCGACGGCGCCGCCGGGCCGCTGTCAGTGCCGGATGCCATGCTCGAAGTGAGGACGGAAGGAGTATCGGCCATGCTCACCACGGACTACAAAGACGGCACCCCGAACTGGGTGGACCTCGGCACGCCCGACACCGAGGGCGCCGCAGGGTTCTATGCCGGGCTGTTCGGCTGGGACTACCAGCCGGGCGGTGAGGAGGTCGGCGGATACGGCATGTTCCACCTCGGCGGCAAGACCGTCGCTGGCGGCTTGGCCGTCACGGCGGAGCAGGGCCCGTCGGCCTGGACGGTGTACTTCCAGAGCTCCGACGCGGACGACACCGCGGCCGCCGTGACCAAGGCGGGCGGCACGGTGCTCTCCCCGCCGACGGGCGTCCTGGACTACGGCCGGATGGCCGTCTTCGCCGACCCGGAGGGAGTGGCCTTCGCGACCTGGCAGCCCCACGGGCACACCGGCCTGGGCATGGTGCAGGAAGCCGGCAGCCTGTGCTGGGCAGAGCTCTACACGTCCGACGTGGCCGCGGCACGGGACTTCTACTGCTCCGTCTTCGGCTGGGAGATCGCCGAGATGGCCTTCGACGGCGGCTCGTACAAGATGGCCAAGCCGGCGGGTACCGCCGACAAGGAGGCCTTCGGCGGCCTCGTGCCCATCGTCGGAGACCCGGTCGAGGACCCCGAACACCCCTATTGGACCCCGTACTTCGAGGTCGCCGACTGCGACGCCACGGCTGCCAGGGCGGAGGAGACGGGCGGGAGGGTCCGGCTGGCCCCGGTCTCCGTGAAGGGAGTCGGCCGCTTCGCGAAGCTGGCGGACCCGTTCGGAGCCCGCTTCGCGGTCATCACCAGCGCCCCGCCGCCCCAGAAGTGATCGGTGAACGGGTGTTGATCAGTCGTTGATCGGACGTCCATCGGGGGCCGTAAACATCTCCGGCATGCCGATGAACACCGTCACCACCACCACGTCCGCCACTGCCGCGTCCGCCACGGCGACCGCCCCCGGCACGGCCTGGTACGAGGTCGCCCTGTGCGCCCAGACCGGCCCGGAGTTCTTCTTCCCGGAGCCGGGATCCTCGCTGCGGGACGCGAAGCGTCTGTGCGCCGCGTGCGAGGGGCGGGTGGGCTGCCTGGAATACGCCCTCGCCAACGACGAGCGCTTCGGCGTCTGGGGCGGCCTCTCCGAGTCCGAACGCCACGCCCTGCGCCAGCGCCGCTGACCCCGGCCCGCACGAGCGGGCCGAGGCCGGGGTCTCAACGGGACGCGCCGTCAGCGGGAGACGGGGCCGTCAGCGGGAGACGGGCCGCCAACGGGTCGAGACCGGGGGTCAGCCCTTGCGGGCGGCCAAGCGGGCCGCGCGGGCGGCCAGGCGCTCGTCGAACTTGCGCGCCTCCGAGTCCAGGCCGTCCATGAACAGGCCCAGCTCGTCCTGGGCCTTCTGGCCCTCCGGGCCGAGGCCGTCGATGCTCATGATCTTCAGGAAGCGCATGACCGGGCTCAGCACGTCGTCGTGGTGGATCCGCAGGTTGTAGACCCCGCCGATCGCCATCTGGGCGGCCATCCGCTCGAAGCCGGGCATGCCGTGGCCGGGCATCCGGAAGTTCACCACGACATCGCGCACGGCCTGCATCGTCAGGTCCGGGGCGATCTCGAAGGCGGCGCCCAGCAGGTTCCGGTAGAAGATCATGTGCAGGTTCTCGTCCTGCGCGATACGGGCCAGCATGCGGTCGCAGACCGGGTCGCCGGACTGGTGGCCGGTGTTGCGGTGCGAGATCCGGGTCGCCAGCTCCTGGAAGGCGACGTACGCCACCGAGTGCAGCATCGAGTGCCGGTTGTCGGACTCGAAGCCCTCCGACATGTGCTGCATGCGGAAGTTCTCCAGCTTGTCCGGGTCCACCGCGCGCGAGGCCAGCAGGTAGTCGCGCATCACGATGCCGTGCCGGCCCTCCTCGGCGGTCCAGCGGTGCACCCAGGTGCCCCAGGCGCCGTTGCGGCCGAACAGCGTGGCGATCTCGTGGTGGTAGCTGGGCAGGTTGTCCTCGGTCAGCAGGTTCACCACCAGCGCGATCTTGCCGATGTCGGTGACCTTGGACTGCTGCGGGTCCCAGGCTTCGCCGTCCTCGAAGAACGCCGGGAAGTTCCGGCCGTCGCTCCACGGGACGTACTCGTGGGGCATCCAGTCCTTGGTGACCTTCAGGTGGCGGTTGAGCTCCTTCTCCACCACCTCTTCCAGCGCGTACAGCAGCTTGGCGTCGGTCCACGCCTGCGAGCTGCCGAGGTGGGGAGAGGTGATCGTCACGGGTGCTCCTGGGGACAAAGCGAATTACCTACGGTTCCGTAGCCTACGACGCCGTAGGTTAAGCGGACCGTGAAGGTGAGCCAAGCCCCAGGCGTTCATATGACTGGTTACGTCCGGTTATCTGTGCAGTTGGTGAGCGTGTGCGAGGCCGGGTGCGGGGCGAAAGTCACGCCGGCAGGTGGTCCCGCGACAGCACCTTGACGCCGACGCCCTCATCACGACACCGCCCCGCCGCCGACGGCGGGCGCCGAAGCCGAGCCGGCCCCGGCCCCCGGCGTCGAAGCCGGGAGCCGGGGCCGGCTCAGGGGGTGCGCGGTGCCCGGTGGGCGGTGCGCGGTACGCGGTGGGTTCGTGCGTGGCGGGCGGGACGGTCCGCCGGGTCAGGAGGTCCAGAGCGTCTCGCGGACCTCCTCGGCCGTGGTCGGCCGGATCGTGCCGTCGAGCAGCAGCCAGCGGGTGATCCCGATCGACTCCAGGAACGGCACGTCGTGGCTGGCGACCAGCAGCGCGCCCTCGTACGCGTCCAGCGCGCCCGCCAGCTGCCGTACGCTCGCCAGGTCCAGGTTGTTGGTGGGCTCGTCCAGCATCAGCAGCTGCGGAGCCGGATCCGCCAGCAGCAGCGCCGCCAGCGCCGCCCGGAACCGCTCGCCGCCCGACAGCGTGCCCGCCGCCCGGTCCGCGCGGGCACCGCGGAACAAGAAGTGCGCGAGCCTCGCCCGGATCAGGTTGTTCGAGGCGTGCGGGGCGAACCGAGCCGCGTTGGCCACCACCGACAGGCCCTCGTCGAGCACGTCCAGCCGCTGCGGCAGGAACCCCACCGGAACGTGCGTCGCCACCTCCCCTGACAGCGGGTCGAGCAGCCCGGCGACCGTGCGGAGCAGGGTCGTCTTGCCCGAGCCGTTGCCGCCCACCACGGCGATCCGCTCCGGGCCGCGCACCTCCCACTCGCCCGGCACCCCGGCGCCGTGGGCCAGCCGCACGCCGCTCAGGGTGAGCACCCGGCGCCCCGGCGGGACCCGCGTCGCCGGCAGCTCGATCCGGATGTCGGCCTCGTCCCGGACGGCCTCCACCGCCTGATCCAGGCGCTCCTTCGCCTGCGCCAGCCGCTCGGTGTGCAGGGCGCGGTGCTTGCCCGCGGACTCCTGGGCCGTGCTCTTGTTGCCGTTCGCGACGATCTTGGACGCGCGCTTGGTGTCGTACATCTTCTGCCCGTACTGCCTGCGCCGCGCCAGTTTGAGGTGCGCCTCGGCCAACTCCCGCTTCTGCCGCACCACATCGGCCTCAGCGGTCCGGACCAGCCGCTCGGCCGCCTCCTGCTCGGCGGCGAGCTGCGCTTCGTAGTCGGAGAAGTTCCCGCCGTACCACTGCACTTCGCCGTCGTGCAGGTCGGCGATCCGGTCGACCCGCTCCAGCAGCTCCCGGTCGTGGCTGGCCAGGAGCATCACCCCGGACCAGGACTCGACCGCCGCGTACAGCCGGCGCCGGGCCCGCAGGTCCAGATTGTTCGTCGGCTCGTCCAGCAGCAGCACGTCGGGGCGGGCGAGCAGCAGGGCGGCAAGCCGCAGCAACACACCCTGTCCGCCGGAGAGTTCGCCGACCGTGCGGTCGAGGCCGATCCGGGCGAGGCCGAGCTGTTCGAGGGCGGCCAGGGCACGCTCCTCGACGTCCCAGTCGTCGCCGACGGCGGTGAAGTTCTCCTCGGTCGCCTCGCCCGCCTCGATGGCGTGCAGGGCTGCGCGGGCGGCGCGGATGCCGAGCGCCTCGTCGACGCGGAGAGAGGTGTCGAGGGTGACGTTCTGCGGCAGGTACCCCAGGCTGCCGACGACGGCCGACTGACCGCCGGACGGGCTCAGTTCGCCCGCGACGAGCTTCAGCAGGGTGGACTTCCCGCTGCCGTTGCGGCCGATCAAGCCGGTGCGGCCGGGGCCGACGGCCAGCTGGAGCCCGTCGAAGACGGCGGTGCCGTCGGGCCATTCGAAGGAGAGGGCGGAGCAGGTGATGAAAGCGGCGGACGTCGTACTCATGGAGGCCTCCGGGTTGCGTGAATGTGCGTGCAACAGGGGGAGACGGCCGAGGGCGAACCCGGTGGCGAGGTCCCGCGGTGCGGCGCGGCGGCGCGACGTGCCGCACCGGTACGACGTCGGGTCGTACGGCGGTGTGACGGCGCGGCGGCGCGGCGGCGGGGTCGGCTGCGTGACCGGGGTATGGGTGTCGGTCGGCGTCTCGGCCTCAGAAGAGCAACGTCCTGCTCCATTCGACGGGGAAGGGGCACCGACGAAACTACGGGCGGCCGGAACCGCCCGCAAACGGTTTACGGGCGGGGCCGGGTCGGACGGCCGGGCCGGGGCGGATCCGGCTGCGCGGGGCTGGTCCGGTCCGGGGCGCCGGGCTCAGTGGGGGCCGCGCATGAGCTCGGCCAGGCTGTGGTCCATGTCGAGGTACAGGTGCTCCAGCCCCGGCGGGACGATCTCCGCGACCCGCTCCAGGAACCTGTGCAGCTCGGCCGTGGACATGAGCACGATCGCCACACCCTCGGGGGCGTGGAACTCGATGGTGGTCCGGTCGCCGTCGTACGGCCGCACCCGCACGTCGCCGTGGCCCGTCGGCCGGTCCAGGCCCGACTCCATGAGCTCGCGCCCGAAGGTCCACGACACCTCGACGCCCTCCAGCGTCGCCGGGGCGGGGAAGGCCATCCGCACGGCGAACGGATCCGCGCGGTCGTAACAGAGAGTGACGGGTACGGTCTCGACCTTCGGTGCGGTGGCCATCAGACGTGCCTGCACAGCCTGCTCGATAACAGTGATCAAGGCTCGCTCCCTTGCGGCGGAATCCCTGCCGGGTGTGGGTCGGAACCCGGCATCCGGATAGACGCCGCAATCGGCAAATCCGTGCATGGTAGATGACGTGAGCTGTGTCACCGCCTGGCTGGAACGCATCCGTTTGATCGCACAGAGTGATCGGGGTGGTGGTTGCGCCCGAAGGGCGGTCACTCTTTGCCGCAGGGTCCGGAGAGGTCGCAGAAAGGCTGGTTCCCGCTCACTCCACAGGCGCAAAGCACCACCCTGGTCTCGCTGCGTACGGTTCCGTCCGCAGTCGTCACGCGCAGCTCGCCGCGGAGCGCGAGCCGGCCGGTCGGCACCCGTACGACCGTCGTCGGCCGGTCCGGCTCCTCGGATGGCCCGTCGGCGAGCCGGTACTGCAGCGCGCCCGACGGACACCGCCGGATCACCTCGGCGACCCGCTCGGGATCGGCGCCGTCCGGCTGCACCCAGGGCCGCTGCCCCGTGTCGAACACCTCGGGCAGGCCGCGCACGCACTCGGCGGCGTGCAGACACCGGCCCGTCTCGTACGTGACGGTGATCTGCCTGCCCGGGTAGGCCTTGGGCGGGGCGGGGTGATTCTGCTGTTGGGGCTGTTGGGGCTGTTGGGGCTGGTTGGGCTCCTTGTGCTGCGTGGGCTGCTCTGGCTGCTTGGAGGGCATGCAGCCACGGTAGGAAGGCGCGGGCGGGGACGCACCCTGGACGGCGAATCCGGGGTGCATTAGCTTCCGGCGCCATGAGACTTCTGGGAGTTGGCATGCTCGCGGCGGCTTTGACGGTGGTGCCCGTGGGGGCTCCGGCGCAGGCGGACAGCGACGGGACGCGGGGCATTCACGGCATGCAGGGTGCCTCTGGGGCTGGACGCTCCGGGGAGTCCGGGAAATTCGGGGACCTCGGGGAGCTCGGGGAGCTCGGGGAGTCAAAGGATCTTCGCAGTGCGGGCTGGGCGCTGAAGCAGACCGGCAAGGACGCCCGCTTCCGCGGACTGGCCGCGGTCAGCCGCACCACGGCCTGGGTTGCGGGCTCCAAGGGCACGGTGCTGCGCACCGTCGACGGCGGCCGCAGCTGGCAGGACGTCTCGCCGCCGGCCGCGGCGGCCGAGGGGCTGGAGCTGCGCGACATCGAAGCCTTCGACGCGCGTCGTGCCGTCGCCCTCTCGATCGGCGAGGGGGAGGCCTCGCGGGTGCTGCGCACCGAGGACGGCGGCAAGACATGGACCGAGGCCTTCCGGAACACCGACCCGCGCGCCTTCTACGACTGCCTGACCTTCTTCGACTCCCGGCACGGCCTGGCCGTCAGCGACCCGGTGGACGGCAGGTTCCGTGTGCTGTCGACGGACGACGGCGGGCGGAGCTGGGCGGTGCTGCCGGGCGCGGGCATGCCGGACGCGCTGCCGGGCGAGGCCGGCTTCGCGGCGAGCGGGCAGTGCCTGGTGAGCGCCGGGTCCCGGGATGCGTGGCTGGCCACGGGCGGCGGCCCCGTCGCCCGGATCCTGCACTCGGCGGATCGCGGCCGCACCTGGCGGGCCGCCGAGTCCGGCATCCCGGCCGGCGATCCCGCCAAGGGGGTCTTCGCCCTGGCCTTCCGCGACCGCACGACGGGCCTCGCCGTCGGCGGTGACTACCGCACCGGCCAGGCATCCCCGCAGGCCGCTGCCGTCTCGGCAGACGCGGGCCGCAACTGGAGCCCGTCCGGGACCCCGCCGCCCGCCTACCGGTCGGGCGCGGCCTGGCTCCCGCACACGCGCGCCGCCGCCATCGCGGTGGGGCCGACCGGTACGGACGTGACCACGGACGGGGGCCGCAGCTGGCGGGCGCTGGAGCCGGGCTCGTTCGACACCGTCGACTGCGCAGCCGACGGCAGCTGCTGGGCGGCGGGGGAGAAGGGACGGGTGGGGCGGCTGGAACGCCGGTGATCAGTCGGTCGGCTTCGTGAACAGGTCCATGCTGCCGAAGTGGCTGGGCACGAAGCCCGCCGCCTCGTAGACGGGCTCGCCGGCGGCGCTGGCGTGCAACTGGATGTAGTGGATCCCGATGCCGTTCAGCCATTCGACGAGCCCGTCGACGATCCGCCGGGCGTGGCCCTGCCCGCGGAAGGCGTCGTCGGTGACGATGCCGTCGAGGTAGCCGCGGCGCCCGTCGGTGTACTGGGGCCTCGGCAGGTGGTACGTCACCCAAGCCATCCCGGTGGCCGCGAGGGACTCGCCGGGTGCTCCGCCGACGACGAGGCAGTGCACGTCGGACCGGTCGCTGATCCGCTCGAGGAACCAGCCGGGGGCGACATCCCGCCAGGCGGCATCGGCGGGCCCGGGCTCGACGCCGAGCGCGGCGAGCGCGACGGCCCGCAGCCGTATGAGCTCGGGAATGTCGGCGGGGGTGGCGGGACG
>NZ_JACBGN010000073.1 GCF_013401435.1 Streptomyces sp. BR123
CCGCCGAGCCGGGCTTGGTGGGGGTGGGCCAGCAGGGGCCCGTGCAGAAGTAGTCCACGCCCGGCTCGGCGGCCGCGGCGTCGACCTCGGACTCGGCGTGGCAGGAGCGGCCGATCAGCGCTTCCTCGCCGAGGACGGCGCGGGCGGCCGGCACCGGGATGTCGCCCTGCCCGAGGTGCAGGACGTCGGAGCCGATGGCGTGCGCGACGTCGGCGCGGTCGTTGACCGCGAGGAGCTTGCCGTGCCGGCGGGCGGCCTCGGCGAACACCCGGAGGTGGTCGAGCTCCTCGGCCGCCTCCATGCCCTTGTCGCGGAGCTGGACGATGTCCACCCCGCCGGCGAGCACCGCGTCGAGGAACTCGGGGAGGTCACCCTGCCGCTTGCGGGCGTCCGTGCACAGGTAGAGCCTGGCGTCGGAAAGCTGCCGGGCGTTCGAGGACATGGGTACCCCCTGGTGGGCGCAGAGAACGCGGGCCGCACGTGGCGGCCCGCGTTCCTTGGACGGATCGGTCGGCTGGGGTCAGAGGGCGAGCGCCTGGGCGCGGCGCTTGACCTCCGTGCCGCGATTCTCGCGCAGCGCCTGCACGGGGGTACCGGGCAGGGTGTCGTCCGCGGTGAAGAGCCACTCCAGCATCTCCTCGTCGGAGAAGCCGTCGTCGCGCAGCACCGTGAGCAGGCCGGTGAGGCCCTTGACGAGCTTGGTGCCGTCGATGAAGTCGGCGGGGACCTGGAGGGTGCGGTTCTCGCCCCGGCGGACGGCGATCAGCTGACCTTCCTTGACCAGCTGGCGGACCCGGGTCACCTCGACGTCCAGCATCTCGGCGATGTCGGGCAGGTGGAGCCAGGCGGGGACAAGGGCATCGATCTTGGTGTCAATCTCGGTCACGGCACAAGCCTGCCACCTCCCGCCCGCTGCCGGTACCCGGGCCGATCCGTACGGGGCTCCCCGGCCGTACGGGCACCCCGGCGCGGCCCGGGCGCGCCGTCCGGGCGCTCCGCCGCGCTACTGCGGGGCGGCCACGGCCGACTTCAGCGGGGTGGCGGGATCGGCCAGCCGGCCTGGGTCGACGGCGGCGCCGGTCTCGATCAGCTTGCGGCCCTGGGCGAGGTCCCGCGGCCGGCCCACGGCGAGGATCGCGACCAGCGACCCGGCCCGCAGCCAGCACACCGACCACGCCTGCCCGCCGGGGTCGCCGCGCCACAGCAGGGTGTCCGCGTCCGCGTGGTGGCCCGCGTACTGGACGAACCGCCCGAACTGCTCGGACCAGAAGTACGGGACCGGGTCGTAGACCTGGAGCGCGGCCCCGGCGGACGGCTCGGCCCCGGCCTCGGCCTCGGCCTCGGCCAGGATGTTCGCCGCGACCACCCGCGGCCCCTGCAGCGCGTTGTCCCAGTGGTGCACCAGCAGCCGCGCCCCGTAGCGCGCCGAGGGGAACGAGGCGCAGTCGCCGACCGCGTACACCCCCGGCAGGGAGGTCCGCAGGTACGCGTCCGCCGTGACCGAGCCGTCGGCGCCGAGTTCGACGCCCGAGCCGGCCAGCCAGCGGGTGGCGGGCCTCGCCCCGATGCCCACGACGACCGCTCCGGCGGGCAGCTCCCGGCCGTCCGCGAGCAGCACCCGCCCGGACTCGACCGAGGCGACCCTGGCGGAGGTCAGCAGGGCGGCCCCCACCTCCTCGTACCAGCCGGCCATCGGCGCGGCGACCTCCGCCGGCAGTGCGCCCGCGAGCACCCGGTCCGCGGCCTCGACCACCGTCACCGCGCAGCCCGCTTCCCGGGCCGCGGTCGCGAACTCCGCGCCGATCCACCCGGCGCCGACGACCACGGTCGCCGGGGTCCGGGCCAGCACCGGCCGCAGCCGGGCCGCGTCGTCCAGGGTGCGCAGCAGGTGCACGCCGGGGACGCCCTCGGCGCCGGGCAGGGTCAGCGGTTCGGCCCCGGTCGCCAGGACCAGGACCCCGTACGGGACCGGGCCCGCCTCGGTGTCCAGCTCACGGTCGGCGGCCCGCAGCCCGGTCACCTCCACGCCGAGCCGGAGTTCGATGCCCAGGCCCTCGAAGTCGACGTCGAAGGCGGAGTCCTCGGCCTTGCCGAGCAGGACCGCCTTGGACAGCGGGGGCCGGTCGTAGGGCTGGTGGGGTTCGGCGCCCAGCAGGATCACGGGGCCGGTCCAGCCCTGCTCGCGCAGGGCGACCGCGGTCTGCACGCCTGCCATTCCGGCGCCGACGATGACGACGCCGCTCTCGGTGTGTTCGGTCTGCTCGCTCACGCAGCCCACCCTAGTCAGCAGGGATCGGTGAGGGAGGGTGCACCGGCGGCCGCGTCCCGGCTCTCTCCCGCCGCCCGGAGCGGAACGGCTACTGTGGCCACCGTACCTATCGCGGGAGCCCGGGCGCACCGGGCTGAGAGGGAGGCTGGCCGGCCTCCGACCGTCCGAACCTGATCCGGGTCATGCCGGCGAAGGGAGGGGCTGGACGCCCATGCACTCATCCAAGGGATCCGCGTCAGCCGCGGGATCCGACGTCCTCGTCATCGGGGGCGGGATCATCGGCCTGGTCACCGCCTGGCGGGCGGCCCGGCGCGGGCTGCGCACCGCCCTCGCCGACCCGGCCCCCGGCGGCGGCGCCGCCCGGGTCGCGGCGGGCATGCTCGCCGCCGTCACCGAACTGCACTACGGCGAGGAGACCCTGCTGGGCCTCGGCCTCGCCTCCGCCGCCCGCTATCCGGGATTCGCCGCCGAACTCGCCGACGCCAGCGGCGGCATGGACATCGGCTACCGCGCCTGCGGCACGCTCGCCGTCGCCCTCGACGCCGACGACCGGCTCCACCTGCGCGAGCTGCACGCCCTGCAGCGCCGCTGCGGCCTGGACTCCGAGTGGCTCACCGGCCGCGAGTGCCGGCGCCTGGAGCCGATGCTCGCCCCGGGCGTCCGCGGCGGCCTGCGCGTGGACGGCGACCACCGGGTCGACCCGCGGCAGCTGGCCGCCGCCCTGCTGGCCGCCTGCGAGCGCGCCGGCGTCGACATCCGCCGGGCGAGCGCCGAACGGCTCGTGGTCACCGCCGACCGGGCGGCCGGCGCCGTGCTCGACGACGGCACCGAGCTGTACGCCGACCAGGTGGTGCTGGCCGCGGGCTCGCTCAGCGGCCGGCTGGCGGGCGTCCCCGAGGAGGCGCTGCCGCCCGTCCGGCCGGTGAAGGGGCAGGTCCTGCGGCTCGCTGTGCCCGCCCCCTTCGCGCCGTTCCTGTCGCGGACCGTACGGGCCGTCGTCCGCGGCAGCCACGTGTACCTGGTGCCCCGCGAGAACGGCGAACTCGTCATCGGCGCCACCAGCGAGGAACTCGGCTGGGACACCACCGTCACCGCCGGCGGGGTGTACCAACTCCTGCGCGACGCACATGAGTTGGTGCCCGGCATCACCGAACTGCCGCTGACCGAGACCCTCGCCGGCCTGCGGCCCGGCTCCCCCGACAACGCCCCGCTGCTCGGCCCCACCGCCCTGCCCGGACTCCACCTGGCCACCGGGCACTACCGCAACGGGGTGCTGCTCACCCCCGTCACCGGCGACGCGATGGCCGAACTGCTCGCCACCGGCGCCCTGCCGGAAGCCGCCCTGCCCTTCAGCCCGCGCCGCTTCTCCCCCGCACGTCAGGAGTCGTACGCATGACCATCTCCGTCAACGGCGAGCCGCGCGAACTCGCGCCCGGCACCACCCTCGCCGCGGTGGTCGCCACCCTCACCACCGCCCCCTCCGGGGTCGCGGCCGCGCTCAACGAGGCCGTGGTCCCGCGCGGGCAGTGGCCGCACACCGCGGTCGGCGACGGCGACCGGGTCGAGATCCTGACCGCGGTCCAGGGAGGCTGAACACGGTGGCGGACGACGCATTCCTCCTCGGCGGCCGGACCTTCTCCTCCCGCCTGATCATGGGCACCGGCGGAGCACCCAGCCTCGAAGTGCTGGAACACGCCCTGATCGCCTCCGGGACGGAACTCACCACGGTCGCGATGCGCCGGCTCGACCCGGCGGTCCGGGGCTCCGTCCTGGGTGTCCTCGACAAGCTCGGGATCGCGGTCCTGCCCAACACCGCGGGCTGCTACACGGCCGGCGAGGCCGTGCTGACCGCCCGGCTCGCCCGGGAGGCGCTCGGCACGGACTGGGTCAAACTGGAGGTCATCGCCGACGAGCGGACGCTCCTCCCGGACGGGGAGGAGCTGCTGGCCGCCGCGGAAACCCTGGTGGACGACGGTTTCACGGTGCTGCCGTACACCAACGACGACCCCGTGCTGGCCCGGAAGCTGGAGGATGCCGGCTGCGCGGCCGTCATGCCGCTCGGCTCGCCCATCGGTTCGGGCATGGGCATCCGCAACCCGCACAACTTCGAGCTCATCGTGGAGCGGTCGGGCGTGCCGGTGATCCTGGACGCGGGTGCGGGAACCGCCTCGGACGTGGCGCTGGCGATGGAACTCGGCTGCGCCGGGGTCATGCTGGCGTCGGCGGTGACGCGGGCGCAGGTGCCGGTGCTGATGGCTGCCGCGATGCGGGATGCGGTTTCGGCGGGCCGGCTGGCCTTCCGCGCGGGCCGCATCCCCCAACGCCGCTTCGCCCACGCCTCCTCCCCCGCGGAGGGCCGCGCCACACTGGACCCCGAACGCCCGGCCTTCTGACTGCCCGGACCCTCCCCCGGACTTCGTCCGGGGGGACCCCCACGGACGCTTCCCCGGTGCGCTCAAACTCCCCCAGCTACCGCTGGGAGGTGCCCCCAGCGCGGGCTGGAGAATCCGACCTCGCCGGCGTTTGAGGCGCGGGGTCCGCGGGCGGAGCCCACGGTTTCGGGAAGGGTCGGGGAGGGGAACGGCTCCGCGCAGCGGCAGCAGGACGGCGGCGGCAAGGCAGCGGGGTGGGACGCGTCACAGCTGTGCTGCAAGGCACAGCCACCCACGGCCCGCGCAGCAGACCGGCTCGTAGGATGGCCGGGTGGACACGACCCTGGATGACCCGCTCGTAGGGCAGACGCTCGACGGCCGCTACCGCATCGACGCCCGCATCGCGGCAGGCGGCATGGCCACGGTCTACCGGGCCCTGGACACCCGCCTCGACCGCATCCTCGCCCTGAAGGTGATGCACCCGGCGCTGGCCGCGGACGCCGCCTTCGTCGACCGGTTCATCCGCGAGGCGAAGTCCGTCGCCCGCCTCGCGCACCCCAACGTGGTCGCCGTCTTCGACCAGGGCACGGACGGCCCGTACACGTACCTGGCCATGGAGTACGTCTCCGGCTGCACCCTGCGCGACGTGCTGCGCGAGCGCGGGGCGCTCCGGCCGCGGGCGGCGCTGGACATCCTGGAACCGGTCCTGGCGGCGCTCGGTGCCGCGCACCGGGCCGGGTTCGTGCACCGGGACATGAAGCCCGAGAACGTCCTGATAGGCGACGACGGCCGGGTGAAGGTCGCCGACTTCGGACTGGTCCGGTCCGTGGACACGGTCACCAGCACCACCGGCGCGGTCCTCGGCACGGTCTCCTACCTCGCCCCCGAGCAGATCGAGAACGGGGTCACCGACACCCGTGTCGACGTGTACGCCTGCGGTGTGGTGCTGTACGAGATGCTGACCGGCGACAAGCCGTACACCGGCGGCACCCCCGCCCAGGTGCTGTACCGGCACCTGCACGAGGACGTTCCGCCTCCGTCGGTGGCGGTTCCCGGGCTGGCCGCGCCGCTGGACGAACTGGTCGCGCTGGCCACTGCCCGCACTCCGGACCTGCGCCCGTACGATGCCGCGGCCTTCCTGGGGCTGACCCTGGACGCCCGGAGCCGGCTGACCGACGCCGAGTTGGACGCCGTGCCGCCGCAGAGCCGGGCCGAGGAGCGGTCGTCGGCGGAGGACCGCACGAGCGTGGTCCCGCGGGTCCCGGCGCCGCAGCCGGTGGAGCACACCTCCCTGCTGGTGGCGCCGCTGCCCGTCGACGGCGAGGAGCCGCCGGCACAGCCGGCGCCGTCCCGCTCCCGGCGCGGCCCGCTGCTGGTCCTCGCCGCGCTGCTGCTGATCCTCGGCGTCGGAACCGGCGTCTGGTACATCAGCTCCGGCCAGTTCACGAAGGTCCCCAACCTGCTCGGCAAGACCGAGGCCGAGGCCCGGTCCGAACTGTCGGCGGCCGGCCTCGGCGTGAAGCGGGTCGACCGGAAGTTCAGCGACGCCTTCGACCGCGGCACGGTGATGGACAGCGACCCGCAGGGCGGCAAGCGGATCCGCGGCAACGGCGCGGTGGTGCTGACCGTCTCCCGCGGCCCGGCGGTCGTGGTGGTGCCCGACGTCAAGGGCCGCCCGCTGGAGGAGGCGAAGGCGGAGCTGACCAAGAGCGGTCTGGCCCCGGGCATCGTCACGCAGGCGTTCAGCCAGGAGGTGCCGCAGGGTTCGGTGATCTCCACCAACCCGGACGGCGGGCAGAAGCGGGCGCCCGACACCGCGGTGTCGATCACGGTCAGCAAGGGCCGGCCGGTGCCGGTGCCGAGCGTGACGGGGCGGCCCGTGGACCAGGCCCGGGCGGCGCTGCAGGACCTCGGCCTGAAGGTGGAAACGGCGGCCGACGAGATCAACTCGCCGTTCCCGGCCGGTACGGTCGCCAACCAGTCGGTCGGCGCGGGCGCGCAGGCCGCGGCCGGCGACACGGTCGTGCTCACGCTCTCCAAGGGGCCCCGCCAGATCCCGGTGCCGAACGTGACCGGCCAGGAGGCGGACGTGGCCCGCAAGACCCTGGAGGCGGCCGGGTTCAAGGTGAAGGTGGAGCGCCCGTTCCTGTCCTTCAGCAGCACCGTGGACGCCCAGTCGGTGCTCGGCGGCCAGACGGCTCCCGAGGGCAGCACGATCATCCTGCGCACCAAGGGGCTGTAGCGGGCGTGGAGGGCATGGAGGGCATGGAGGAGCAGGCCGGGCGCAATCCCGTGGGCGGGCACGTGCCCGTGGCGGGCGGGCTGGCGTCGGTGGGGCTGTCGTACGCGCGTGAGCTGGCGGCCGAGGCGGTGCAGGTCTTCGTGGCCAATCCGCGCGGCTGGGCCACCCCGGCCGGGAACCCGGCCCAGGACGAGCTGTTCCGGGCCGGCTGCGAGGCCGGGGCGATCCCGGCCTACGTGCACGCCCCCTACCTGATCAACTTCGGCTCGCACACCGAGGCGACGGTGGAGCGGTCGGTGGAGTCGCTGCGCCACTCGCTGCGCCGGGGCCGGGAGATCGGCGCCCTGGGGGTGGTCGTGCACACCGGGTCGGCGACCGGGGGCCGGGCGCGCGAGGCAGCGTACGCGCAGGTCAGGGAGCACATGCTGCCGCTGCTGGACGAGCTGGTGCACGACGACGACCCGCTGCTGCTGCTGGAGTCCACGGCCGGACAGGGCTCCTCGCTGTGCTCGCGGACCTGGGACTTCGGCCCGTACTTCGACGCGCTCGACCACCACCCGAAGCTGGGCATCTGCCTGGACACCTGCCATGTCTTCGCCGCCGGGCACGACCTGGCGGAGCCGGGCGGCGCCAAGCAGACGCTGGACCTGCTGGTGGACGCGGTGGGCGAGGGGCGGCTGAAGCTGATCCACGCCAACGACTCGAAGGAAGGCGTGGGCGCGCACAAGGACCGCCACGCCAACATCGGGCAGGGCCGCATCGGCCGGGAGGCGTTCGGGGAGCTGTTCGCGCACCCGGCGACGGAGGGGGTGCCACTGATCATCGAGACCCCGGGCGGCAAGGAGGGGCACGCGGCCGATGTGGCGCTGCTGAAGGAGCTGCGCGCCCTGCACTGACCGGGGGCGGCGTACGGCCGCTACAGCTCGGGGCCGTCCCCCGGCTCCTCCTGGTACGAGTAGCGCTGTTCGCGCCAGGGGTCGCCGATGTTGTGGTAGCCCCGCTCCTCCCAGAACCCGCGGCGGTCGGCGGTCATGTACTCGACGCCGCGGACCCACTTCGGGCCCTTCCACGCGTACAGGTGGGGCACGACGAGCCGCACCGGGAAGCCGTGTTCGGCGGTGAGCAGTTCACCGCCCTGGTGGGTGGCGAAGACGGTCCGCTCGGAGGCGAAGTCGGCCAGCCGCAGGTTGGAGCTGAAACCGTACTCGGCCCACACCATCACGTGGGTGACCTGCGGCGCCGGCGGGGCGAGGGCGAGGATCTCGCGGGCGAGGACGCCACCCCATTCGGCCCCCACCATGCTGAACTTCGTCACGCAGTGCAGGTCCGCCACGACCGACTCGAAGGGCAGGGCCGTGAACTGCTCGTGGTTCCAGCAGTGCTTCTCGCCGTCGGCGGTAGCGCCGAAGACACGGAACTCCCAGCGTTCCGGCTTGAACTTGGGCACGGGCCCGTAGTGGGTGACCGGCCAGCCCCGCTGAAGCCGCTGCCCCGGTGGAAGCTCCAGCTGCTCTGCTCCCGGAGATTCCCGGCTTTCCGGCTGACCCATGACTCCATGGTGACAGACGCGGCGGGGTGGTCATGACCAGGGCGCGGACTGATTCGGACATGTCATGGCAACTCCCACTAAGGAGGCACTTACTGGACGGCCTCCGGTGGCGGTGCAAGGATGCGCGCAACCGAACCGTCACTTGCTGACTTTGCCTGGAAGGAGCCTCTGCGATGCAGGGCGACCCCGAGGTCCTCGAGTTTCTGAACGAGCAGCTGACCGGCGAGCTCACGGCGATCAACCAGTACTGGCTCCACTACCGGATCCAGGACAACAAGGGTTGGACCAAGCTCGCCGAGTACACGCGTTCCGAGTCCATCGACGAGATGAAGCACGCGGACAAACTCACCGAGCGCATCCTGATGCTCGACGGGCTCCCGAACTACCAGCGCCTCTTCCACGTGCGGGTGGGCCAGACCCTGACCGAGATGTTCCAGGCGGACCGCCAGGTGGAGGTCGAGGCGATCGACCGCCTCAAGCGGGGGATCGAGGTGATGCGCGGCAAGAGCGACATCACGTCGGCGCGCCTGTTCGAGGAGATCCTGGCGGACGAGGAGCACCACATCGACTACCTCGACACGCAGCTGGAACTCATCGACACCCTCGGCGAGCCGCTCTACATCGCCCAGCTGATCGAGCAGCCGGAGAGCTGACCGGGAGTCGGCGCAGGCCGGGCGGCCGGGCTGCTAGGCGACTTCGGCGAGCTCCGGGGCGGGCGCCAGGACGGACGCCGCCCGGCCCTTCTCCAGCAGCTCGCGGCGCGGGCAGGCCCCGCGGCCGAGGAGGCCCTGGATGGTGCGCACGCAGGAGCCGCAGTCGGTGCCGGCCTTGGTGGCGGAGGCTATCTGGCGGGGGGTGCAGGCCCCGGCAGCCGCGTGTTCCTTGACCTGCTGGTCGGTGACACCGAAGCAAGAGCAGACGTACACGCGGTTCACCTCCCGGTCAGGAACGCCCTCGGAAAAGCCATCCCCTATTCGGTGAGGCTTACCTAACCTTACCGAAAGTCGGGGTGGCCGAAAAGTCCCCGGTACGGCTGTGGGGCGCGGATCACATCGATCCGCGCCCCACTGTCACGAGGTGCTCACCGGGCGCCGCCGGGGCGGCACAACGTGCCTGTCACTGGTCGCGGTACATCTCGGCGACGAGGAACGCCAGGTCCAGGGACTGGCTGCGGTTCAGGCGGGGGTCGCAGGCCGTCTCGTAGCGCTGGTGCAGGTCGTCGACGAAGATCTCGTCGCCGCCGCCCACGCACTCGGTGACGTCGTCACCGGTGAGCTCGACGTGGATGCCGCCCGGGTGGGTGCCCAGCGCCTTGTGCACCTCGAAGAAGCCCTTGACCTCGTCGAGCACGTCGTCGAAACGTCGCGTCTTGTGGCCGGAGGCCGCCTCGAAGGTGTTGCCGTGCATCGGGTCGGTGACCCAGGCCACCGTCGCACCCGAGGCCGTGACCTTCTCGACCAGCTCGGGGAGCTTGTCGCGGACCTTGTCGGCGCCCATGCGGACGACGAAGGTCAGCCGGCCGGGCTCGCGGTCCGGGTCGAGGCGGTCGATGTACGTCAGCGCCTCGTCCACCGTCGTGGTGGGGCCGAGCTTGATGCCGACCGGGTTGGCGATCTGCGAGCAGAACTCGATGTGCGCGTGGTCCAGCTGGCGGGTGCGCTCACCGATCCAGACCATGTGGCCGGAGGTGTCGTACAGCTTGCCGGTGCGCGAGTCGGTGCGGGTCAGCGCGCCCTCGTAGTCGAGCAGCAGCGCCTCGTGCGAGGAGTAGAACTCCACCGCCTTGAACTCGGCCGGGTCGGTGCCGCAGGCCTTCATGAAGTTCAGCGCGTTGTCGATCTCCCGCGCGAGCTGCTCGTAGCGCTGCCCGGACGGGGAGGACTTCACGAAGTCCTGGTTCCAGGCGTGCACCTGGCGCAGGTCGGCGTAGCCACCGGTGGTGAAGGCGCGCACCAGGTTCAGCGTCGACGCCGACGCGTGGTACATGCGCTTCAGCCGCTCGGGGTCCGGGACGCGGGCCTCTTCGGTGAAGTCGAAGCCGTTGACGGAGTCGCCGCGGTAGGTCGGCAGGGTCACGCCGTCGCGGGTCTCGGTGTCCTTCGAGCGCGGCTTGGAGTACTGGCCGGCGATCCGGCCGACCTTGACGACGGGCACGGAGGCCGCATACGTCAGGACGGCACTCATCTGCAACAACGTCTTGAGCTTGGCGCGGATGTGGTCGGCGGACACGGCGTCGAAGGCCTCGGCGCAGTCGCCGCCCTGCAGCAGGAACGCCTCGCCCTTGGCGACGGCGCCCAGACGGGCACGCAGCTGATCGCATTCGCCCGCGAAAACGAGCGGAGGATACGACTCGAGGTCCGCGACGACAGCGCGCAGGGCCTCGGCATCGGGGTACGAAGGCTGCTGCGCCGCGGGCAGGTCTCGCCAGGTCGCCTTGGCGGCGGGGGCGTGGGTTTCAGCGTTCACGGTCACACCTACACATTAAGGGCTCACACCTCGCGTCCAGCCGGATGACCACCAGGTGAGACAGACGTCTCCCACCCCGTCACCCGCCCCCGGCGCGGCGCCGCGTGGGCTAGGGTTCGTCCCGTGTACGCGTACTCCTGCCGCACCTGGTGGTGGACCGCTCCCGGCGGCCCGCCTCTCTCGCGTACCCACTGACACGAGCGACACGAAGGCCGCCCCGAGGGGCGGCCTTCGGTGGTTTCCGAGGCCCGGCCGCCCCTCCACTGTCCCGGAAGGACGACCGACCACCCATGGACCACTCCCAGAACAGCAGCCGGCTGCTCGACCTGCTCCGCGACGACTGCCCTCCCTTCGCCCTGCTGCGCCGGCGCACACCCGGCCGCGACCACGACACCGTCGAGGTGCTGCTCGGCCCGGTCCACGAGGCCGAACGCCTCGCCGACCTGCCCGTACGCAATCTGCCGACCCTGGCCCTGGTGCCGTTCCGGCAGATCCGCGAGCGCGGCTTCGACGTCCGCGACGACGGCACCCCGCTGGCCGTGCTGGCCGCCGAGGAGGCGTACGAGGTGCCGCTCGCGGAGGCGCTGGCCGTGCTGCCCGCCCACCCGGTGCGGGTCGAGGACGGCGGCTTCGACGTCCCCGACGAGGAGTACGCGGCCACCGTCCGGCGGGTCGTCGAGGACGAGATCGGCCGCGGCGAGGGCGCGAACTTCGTCATCCGCCGCACCTTCCGGGGCCGGATCGACGGCTTCGGGCGGGCCGACGCGCTCGCGCTGTTCCGCCGGCTCCTGCTGGGAGAGCGGGGGGCGTACTGGACGTACGTCGTCCACACGGGCGGGCGCACCCTCGTGGGGGCGAGCCCCGAGGTGCATGTGCGGATGGCCGGGGGCACCGTCGTGATGAACCCGATCAGCGGGACGTACCGCTACCCGGCCGGCGGCCCGACCGTCGAGTCGCTCCTGGCCTTCCTCGGCGACCGCAAGGAGACCGAGGAGCTGTCGATGGTCGTCGACGAGGAGCTGAAGATGATGTGCACGGTCGGCGACCGCGGCGGGGTCGTCGTCGGGCCGCGGCTCAAGGAGATGGCGCACCTCGCGCACACCGAGTACGAGCTGCGCGGCCGGTCCTCGCTCGACGTGCGGGAGGTGCTGCGCGAGACGATGTTCGCCGCCACGGTCACCGGCTCGCCGGTGCAGAACGCCTGCCGGGTGATCGAGCGGTACGAGGCCGGGGGCCGCGGCTACTACGCGGGGGCGCTGGCGCTGCTGGGCGTGGACGCGGCCGGGGCGCAGACCCTGGACTCGCCGATCCTGATCCGGACGGCTGACATCGCCGCGGACGGCGCCCTGCGCGTGCCGGTGGGCGCGACGCTGGTCCGGCACTCGGACCCGGTCGGCGAGGTCGCCGAGACGCGCGCGAAGGCGGCCGGGGTGCTGGCCGCCCTCGGGGTCCGGCCGGCGGCGCCCGGGCCGGCCTTCGAGGGGGCGGGGCCGGCGGCGGACCCCCGGGTGGCGGCGGCGCTGGCCGCCCGCCGCCGGGACCTGGCGCCGTTCTGGCTGCGGATGCAGGAGCAGCCGGCGGCCGCGGCCGGGCACTGCCTGGTGGTGGACGGGGAGGACACGTTCACGGCGATGCTGGCCCATGTGCTGCGGGCCGCGGGCCTGTCGGTGACGGTGCGCCGCTTCGACGAGCCGGGGCTGCGGGAGGCGGCGCTCGCGCACGAGGGGCCGATCGTGCTGGGCCCGGGGCCGGGCGACCCGGCGGACGCCTCCGACCCGAAGATGCGGCTGCTGCGCGGGCTGGCGCGGGAGCTGCTGGCGGGGCACACGGGCGGGCTGCTCGGGGTGTGCCTGGGCCACGAGCTGATCGCGGCCGAGCTGGGGCTGCCGCTGGTCCGCAAGGCGGAGCCGGCGCAGGGGGCGCAGGTGGAGGTCGACCTGTTCGGCGCCCGTGAGGTGGTCGGCTTCTACAACACGTTCACGGCGGCCTGCGACGCCGAGGCCGAGGCGGAGCTGGCCGCGCACGGGGTGGAGGTCGCCCGGGACACCGCCACGGGCGAGGTCCACGCCCTCCGGTGCGCGGCACGCGGCTTCGCCGGCGTCCAGTTCCATCCGGAGTCGGTCCTGACGCTGCGCGGCGCGGAGCTGCTGCCCGCGCTCCTGCTCCTGTCGGGCGTCCGCGACACGGCCGGCCGGGCCTGACCCGCCGCCCCGCCCGCCCGGACGCGGGGGCCGGAGGGCCTACGCCGGCTCCGGGCGGCGGGAGCGCAGGCCGCGGACGAGCTGCCAGCCGAGCACCGGGCCCAGCGGCAGCAGAACGTACACCAGCAGGTCGATCCGGCCGAGGGCGAGGACGGCGGGGACCGGCGCGCTCAGCAGCCGGTCCCCGAAGGTCAGCCACGGGCCGGTGCGGTGTCCGGGCTCGGCGCGCAGGGCGGGCCGCAGGGCCCGGACGGCGTACCCGAGTTGGACGAGGGCGAGGGCGAGCAGCAGCCACCGGAGGGCGAGGGGGATGTCCACGGGCCGAATCTAGAGCGTGATCACCGGAGCGGGAAGGCCGGAGCGCGATCAGGTGCGGCGGTCGGGGTGGTCAGGTACCGTCCGGGGCCGGGCAGAGGGTGTTCTCGGAGGTGCGGCCGGCGAGGTAGTCGGTGACGTTGCGCACCGTGGCGTCGATGATCTGGCCGACCGCGTCGTGGGTGTAGTACGCCTGGTGGGAGGTGACGACCACGTTCGGGAAGGTGATCAGCCGGGCCAGGGTGTCGTCCTGCACCGGCTCCAGGGACCTGTCCGTGTGGAAGATCCCGGCCTCCGCCTCGTAGACGTCCAGGCCGACGCCGGTGAAGCGCCCGGCCCGCAATTCGGTGACCAGCGCGTCCGTGTCGACGAGCCCGCCCCGGCTGGTGTTCACGAGGATCGCGTCGTCCTTCATCATCCGCAGCGCCACGGCGTCGACGAGGTGGTGCGTGTCGTCCAGCAGCGGGACGTGGAGGCTGATCAGGTCGGCGGAGGCGAACAGGTCGTCCTTGTCGGTGTACTTCATGCCGAGGTGCAGGCAGGCCGGGTTCTCCACGGCGTCCCAGCCGAGCAGGTTCATGCCGAAGCCGTGGGCGATCCGGGTGAAGGCCTCGCCGATCCTGCCGGTGCCGAGCACGGCCGCGGTGCGGCCGTGCAGGTCGCGGCCCATCAGCCCGGTGAGGCGGAAGTCGAAGTCCCGGGTGCGGCGGGAGGCGCGGACGATCCGCCGGTCCACGGCCAGGGCGAGGGCCCAGGCGAACTCGGCCACCGCGTAGGGGGAGTAGGAGGACACCCGGCTCACCGTCAGCCCGAGCCGCCGTGCGACGTCGAGGTCGATGTTGTTGAAGCCGGTGGACCGCTGGGCGATCATCTTCGTCCCGCCGCCGGCCAGGGCCCGCAGCACCCGGCCGCCCAGGTCGCCGTTCACGCTCGACGAGACGACCTCGTACCCGGCGGCGATCGGGGCGGTGTCCTCGTCGAGGACGACCTCCAGGCAGCGCACCTCGTGCTGCCCCGCGAACGCCTTTTCGAGCAGCGGCTTCTCTTCGCTCGGCACCCCGAATGCCAGGATTTCCACGTTCGCTCCCGCTGCGCGTAGAGATCGGACCATGGGCCGTCTGCCACGATACGGCCCACGCCCCTCCCGTGCGCCCCGGCTCAGCCGAAGAACACGCCCGCCTCGCGGTAGAGCGCCGGGTCCACCGTCTTCAGCTTCGCCGTCGCCTCCGCGAGGGGTACGCGCACGATGTCCGTCCCCCTGAGGGCGACCATGGTGCCGAAGTCGCCGTCGTGCACGGCGTCGACGGCGTGCAGTCCGAACCGGGTCGCGAGCCACCGGTCGAACGCGCTCGGCGTGCCGCCGCGCTGGATGTGGCCGAGCACCGTCGTCCGGGCCTCCTTGCCCGTACGGCCCTCGATCTCCTTGGCCAGCCACTCGCCCACGCCGGACAGCCGGACGTGCCCGAAGGAGTCGGTGGTGGCGTCCTTGAGCACCAGCTCCCCGTCCGTGGGCACGGCCCCTTCCGCGACGACCACGATCGGCGCGTAGCTGGCCTTGAACCGGGAGGTCACCCAGGCGCACACCTGGTCGACGTCGAAGCGCTGCTCGGGGACGAGGATGACGTTGGCGCCGCCCGCGAGCCCCGAGTGCAGGGCGATCCAGCCGGCGTGCCGGCCCATCACCTCGACGACCAGGACCCGCATGTGCGACTCGGCGGTGGTGTGCAGCCGGTCGATGGCCTCGGTGGCGATGCCGACGGCCGTGTCGAAGCCGAAGGTGTAGTCGGTCGCCGACAGGTCGTTGTCGATGGTCTTCGGGACGCCGACGCAGGGGACGCCGTACTCCCCGTACAGCTTGGCGGCCACGCCCAGCGTGTCCTCGCCGCCGATCGCGATGAGTGCCTCGACCTCGTGCTTGGCGAGGGTCTCCTTGATCCGGCGGACGCCGTCGTCCTGCTTGAACGGGTTGGTGCGCGAGGAGCCGAGGATCGTTCCGCCGCGCGGCAGGATGCCGCGGACGGCGGGGATGCCGAGCGGGACGACGTCCCCGTCGACCGCTCCGCGCCAGCCGTCCTTGAATCCGGCGAACCCGAAGCCGTACTCCTGTACGCCCTTGCGGACGACGGCGCGGATGACCGCGTTGAGCCCGGGGCAGTCGCCGCCGCCGGTCAGCACTCCGACCTTCATGGAATCTCCCTTCGCCACAGGGCCGCACAGGCCCGCATGACGGTCACGCTAGTGGTGACGCAGGTCACACCCAGGGCTCCGGGAGGGGCAATTCCGGTGGAATTGCGGGGCGTTGCGTCCGCCCGTTCACTCGTACGAGGACGTAAGTACGACGTACGGCACCGCTTACGCGTCGTCGAGCCCGCGCTCTATCGCGTACCGGACGAGCTCCACCCGGTTGTGCAGCTGCAGCTTGCCCAGGGTGTTCTGGACGTGGTTCTGCACCGTCCGGTGGGAGATGACGAGCCGCTCCGCGATCTGCTTGTACGACAGCCCCTTGGCCACGAGCCGCAGCACCTCGGTCTCCCGGTCGGTCAGCCGGGGGGCGGTCGGCTCGTCGGGGGCCGCGGGCACCGGGTCGGTGGCCAGCCGCCGGTACTCGCCGAGGACCAGCCCGGCGAGGCCCGGCGTGAAGACGGGGTCGCCCGCGGCCGTGCGGCGCACGGCGTCGATCAGCTCCTGGGCGCCCGCGGACTTCATCAGGTAGCCGGTGGCTCCGGACTTGACCGCTTCCAGGACGTCAGCGTGCTCGCCGCTCGCGGACAGGACGAGGACCCGCAGGGCCGGGTTGGCGCCGACGAGCTCCTTGCAGACCTGCACCCCGGGCAGTCCGGGCAGGTTGAGGTCGAGGACGAGGACGTGGGGGGCGGCGGCGCGGGCGCGGCGCACGGCCTCGTTGCCGTCGCCGGCGGTGGCGACCACGGCGAAGCCGGCGGCGGCGAGGTCGCGGGCGACCGCGTCCCGCCACATCGGGTGGTCGTCGACGACCATCACCTTGATCTCGCCGAGCTCGTTCTGCCCGTTCGGCCGGTTCGCCTCGATGGGCTGGGTCACTGGGTCCTCCCCCTGGGTACTTTCAATTCCACTTCGGTGCCCTGCCCGGGGACGGACACCAGCTCGGCGGTACCGCCGAGGTCGCGCAGCCGGCCGCGGATGGACAGGGCCACGCCCATCCGCCCCTCGCCCTCGGCCTGGTCGAGACGGCCCGCCGGGATGCCGGGGCCGTCGTCGCGGACGGTCACGATCACCTCGTCGCCCCAGTCCTCGATCAGGATCCAGGCGCGGGCGCCCTCGCCGGCGTGCTTGCGCACGTTGTCCAGGGCGGCGCCGACGGCGGCGGCCAGCTCCCGCGCCGCGGGCGACGGCAGCAGGACGGGCGTGCCCGGCTCGGCGAAGCTCACCTTCGCGCCGGCGTGCGGGGCGAGCAGGGTCCGCAGGTCCGTCTCGCCCTCGTCGCCGCCGGGCTCCTCCACCTCGTAGGCGTCCACCAGCGCGCCGAGCGACTCGTCGCGGGAGACCCTGGAGGTGTGCACGAGCCCGCTGGAGACCAGGCTGCGCAGTGCGACCTCCTGCTCCCCGGCCATCCGGCCGATTTCGGCGGCCTCGCCGCCCAGCTCGGTGCCGCGCCGCTGGACCATGGCGAGGACCTGGAGGACCCCGTCGTGGATGTCGCGGGCCAGGCGTTCGCGCTCTCGGGTGGCGGCCTCGATCTCCAGGGCGCGGGCGAGGGTGGCCTCACTGGCCCGGGCGACCTCGACGACGTACCCGATGGCGACGGAGGCGACCCAGACCAGCAGGACGTTGTGGACGGTGTCGCGGGTGGGCTCGCCGCGCTGGACGATGTTGGCGACGGCCACGATGCTCGACGCGATGCAGGCCCACCGCCAGCCGCCCTTGAGCGCGAAGCCGAGGACGGCGCCCGCGGTCCAGATGGTGGGCAGGGTGGGGCCGCCCGCGGTGATCCGCTCGTGGGTGTCGGCGAGCGGGGTCAGCAGGATCCCGACGAGGGCGACGGTGAGGTCCGCGACGAGGAACTGCTTGGTGCACACGGCGGCACCGGACACCTTGCGCCGGGTGGCGAGCGTCCACCCGGAGAGACAGGCGAGGTAGGCCGCCGCGACCCAGGGCCGGTCGAAGTCGCGGTACGCCGAGGCGAACAGCAGCACCGCGTAGACCATGGTGATCAGCCGGTATGCGGTCAGCGCCCGCCACAGCGGCTGCTCGACCGACATGCGCACGACGCGCTCGCGTTTCGCCATCTCCCCACCCCTTGCGGGCGGTCCCGCCCCGTTCGCCGCCGCCCGGCCCGGCCCCGCCGGGGCCGGGCCCGTCCGCGTCCGCTCCGCTACTCCGCGTTCTTGTCCGCGGCGCTACTCCGCGTTCTTGTCCGCGGCGGCCTTGGCGGCCTTCGCCGCCTCCTTCTCGGCCTTCTCGGCCTCGGCGATCTGGCGCTTGGCCGCCGTCGCGTAGATGTCCACGTACTCCTGGCCGGACAGCTTCATGATCTCGTACATGACCTCGTCGGTCACCGAGCGGAGGATGAAGCGGTCGCCGTCCATGCCCTTGTAGCGGCTGAAGTCCAGCGGCTTGCCGATCCGGATGCCGGGGCGCATCAGCTTGGGGACGACCTTGCCGGGCGGCTGGATCTTCTCCGTGTCGATCATCGCCACGGGGATCACGGGCGCTCCGGTCGCCAGGGCCACCCGGGCCAGGCCGCCGGGCTTGCCGCGGTAGAGGCGGCCGTCGGGTGAGCGCGTCCCCTCCGGGTAGATACCGAACAGCTCCCCGCGCTCGATGACCTCGATGCCGCTCTTGATGGCGGCCTCGCCGGCCCCGCGGGCGCCGGAGCGGTCCACCGGGAGCTGGCCGACGCCCTTGAAGAAGGCGGCCGTCAGCTTGCCCTTCACGCCCGGGGAGGTGAAGTACTCGGCCTTCGCGATGAAGGTCACCTTCCGGTCGAGGACGGCGGGCAGGAAGAACGAGTCCGAGAAGGACAGGTGGTTGCTCGCCAGGATCGCCGGCCCCTCGGCGGGGATGTTCTCGAGGCCCTCCACCCACGGCCTGAAGGCGAGCTTCAGGGAACCCCCGATGGAGAACTTCATTGCGCCGTAGATCAACTCGAAAGCCTTCCTGTGTCCTGTCGAACAGACCTTAACCGTTCTTGAGGAGCGAGCGGGAGCGAGTCGCCGTGCCGGGACCCGCGCTCGGCCGGACGCCCCGAGCGGTGTCGGGTGTCCTGGTGGTCCGCGTTCGCTCCGCGTCCGGCGCGCGCGGATCTTCCGGGGTGCAGCCGTCGAGGAGCCCGGGCGCCCACGCGTCTGCACCGGAACGCGCCCGTGCGCCCTCTCTCCCGCCGGCGGTCCCCGGCTCCCGGCTCGTACCGAGGGCGTGCGACGGCCCTGGTCGGTGCCACTCCGGTCGCGTACGGTGAAGTCACACAGCGCTACGCACCCCCATGCCCCCCTTGACTAAGGAGACCCCGGTGCACGTCCTCCCTGGAGCCGAGCCGTTCCGCCACGAGGGCGGAGAGGTCGGCGTACTCCTGTGCCACGGCTTCACCGGCTCCCCGCAGTCGCTGCGCCCATGGGCCGAGTACCTCGCCGAGCGGGGCCTCAGCGTGTCGCTGCCGCTGCTTCCGGGACACGGGACTCGCTGGCAGGACATGCAGCTCACCGGCTGGCAGGACTGGTACGCGGAGGTGGACCGGGCGCTGCGGGAGCTGTTGGACCGGTGCAGCCGGGTCTTCGTGTTCGGGTTGTCGATGGGCGGTGCGCTGACCCTTCGGCTGGCGGCGAAGCACGGTGATGCGATCAGCGGCATCGTCCTCGTCAACCCGGCCAACAAGCTGCACGACCCGCTGGCGTTCGCTCTTCCGGTGGCCAAGCACTTCGTGCGGTCGACGCCGGGCATCGCGAGCGACATCGCCAAGCCGGGCTCGGAGGAGGTCGGCTACGACCGGGTCCCGACCCGGGCCGCGCACTCCCTGCGGGACTTCCTGCGGCTCGTGGACGGCGATCTGCCGCAGGTGACGCAGCCGGTGCTGCTGCTGCACAGCCCGCAGGACCATGTCGTCCCGCCGGTCGACTCGGCGCGGATCCTGTCGCGGATCTCGTCCACGGACGTCACCGAGACGCTGCTGGAACAGAGCTACCACGTGGCGACGTTGGACCACGACGCGGAGCGGATCTTCGAGGACAGCTACGCGTTCGTCGGACGGCTCGCACAGGGCGTCGTCGGCAGGGAAGGGGCGGCCAGCGGTGGCTGAACAAGAGGAGTCCCCGGGGGGCGTTCCCCCGCTGGACGAGGAAGCGGCGTGGGCGGCGATCGTCGCCGGGTACGGGCAGGAGCCGCCCGACCCGCCGGGCGCGCGGCCGTTCCGCCCGATCGAGAACCTGATGCTGCCGGAGGAGGACGTGGAGCCGCTGCAGCCGGAGGACTCCGAGGAGCCGAAGGCGCCGGAGGAGGGGGAGGAGGGGGAGGAGGCCTCTCCCCCTCCGCTCGGCAGCTCGGTGCTGTTCGCCCCTGGCGTCGGCCTGGCCGGCTCCGGGCCCCGGGACCACTCCCTGGCTGATCCGGACAACGCCGACGAGGCGGACGAGGGCCACTTCGTGCAGCCCGAGCCGGAGCTGCCGCCCGCCGACACGACGGCGAAGTTCGCGTGGCTGGCGGTGGTCGGCGGGCCGGTGCTGCTGCTGCTGGCCGTCCTGCTGCAGTGGGACATGACCTGGTGGCTCACGACGCTGGGCATCGGCGGCTTCCTCGGTGGCTTCGCCACCCTGGTCGCCCGCATGCAACAGGGCGACGACGAGGACGACGACCCGGGCCGCGGCGCAGTGGTCTGACCCCCGCGCCCCTGGGGGCGGGGGACCCTGCGCCCCCGGGGCGCGGGGAACTGCGCGCTCGACCGAGAACGACCCGGACCCGGGGCGCACGGCGGTGTCCCGGGGGCGCGGGGACATGCGCGATCAGCCACCGGCGGCCCGCGCCGGATCCGCCGGCAGGCGCAGCGCCGCCAGCACCGGCAGATGATCACTCGCCGCGGCGAGATCGGCATCCGAAACCCCGTCCAATCCCACCGGCACGCCACACCCCAGCACCTCCACGCCCGGCGTCGCGAACACCGCGTCGATCCGCCGCGGCACCCCACCCCGGACGAACGTGTGCTCGCCGCCCCACGGCGCCACGGCCCTGCAGTCCTGCAGCGCTCCGGCGAGCCGCCGGAAGACCGCCCCGTCCGGGGACTCGTTGACGTCCCCCGCGGCGATCCCGTGCGGCAGCGCATCCCGAACATCCGCCGCATCCGGCGCCTCCCGCGCACCCCCGGCCCCGAGCCGCGCCAGCAGCTCCTCCGCGTGCGCCCGCCGCTCCCCCGCCTCCAGCGGCAGGTGGGTGCTGAGCACGGCGACCCGGGCGCCCCCGAACCGGACCACGGCGGTGGCGAAGCCCCTCCGGTGCAGGCCGGGGGTGAGCGGCAGCAGCACGTCCTCGGTCCGCTCGACGAAGGCCCGCAGGGAGCACAGCAGCAGCGGCCCGGCGGCGGTGGCGCCGCCCGACAGGACGACGAGGTCGCTCTTGGCGGCGAGTCGCGCCGCGTGCTTGCGCCAGCGGAAGAACCGCGGGGCTTCCTGGACGAAGACCAGGTCGGGGGCGCAGGCGCGGATGACGCGGGCGAGCGCGTCCTCGTCGTCGCGCAGCGAGCGGATGTTGTAGCTGAGGACGCGGATGACGGCGGAGCCGTCGGCCTCGGTCCGGGACCCGGGCAGGTCCGGCAGCGCGGGCCGGTCCGGCACCACGGGCGGATCCGGCAGTGCGGGCCGTGCAGGCTGTGCGGGCTGTGCGGGCCGTGCGGCCTGTGCGGGCCGTCCGGGAAGACGTGAACGCGAAGTCAGGTCCATACCCCGCAACATAACCACCCTGCCCGCCGTGCCCCAGAGGGCGCGGCGGGCAGGGTGCGGGACAGCGGCGGCGGGGCCGGCCCTGCGGCCCGGCGGCGGGGTCAGCCCTGGCGGGCCAGGTCCGCCGCGCCGACGAGTCCGGCCTTGCCGCCGAGCTGGGCGGCGAGCACCTGTGCGTGCGGGCGCCAGGCGCCGCCGATCAGCCAGCGCTTGAAGGACTTGCGGATGGGGTCGAGGACAAGGTCGCCCTCGTCGGAGACGCCGCCGCCGACGATGAACGCCGAGGGGTCGAACAGCGAGGCGAGGTCGGCGAGGCCGGCGCCGGCCCAGCGGGCGAGCTCGCGGAAGGAGTCGACGGCCACCGGGTCGCCCTGGCGGGCGGCCTCGCTGATGTGCTTGCCCTCGATGCCCTCGGGGGTGCCGTCTCCGAGGGCGAGCAGCAGGGCCGCGCTCTCGGGGGTGGCGTTGGCGCGCTGCTTGGCGTACCGGACGAGGGCGCGCCCGGAGGCGTACTGCTCCCAGCAGCCCTGGCTGCCGCAGCCGCACAGCAGGCCGTCGGGGACGACCCGGATGTGTCCGAACTCGGCGGCGACGCCGAACCGGCCGCGGCGCAGCTTGT
Source organism: Streptomyces sp. BR123 (assembly GCF_013401435.1). GTDB lineage: Bacteria > Actinomycetota > Actinomycetes > Streptomycetales > Streptomycetaceae > Streptomyces. Next base: position 21,935 of record NZ_JACBGN010000073.1, read on the forward strand.
TGCCGATGATGATGCCGCCGCCGAGGCCGGTGCCGAGGGTGATGCAGATGACGTCCTCGTGGCCCTGGCCGGCGCCGAAGCGGTATTCGCCCCAGGCGGCGCAGTTCGCGTCGTTCTCGACGACGACGGGCAGGCCGATGCGCTGCTCGACCTTGTCCTTGAGCGGCTCGTGCCGCCAGTTGATGTTCGGCGCGAACAGCACGGTCGCGCGCTTGTCGTCCACGTATCCGGCGGCGCCGATGCCGACGGCTTCGATGGTGTGGTTGCTGATGACTTCGGTCACTGCGGCGCAGATCGCGTCCGTCACGCCGTCCGCGGTCGGCGGGGTGGGCACCTTGTACGTCTCAAGGATGGTGCCCTCTTCGTCGACCACGCCGGCCGCGATCTTCGTGCCGCCGATGTCGACGCCGATGGTGAGTCCCATTAGTCCCTCGGTTTCCGGTCAAACCCCGCCACGGCCAACCGTACCCGAGGGCGGTGCCGTCTCAGTCGAGGTCGATGTGCTGGGAGGGGCCGGTTCCGCCTTCGTCGCGGGGGTCCGAGCCGTCTCCGGCGGGCCGGTCGGGGCCGGGGCCGGAGGCGGTTTCCCCGCGGGTCCAGCGGCGTTCGTGGCCTTCGACGGCCGAGCGGTAGGCGGCGAGGAGCTCGGCTCCGGCCGCCGCGAGGTGGCCGAATACCTCGGGGTTGCGCTCGACGACGGGCTTGGCCGCGGCCTTGGCCTGGTCGACGATCTGCCGGACGGCGCCCTGGGCGCCGGCTCCGAGCAGCGGGTTGTTCAGGGCGGAGACCTTGTCGGCGACGGCCTCGAACAGCTTGAACAGCTCTTCGGCGGCGGTTCCGGTCCCGGAGGGGGTGCCGGTGGTGCCGTGCGCGGAGCGGCGGCGCTCCTTCTCGGCGGCGAGGTCCTCGGCGCAGGCCGTGGCCCAGGCGTCGTCGTCGGCGGGACGTTCGGTGGCCTCGCTCATGGCGGACTCTCCTGCGGCAGCTGCGGGACGTGCGGTGTGGTGCGGTGCGTACGGGTTGTGTACGGCTCGGTACTGCGTTTCGTGTACGTGTTTACCGTGTACTGCTTTCGACGTTACCCGAACGGGGGTACGCCGTTCAGTGCCTGCTGGGCCACAGTGCCGGGTCGGGGGTGAAGCGGATGCGCAGCACGCCGTCGGTGAGGGCGGCGCCGGTGACGGTGCAGCGGCGCAGCGCGGAGGGCAGGGAAACGATCCTCCGGTGCGGGCCGGCCGCGATCAGCAGCTCGTCGCCGCGCCGGACGAGGTCGAGGTCGCGCTTGTGGGCGCCGGGCAGCGGAACCGCCCAGACGAGTACCCCGTCCTCGGCGAGCCGGTCCTCGACGGCCCAGTCGCGGCGGGCCGGCGGGGCGCCGGGCACGAGCCCGGCGGTCCCGGCGAGCAGCGCCAGGTCCTCCGGGCCGCGCGGGGCGCGGCCGAGGTGCGGCAGCGGGACCACGGGCCGGTCGGCGTCGGCGGCCCACCGGGCGGCGTACTTCTCCTGCTCGGCGGCGAGCCCGGCGAGCCAGGGGTCGGGCGACCCCCTGGGAACCATGCGGTTGGCGACGATCCCGCCGACGGGCAGTTGCAGGAGGGCGGCTCCGAGCAGCCCGGTCCGCAAGGAGGCGTCGGCGGCGGGTCCCGGTTCGGCGACCAGCCGCAGGGAGGTGGTGCCGGCCTCGACGATCCGCTGGACGGCGGCCAGCTCCTCGTCCCAGCGGGCGGCGGCCTCGTACAGCCACTGCGCGGGCATGGGCACGCCGGCGAGCTGGGCCAGGACGGGGCGCAGGGCACGCGCGGCCTGCCGTTCGGCGGGGAGCAGCCGGGCCAGGTAGCGGCGCAGCTGCCCGGGCAGGGCCAGGGTGGCGAGGGCCTGGTGCAGGGGCGGCAGGTCGACGACGACGAGGTCGGTGCCGGGCGCGGTGGCGGCCCGCCGCAGGGCGCGCAGCAGGGCGAACTGCTCGGCGCCGGGCAGTTCGGTGAGCTCCTCGGACCCGAGCGGGCGGGAGCCGAGCATGCCGAGGAGGGTGGAGCCGCGTTCCTGGAGAGCGGCGAGTTCGGCGCGGAACTCCCCGCCGGAGTCGACGCGGGCCACCAGGATGCCGCCGGCGGGTACCGCGGTGAGCCCGGGGGCGACCTCGACGGGCTCGCCGGCGGGCGCCCCGGCCAGTGCGGTGACGGGGTCCGCGGGGCGGCCGGGGCCGCCGGGATCCCCGGGGCCGCCGGGCTCCGCGGGGACCCCGCAGGGGGCGGGGTCGCAGGACAGCACCAGCACCCGCTGCCCGGCCCGGGCGGCGGCGGCCGCGGTGGCCGCGGCGACGGTGGTCCGCCCGGCCCCGCCGGGGCCGGTGACGAGCAGGGTGTGCACGCGGATCAGGCCGACTCGGTCGATTCGACGCGCTTCTTCAGGCCGGCCAGGGCCCGGTCGATGATGACCTTCTCGGCCTTGCGCTTGATCATGCCGAGCATGGGGATCTTGACGTCCACGGTCAGCTGGTAGGTGACCTCGGTGCGCGTGCCGCCGGCGACGGGGGCGAGCCGGTAGGAGCCGTCGAGCTGGCGCAGCATCTGGGACTTGTCGAGGGTCCAGCTGACCTCGTCCGCGCCCTTCCAGGTGTAGGCGAGGGTGTGGTCGTCCCTGATCGCACCGGCGTCGAGGAGGAGGCGGACCTTCTCGGCGCGGCCCCGGTCGTCGGTCGACAGCACCTCGGCCTCCTTCACCTCGCCGGTCCACTCGGGGTAGCGGGCGAAGTCGGCGATCACGGCCATGACGTCGGCCGGCGCCGCATCGATCGTGATGCTCGAGCTGGTGTGTTCCGCCATCGGGGTCGCTCCTCCGGGACTGGGGGCACCTCCCAGCGGCAGCTGGGGGATTTCGAGGGTGTGTGCGGCCTGCGGCCGCCGCGTGCAGGCTACCGTGCGTGCGGAGGTCACCACTCCATGGCCCAGGGCCTTCCGGTGGCGGCGAAGTGCCCGACGTTCACGCATTCCGTGCCGCCGATCCGCATCCGCCGGACCAGCGGCTGGTGCACGTGCCCGAAGAGGGCGTACCGGGGCCGGGTCCGGCGGATCGCGGCGAGCAGGGCCTCGCTGCCCCGCTCGAAGCGGCGGGCGACGGTGTCGTAGCAGAGTTCGGGGACTTCCGGCGGGATGTGCGAGCACAGCACGTCCACCTCGCCGAGGGCCTCGACCTTGGCGGCGTACTCCTCCTCGTCGATCTCGTACGGGGTGCGCATCGGGGAGGGCAGGCCGCCGCCGACGAAGCCGAAGACGCGGCCGCCGATCTCCACGCGCTGGCCGTCGAGGACGGTGGTGCCGGGGCCGGCGTACTCCTGCCACAGGCCCGGCATGTCGACGTTGCCGTAGGTGGCGTACGTGGGCTGCGGGAACGCGGCGAACATCTCGGCGTACTGGCGGCGGACCGCCTCCTCGATCAGCCGTTCCCGGTCCAGGCCCTGCCAGAGCCGGCGGCCGAAGGCGCGGGCCTCGTCGAAGCGGCGGGCGGTGCGCAGTTCGACGATCCGGTCGGCGTTCTCGACGCCGAAGAGGTCGGGGAAGATGCCGCGGGAGTGGTCGGCGTAGTCGAGGAAGAGGACGAGGTCACCGAGGCAGATCAGCGCGTCGGCGCCGTCCCCGGCGCGTGCGAGCGCCTCGCTGTTGCCGTGGACGTCGCTGACGACGTGGACGCGCGTACCGCTTTTCCTGCCACCTGTGCTGCCACCCATGGGGCCACCCTAGGGGGCCTGCAGGGGGGCGGGTAGAGGCGGTGCCGCCAGGGGTCCTACCTGCGGTTACTTCCGAGTCGTTGACTTGGTCGACTAATGTCGGCAGGGCAGTGCCGCGTCATGTGACGCACGGAACATCTGGCCGGTTCCCTCTATCGGGAACCCACTACCGGTGGGTAACGTCCGGTCGGTCCACACGGTGGCGATGGCGCCCAGAGGAGCAGTTGTCTTGCGCGAGTTCAGCCTTCCGGCCCTGTACGAGGTCCCGTCGGACGGGAACCTGACGGATCTCATCCGCCGCAACGCAGCGCAGCACCCCGACACCGCTGTCATGGGGCGCAAGGCCGGCGGCCGGTGGGAGGACGTCACGGCGAAGGAGTTCCTCGCCGAGGTCCGCGCCACCGCCAAGGGGCTGATCGCAGCCGGTGTCCGGCCCGGCGACCGGATCGGCCTCATCTCCCGCACCCGCTACGAGTGGGTGCTGATCGACTTCGCGATCTGGACCGCGGGCGGCGTCACCGTCCCCGTCTACGAGACCAGTTCGCCGGAGCAGGTCCAGTGGATCCTCGGCGACTCCGGGGCCGTCGCGGTCGTCGTGGAGGGCCCGGGCCACAGCGAGGCCGTGGCCTCGCTGCGCGACCGCCTGCCGGAGCTGCGCGAGGTCTGGGAGATCGAGCAGGGCGCCGTCGAGGCGCTCAAGGCCGCGGGCGCCGGGATCCCCGACGCCGAGGTCGACGAGCGCAGCTCGCTGGCGAACGCCGACGACCCGGCCACCATCGTCTACACCTCGGGCACCACGGGCCGCCCCAAGGGCTGCGTGCTCACCCACCGCAACTTCTTCGCCGAGTGCGGCAACGTGGTGGAGCGGCTGAGCCCGCTCTTCCGCACCGGCGAGTGCTCGGTGCTGCTGTTCCTGCCCGCCGCGCACGTCTTCGGGCGCCTGGTGGAGGTGGCGGCGGTACTGGCGCCGATCCGACTGGGCTGCGTACCGGACATCAAGAACCTGACCGACGAACTGCAGTCCTTCCGGCCGACGCTGATCCTCGGCGTGCCGCGCGTGTTCGAGAAGGTCTACAACTCGGCGCGCGCCAAGGCCCAGGCGGACGGCAAGGGCAGGATCTTCGACGCGGCGGCCGAGACGGCCATCGCGTACAGCCGGGCCCTGGACACCCCGGCCGGCCCGTCCTTCGGCCTGCGGCTGAGGCACAAGCTGTTCTCGAAGCTGGTCTACCGCAAGCTGCACGCGGTCCTCGGCGGGCGCGGCGAGTACGCGATCTCCGGCGGCGCCCCGCTCGGCGAGCGCCTCGGCCACTTCTTCCGCGGCATCGGCTTCACGGTGCTGGAGGGCTACGGCCTGACGGAGTCCTGCGCGGCGACCGCGTTCAACCCGTGGGACCGGCCGAAGATCGGCTCGGTCGGCCAGCCGCTGCCCGGCTCGGTGGTGCGGATCGCCGACGACGGCGAGGTGCTGCTGCACGGCGAGCAGGTCTTCCGGGGCTACTGGCAGAACGAGTCGGCGACCGCCGAGGCGCTCACCGACGGCTGGTTCCACACCGGCGACGTCGGCACCCTCGACGAGGACGGCTACCTCACCATCACCGGCCGCAAGAAGGAGCTCATCGTCACGGCGGGCGGCAAGAACGTCGCCCCCGCGGTGATCGAGGACCGGATCCGGGCGCACGCGCTCGTTGCGGAGTGCATGGTGGTCGGCGACGCGCGGCCCTTCGTGGGGGCACTGGTCACCCTCGACGAGGAGTTCCTCGGCCGCTGGGCCGCGGAGAACGGCAAGCCGGCCGGCTCGACGGCGGCGGACCTGCGCGAGGACGCGGACCTCATTGCCGCCGTCCAGAAGGCCGTGGACGACGGCAATGCGGCGGTCTCCAAGGCGGAATCGGTGCGGAAATTCCGCATTCTGCCTTCCCAGTTCACGGAGGAGTCGGGCCACATCACGCCGTCGCTGAAGCTGAAGCGCAACGTGGTCGCGAAGGACTTCGCGGACGAGATCGAGGCGCTCTACACCTCCTGAGGCCTCGGCCCCGCCCCTGGCCCGGGTCCCCGCCGGTCCGCCCGCTGCACGTCAGCGGGCGTCCTCGGCGAGGATCCGGGCCATGGTGCGTTCCGGGTTCACGCCGAGCGACCCCGCGAAGCCCTGACGGGGCGCCCCGTCAGGGGCGCGGGGAACTGCGCGACCAGCCACGAACGGCCCGCGGCTTCGACTCCAGCGGGAGGGGGTCCGGGGCGTGGCCCCGGTTTCGGGAAGGGGC
>NZ_JACBGN010000074.1 GCF_013401435.1 Streptomyces sp. BR123
CCCACCACCTACACCTACGTGGCGCCGCAACCCCCCACCCCCACAGTCCTGGGCATCACCCCGCCGAGCGGGCCGACCACCGGCGGGACGCCGTTCACCATCGTCGGCACCAACCTCACCGGCGCGTCGGTCACCTTCGGCGGCGTCCCGGCCACCAACGTCAACGTCATCGGCGGGGTCCTGCTGACCGGTCTGACGCCTCCTGGAGCCGCCGGCAACGTGGCCGTCCAGGTGACCACTCCCTTCGGCAGCGTGAACGTCGCCGGCGGGTTCACCTACACCGCCCCGCCTGCGCCGATCGCGACCTCCATCATCCCGACGACCGGTCCGGTCCTCGGTGGGACGCCGTTCGTCATCGTCGGCGCGAACCTCACCGGGGCGTCGGTCACCTTCGGTGGCGTCGCCGCCACGAACGTCGTCGTCGACGCCAGCGGCACCTTCCTCTCAGGCCTGACGCCTCCTGGAGCCGCCGGCAACGTGGCCGTCCAGGTGACCACTCCCTTCGGCAGCGTGAACGTCGCCGGCGGGTTCACCTACACCGCGCTGGCTGCGCCGATCGTGGCGTCGATCACCCCGGTGGTCGGTCCGGTCATCGGTGGGACGCCGTTCGTCATCGTCGGCGCGAACCTCACCGGGGCGTCGGTCACCTTCGGTGGCGTCGCCGCCACCAACGTCGTCGTCGACGCCAGCGGCACCGTGCTCGCCGGCCTGACACCGGCAGGCGCCGTCGGCAACGTGGCGGTCGTCGTGACCACTCCGTCCGGGAGCGCGAACGTGGCGGGCGGATTCACCTACGAGTGACACGCACGTCCAGTGGCCCGGCTGCCGGCCGGGCCACTGGCATGCCCGGAGGCCGGAGCCGGCGAGCCGGCTCCGCACGCAGCCCGGCCCACAGCCACCCGGCCCCGAACCGGAAGCCCAACCCGCCACCGCCAAGCGCCGGTTGTCCCTGTTCCGTCGGCGACGCCGGAACGCATCGCGCGCCGGTACTCCGGTGGCCCGCACAGCTTCTTCACCCCGGCAAAGAGTGAACCTTAGGGCTTTCGGATCGGCGCGTTCACCATTCCTGATGAGATTCGCCCGGTGTGGCGGACCTTCCTGCCGGTTCAAAAAATTCCCCGGCTGTCACCCCACCGTGAAACGGTGGAAGTCTCGGCAGCGCCCGCGGCGCGCGAAGGGGACTCTCGGGCCAACTCCCATGGAAAGTAAGGGCCATAGGTGAAGCGGCTCGCCGAGGGATCGTTTCTCTGCGAACCGATCAAGCCGCGCCGCCCCGTCGAACGGAGCGGAAAGAGACGTCATCCGGCACCGACGGGCAAGAACCCCGCACGACCGGCGCGTACGGTCGTCAAATGGACACCCCGTCGGTAACACTCCGGGCAATCCCGGAACCTTATTTCAGCCGAATCAAGCAGCAGTGATTTCCCGGTGGCATCGAAGCCGGGGCCCACTGCGCTCCCTCGAATGGGTGATGAACCACCCTCACTCTTGCGGCATATGTCTTGCCCCTGCATCACTAGAAGCATCCAACCGGTGGGCAGCCCATCCCTCTCGGGGGGCGCGGCTCCTGTGCGGTGTCTTGTATTCCTTGCGGTAAAGAATGCAAAGCCGCACGGAAGTTGCGATGGGCATCCTTGAGAGGGGTTGGATCCATCAGCCGGTGCCACATCCGTGGCACCGGCTGATCGGCCGGAAAAGGGTTACGTCATGTCAGCGCAGACAAAGCGTCGGCTCCGGCTCGGCTCAAGCCCCGGGTCCTACGGCCGTAGGACCCGGGCGCCGACCGGCTACGCAGACACCGCCAGCAGCTCGTTCAGCGACGTCCGCGCCCGAGCCACCCGGGAGCGGACCGTGCCGACCGGGCAGCCGATGGCCTTCGCGGCATCGACGTACGGCAGCCCCAGCAACTGGGTGAGGACGAAGGCCTCCCGACGCTCGCCCGGGATCGCCGCCAGGAGTTCGGCGAGCGCTATGCCGTCCTCGAAGCCCGGCACGCCGCGGGGCTGGCACTGCTCCGCGGCGGCCTGCCAGTCGTCGCGGTCGGACACCTTGGGCCGGGCAGCGGCGTAGCGGAGGCTGTCCGCAACGGTGCGCCGGGCGATGGAGAGCAGCCAGGTGCGGGCGGAGGAGCGGCCCTCGAACCGGTGCAGACTGCCGAGGGCCCGCAGGAACGTCTCCTGCGTGAGGTCGTCGGCAGCCTGCCGGTCGGCACTCAGGTACGCCACGTAGCGCCACACGTCCCGGTGCAGGGCCCGGACGAACCCGTCCACGGCGCGGGGGTCGCCGCCGCGCGCGGCGAGCGCCAGCCGCGTCACCTGTTCCTCGCAGTACGCGGCACGCGCGGTGCGGTCCGCGTGCGACGAGTGCGAGGGGCGCGGGCGGCGAGGGGCGCGGGCGGGCACGGCGGGTGCGGTGGGCGCAACGGGCAGGCTGAGGGCAGGGGTCATCGCCACAGGTCCTTAAAGGTGTCGGGATCCGGACCGGCGCGATCGGCGGGTCCGGTGCGTCGTACGGCCGCTGCCGGAAGGCAGGGCCGAGACCCGAAGCGCGGGGGTGATCCGCAGCCTTCGGGTGGGCCGGCTGTCAGACGACAGCGATCCCGGACGGCGGACCCCGGGTGCCGAACGCATGGGCGAGCAGCAGCCGGCGGAGCGCGGAACCGCGGTGCGGCCGCCGCGAGCGGAGGCGTGGCCGATGGGGATGGGCGGTCAGGCGGGGCAGCAGCCCCAGCGGTGCGAGGAACCAGCCGGCGAGCGCCCGCAGGATACGGAACGCGGCCTGCTCGCCGTACGCGAGCCACAGGCCGCACAGGAGGGCGGCCAGCAGGTGCGCCGCGAGCATGCCGCTCCCCGACATGCCGGCCGTGCCGTGCATGCCGTGCATGCCGTCGGGCCCGGCCGTACCGGCCATGCCGTCCATGCCGTCCATGCCGACGGTCCCGGCTGCACCGTGCTCGCGGGGCGTGCCGTGGCCGCCGCCCATGCCCGCCGCCGTGGAGTGCACCGGCGGATGCGGAACGGGGGCCTGCGCCAACGAGAACAGTTCGTGCAGCACCCCCTGGACGGCGACGGCGGCGGCGGTCACGGCCGACAGGCGCCGCTCCCGGCCCGCGAGGGCCCATGCCGCGCCTGCCGTCGTGGCGAAAGCCGCGGCCAGCGCCCAACCCGGTACACCGGCGCCCGACATGAGGGTGTGGCCGATGGCCGCGAGCAGCACACACGTGGCCGCGAACACCGCGGCCCGCACTGCTCGACACCATCGGTCAGAGGTCATAACGGGCTCATCCTCGCACTCCCGGATCCGGCGAACACAGGTCGGTGCGGACAAGTCGGCGACTGCCATTCCGTTTCGACGGCTGTGTTGTACGTCACAAGTCACCTCCGGAACCCGCGAGTTGCCGCTTCCGACTTCTGTCCCACGGCCACGGGCCGCCGAAACGGTATGGAGACGGTGAGAAGGGAGAACGGCGTGGAGCAGGCCCCTGCCCCGGACGCGGCGGCGGAGGCAGGCGGCGGCCCTCCGGAGCGCCGCCCGCCGACCGCGCTGCTCACCTGCGCCATGGGGTTCTCGATGCTCCAGCTGTTCCTGCTGGGTGCGCTCGGGCCGCGCCTGGTGGACGAGTTGGAGGTCTCCGCGACCCTGCTGGGCCTCACGACGACGGTCGGCTTCGGCACCGCCGCCGTGCTGTCCCCGGTCAGCGGACGCCTGGTCGACCGGACCGGTCCGCGGCGCGCCCTCGTCGCCCTGCTGCTGGTCACGACCGCCGCGCTCGCCCTGATCGCGGTGGCGCCCGGCGCCGGGGTGCTGCTGGTGGCGGTCGCCCTCGGCGGACTGCCGCAGGCCCTGGCGAACCCCGCCACCAACAAGGCCGTCCTCGCCGCCGTCGCGCCGGCCCGGCGCGGTGCAGTGACCGGCATGAAGCAGTCCGGCGTCCAACTCGGGGCCTTCGCCGCAGGACTGCCCCTCACGGCGCTGGCCGCCGACATCGGCTGGCGCGGCGCGGTCTGGGCGGCCGCCGCGGCGGCCGCGGCGGTCGCGCTGTGGGCCGCCCGGTCCCTGCCCGCGGACCCGCCCCCGCCGGCCGGCGCCCCCGCGGCACCGCTGCTGCCGCGCGGCCACGTCGCCTGGCTGGCGGCGTTCTCGCTGCTGCTGGGTGCCGGCATCGCCTCGGTCAACACCTACCTCGCGCTGTTCGGCGTACGGGAACTCGGCATGGGGCCGACCCCGGCCGGGGCGCTCGTCGCCGTCCTGGGCGTGGCCGGTATCGCGGGGCGGGTGGGCTGGTCGCGGACGGCCCGGCCCGGGCGCGCCGAGTGGCTGCCCGGGGGGCTCGCGGCCGGCGCGGTCGGCGCCGCGCTGCTGCTGGCGGCCGCGGTGTACGCCGCCCCGCTGGCCTGGGCGGCGGCCGTCGGCGTCGGGGTGTTCGCCGTCTCGGGCAACGCGGTGTCCATGGTGCTGGTGATGCAGCGGGCCGTCGCCGGGAGGGCCGGCCAGGACTCGGCACTCGTCGCCGCCGGATTCTTCGCCGGATTCGCCGTCGGGCCGCCGCTCTTCGGTCTGCTCGCGGAGGCCGGCCGGTACGGCGCCGGCTGGCTGCTGGTGGCGGCGGAGTTCGCCGCGGCCGCCGCCGTGGCCATCGCCTGGGCCGTCCGCGACCACCGCCGCACCGCGGAGACTCCCGCATGACCGCCGCCGGCCCCGCCCCGAACCGGCCGAGCAGCCACCGAGCCCCGGCCCGGCCCGACCGCCACGGCTCGGGCATGTCGGCGGACGTCCGGGGCGCGGACGTGACCGGCGCCCGTCAGGGCCAGGGCCTGGCCGGTGACCATCCGGGCCCGGGTCCCACGGGCGGGGGTCCCGGATGGGCGGGGGATGCGCTGGCGGCCGTCCTGAATCGGGTGGCTGTCACCCGGGCCGCGGTCGGGGAGCGCTTTCCCCTTTTCGCCGACCCGGCCACCGGCCTCTGGACCACCACCGCCCGGGGTTCCTGGACGGGCGGCTTCTGGGCGGGGTTGCTGTGGCTGCGGGCCGGTTGGAGCGGCAGCGCCGAGGACCGGAGTGCGGCCGCGGGGTGCACCCGGCGCCTGGCCCCGTGGGCCGACGCCGACACGGCCACCCGCGGCCTGATCCTCTGGTACGGGACCGCGCTCGCCGCCGGCGACCGGGAGGCGGCCGCACTGCGCCGGCGCGGAGCCCGCGCCTGCCTCGCGGACGCCGACCCCGGTCTCGGCCTGGTGCCCTGGGGCTCCGCCCTCGGCGGGAACCGGCTGCAGGCCCGCGCCGACGGGGTCCCCGGCACGGTGCAACTGCTCGCCGCCGCAGGCCCGGAGGGGGTGCGGGCTGCCGGAGACCACCTCCACCGGCACCTCGACCTGTGCCTGGCCCGGGCCGGGGAATCCGGGGGCGCGTACCCGGCCTGGCGGGTCACGCCCGGGGCGGGATGGCAGCCGTGCGCGGAGCCCCCGCCGGGGTGGAGCCGCGGCCGGTCCTGGCTGCTGCTGGCCGTCGCCGACGCCTTGCTGAACCCTGCGGCGGCCGCCTGGCGGCCGGACCGGCTCCGCGGGGCCGCCGAGGAACTCCTCGCCACGCCCGGCGTGCTCGACGGCCCGTTCGTGCCGCCTGCCGACAGCGCGCACCCCGACGGGCCGTGCGACACATCCGCCGCGGCCGTCAACGCCGTGGCCCTGCTGAAACTGGCCCACACCGACACCGGGCGCGCCGAACGGCTGCGGAGGCGGGCCGCCGCGATCCTGCGTCACCTGGCCGAGACCCACCTCTCCGGCGAAGGCGGTGCCCGCCCCGCCGGCATGCTGCTCGACGGCTGCTACGACGCTCGGGAGGGCACGGCCGTGCGGCACGAGCTGATCTGGGGCGACTTCTTCCTCGCCCTCGGCCTGGCCACCCTCACCGGCCTGACCGACGCCACCGAGGCCTGAGGGTGTTGCGGACGACCCGGACCGAGGCATTCCGCCTGCGCGGGTGGGGGGTTGCGGGCCGAACTCGTGCAGGCGGACGTTCACGGGATTGCGGACGGACCGGCTCACGAAGCCGGTGAAGGTGGTCCGGGAGCGGGGCGCCGCCCCGTCCACTCCCGCGCGAACCTCGCAATACGGCAGCTCGCCCCGCTCTTCGGGACCTCCCGGGCGACGGCCCCGCCTGTCGACCGGTTGCGGCGCGTGGACTCCCTCGTCCCGGTCCGCGACCGGCAGACAACGCCGACGCCCGCGTCCGGCGTGTGTCGGACCTCCCCGCCGAGGCCGCCGGCACGATGGAGATCGTGAACGTCCCCTCCGCGTGGCCGGGAGGAGGAGCACGCCGAACACCGCCGGCGCGGGCCCCGCGTCGAACGCGCCTTGGGGCCCCGCCTCAGCGGGACGCGGTGGTGCGTTGTTCGTACTCGCGCAGGACGCGGCGGGCCACCGATGTGATGTGGAGTTCGTCCGGGCCGTCGAGGATGCGTGCCGCCCGCCCCGCTCGGAACAAGGCGGGCAGCGGGGTGTCCGGTCCGAGTCCGGCGGCGCCGTGGACCTGGATCGCGGCATCGGCGACCTGCTGGAGCATCCGGGCCGCAGCGACCTTGGCCAGGCCCACCTCGGTGTGCGCCTCCTGCCCTGCGTCGAGCAGGGCGACCGCCTCGTACACCAGGGGCCGCGCGCTGCGCAGGGCCAGCAGGGCGTCGAAGACGTGCTGCTGCACGAGCTGGTGCCCGGCGAGGGGGCCGCGCGACCCGGTCCGGGCGACGGCCCGCCCGCACATCAGGTCGAAGGCGCGCCGTGCCTGGCCGAGCCACCGCAGACAGCGCAGCGTCCGGCCGAGCTGGAGCCGCTCGCCGGCGATGGCGAGGGCCTGGCCGCGCTCGCCCAGCAGGTGGTGGCCGGGCACGACGACCCGGTCCAGCTCGATCTCCCCCTGGCCGGCCGCACCCAGCACCGGCAGTTCGCGCACGAAGCGGAGTCCGGGCGAGGCGGTGGGCACGAGCAGCAGCGACAGGCCGTCGCTCTCGCCGTCGCCGCCGTCGGTGCGGGCGAGCACGGTGACCAGGTCCGCGTCCGCGGCCCCCGAGGTGAACCACTTGCGGCCGGTGACGCACCAGCTGCCGTCCGCCTGCTGCCGGGCCCGGGTCCCGGTCAGGAACGGGTCGGTGCCCGGCACGTCGGGCTCGGTCATCGCGTAGCAGGCGCGCAGCTCCCCGGCGACGATCCGCTCCAGGTACCGCTCCCGGACGGCGGGGTCGCCGTACCGGGTGAGCATCCGGACGTCCAGCAGCGGGGCGGAGCCCAGGACCGCCGGCCCGTGGTCGCTCGCACCCTCGGCCTCCGCCGCCCCGGCGTACTGAGCCAGCGTCAGGCCCCCGCCGCCCAGTTCGGCCGGCAGCGGCAGCGCCCACAGCCCGGCGTCCCGGGCGTCGCACCGCAGCCGTGCCCGGACGGCCGCCGCCGCGGGGCCGCCCGCGTCCAGTACGGGCTCCTGCGGCAGCACCCGGGTCCGCGTGAACTCCTCGACGCGCTCCCGCAACGGCCCGGCATCCGGCACCTCCTGGCCCCGTACGGGCGCTGAACGGTCTCGACTCGGCACGGTTTTCCTCCAGTTCGCCGGGAACCCGTGGGAACGGCTGTCCGACTGACTCTTCCGTGGAACTGGTCGGGCGCGAGCCCCGACGGGTTCCCGCGTTCCACACGACCTCGGGCGGACCACACCACCGCGCCCGGAGAGGAGAGGCATGGCGTCACCAGTCACCACGAGGACGGTCCGGCCACTCGACACCCTGCGCTTCGACGTCTCGGGGGCCCCGCAGATCACGGAGGTCGTCGCGGACCACCTCCGGCTCCTCGGCGCGCAGCAGGCGACCTCGGCCGACCCGGCCGCCGCATCCGCCGGGCACCCCGCATCCGCCGGGCACACCGCGCCCGCCGGGCACTTCGTGCTCACCGGCCCGGACTTCGCCCCGGCCGAGGCGGCCACCGCGTGGGCGGCGCCCGGATCGGGGATCGCCGACGAGGCGACCGTCCAGGCGGCCACCGGGATCATGGCCGTCCACGGCCGCCGTGACGGCGCACCGCGCGGCCTGGCGGCCGACTACGCCGCCACCGCCACCGGCATCCTCACCGTGCAGGGACTCCTCGCCGGGCTCCTCGCCCAGGCCCGCGGCGGCACCCCCGCCCGGGTCGAAACCCGCGCCGACCACGCCGGGCTGCTCGCCGTCTCCCAGTACCTCGCGGCCGCCGGGGCGGACGAGGCCGAGGCCGTATCAGCCGCTCCCGGAGGGCCGCCCTTCACCTCCGCCGAGGGGGTCCTGTTCGAGCTGGAGACCCTCGACGCAGGGGCGTGGGCCGCTTTCTGGCGCGCCCTGGACGCCCCCGCCGACGCCCTGCGGGCCGGCTGGCGCCCCTTCCAGTTCCGCTACGCCACGGCCTGCGCGCCTCTCCCGGAGGCCCTCCACCGCACCACCCGGTCCCACGCCCTCGCGCGGATCCGGCAGGCCGCCGCCGACGCCGGGGCCGACGTGTGCGTCCTGCGGACCCTGGCCGAGCGGGCCGCCGAACACGACGGGGCGGCCCCCTGGACCCTGGACCCGCGCGGCACGGCCCCGGCGGACCCCGGAACCGCCGTGCGCCGCAGACCGGCCCCGCCGCCGGGCCGCCCGCTGGCCGGGCTCACCGTCGTGGAGGCCGGCCGCCGCATCCAGGCCCCGCTCGCCGCGCACCTGCTCGGCCTGCTCGGCGCCGAGGTCATCCGCGTCGAACCCCCGGGCGGCGACCCGCTGCGCGGCATGCCGCCCGCCTGCTCGGGGACGTCCGCGCGCTGGCTCGCCCTCAACCGCGGCAAGCAGGCCGTGGAGATCGACATCAAGGCGCCGGGCGGCCGGCGCGCGCTGTACGAGCTGGTGGCCGGCGCCGACGCCTTCCTGCACAACTGGGCCCCCGGCAAGGCCGGTGAACTCGGCCTGGACGCCGAGCACCTGACGGCCGTACAGCCCGCGCTCGTGTACGCGTACACCAGCGGCTGGGCCGGCCGGATCGACGACGCCCCCATGGGCACCGACTTCATGGTCCAAGCCCGCACCGGGGTCGGCGAGGCGGTCCGCCCGGACGGGGAACCGCCTGCCCCCTCCCTCATGACGCTGCTCGACGTCCTGGGCGGGCTGACCGGCGCCGAGGCCGTCCTCGCCGGACTGCTGCTGCGCGAACGCACCGGCCGGGCCGTCCGCGTCGACTCCTCCCTCCTGGGCGCCGCCGACCTCCTCACGGCCCCCGCACTGCGCCGGGCCGCCTCCGGCGGGGAACCCCGCCGGCCGGCCGGCTTCCGGCGTCCGCTGCCGACGGCCGACGGCTTGATCGCCCCGGGCGACGACTGCGCGGCCGTGGTCGCGGCCGTCGCCGACGCCGTCCGGGAACTCCCCACGGACCAGGCCCTGCCCCGGCTGCGAACCCGCGGCCTCACCGCCACGGCGGTCACCACCGACCTCGCCGCACTGCACCGCGATCCGCGTTTCGCCGGCTCGATCGGCCGCGATGCGCACGGTGCCCCCGCCGTTCCCGACCCGTGGAGCTTCGCATGACCGCCTCCGCCCGGCCCGTCCTGCACGACCTGCTGCCCGCCGCACTGCGCCGCTCGTGGGCGGTCGACGGGACCTGCCCGGACCTCGACCTCTACAGCCTCCAGCGGGCCCACCAGATCGCGGACCCGCACCGCACCGCCGTCCTCGACGCCAAGGGCGCCCTCTGCTACACCGCCCTCGACCGCAAGGCGCGCTCGCTGGCCGCCGGCCTCCGGGACCTCGGCGTCCGGCCGGGCGACGTGGTCGGCGTCCAACTGCCCGACCAGCGCAATGCCGTCATCGCCGACCTCGCGATCGCCGCGCTGGGCGCGGTCGGGCTGCCCTTCCCGGCCGGCCGCGGCGCCGGGGAGGCCGCGGGCCTGCTGCACCGGGCCGGTGCCGTCGCCGTCATCGCGGTTGCCGAACACCGGGGCTGCCGCCACGCCGCCGAGCTGCACGCCCTGTCGGCGCGGCTGCCCGCGCTGGCCCACGTCATTGCCGCAGGGCCGGGCAACGCTCCCGAGGGAACGATTCCGCTGGCCTCGCTGACACGGACCGACCCGACCGGATTCACCCCCGCCCGGCCCGACCCCGACAGCGCCGCCCGGATCCTCGTCTCCTCCGGGTCCGAGGCCGAGCCCAAGATGGTCGCCTACTCGCACAACGCGCTGGCCGGCGGCCGCGGCAACTTCCTCGCCTCGCTCATCCCCGACGGCCGGCCGCCGCGCTGCCTGTTCATGGTGCCCCTGTCCACCGCCTTCGGCTCCAACGGCACCGCCGTCACCCTCGCCCGGCACGGCGGTACCCTCGTCCTCCTCGACCACTTCACCGCCGACGCCGCCCTGGCCGCGATCCGGGAGCACCGGCCCACCCACGTTCTCGGCGTGCCGACCATGGTGCGGATGATGCTCGACCGGCTCGCCGAGACCGGTGGGAAGCTGCCCGCGCCCACCGCCCTGGTCCTCGGCGGGGCACCGCTCGACGAGACGACCGCGGCGGACGCCGCCGAGGCCTTCGGCTGTCCGGTGGTGAACCTCTACGGATCCGCCGACGGCGTCAACTGCCATACGGGACTGGACCACCGGACCCCGCCGTCCGACTGCCACGGAGTCGTCGCCGGCCGCCCCGACCCGAGGGTCGCCGACATCCGCATCACCGACCCGGACACCTGCGAGCCGCTCCCGGCGGGCCGCGTCGGGGAGATCATCGCCCGGGGGCCCATGACCCCCCTCTGCTACGTCGGCGCCCCCGAACTCGACGCCCGCTACCGCACTCCCGACGGCTGGGTCCGCACCGGCGACCTCGGCTTCCTGGACGACGGGGGAGTGCTGCACGTGGTCGGCCGCCTCAAGGACGTCGTCATCCGCGGCGGCGCCAACATCAGCCCGGCCGAGGTCGAGCGGGAGCTCACCTCGCACCCCGAGGTCCGCGACGTGGTGTGCGTCGGCGTCCCGGACGCGCTGATGGGCGAGCGCCTTGCGGCCTGCGTGGTGCCGCACGCCGACCGCGCCCCCACCCTGGAGGCCCTCGGCGCCCACCTCGTCGGCCGCGGCCTCGACCGGCGCAAACACCCCGAGCGGCTCCTCCTCGTCCCCGAGCTGCCGCTGACCCCGGCCGGCAAGCCCGACCGCGCCGCCCTCCGCGCGCGCCTGACCGCGGCCCCGGCGGCCGTACCCGGACCGCGCCGGCCCGCCCACGACACCGGGACCACACGATGAACCGGCGGGACCTGCTCCGCTCCTCCACCGCCCTCGGCGCCACCGCGGCGGTCACCGGCCTCGCCGGAAGCGCCGGCGCGCAGGCGGCCTCCGCGACCGCCGCATCCGGGCATCCCGCGGCGGCGGCGGACGGGAAACCCCTGCGCGTGCACCTCGTCATGTTCGACGGAGTCGAGGAACTCGACTTCGCCGCCCCGTACGAGGTCTTCTCCGCTGCCCGGTTCTTCACGAAGCGCGCGATCGACGTCCGCTACGTCACCGTCTCCGCCCCGGGCCCGGCGCGCGCCGCCTACGGCACGACGGTCCAGGTCCCGCACGGCTGGTCCCCGCACGAGGCCGACGTGCTCGTCGTACCGGGCGGGGGATACGCGCGGCGGGAGGACCCCGGCGTGTGGGCCGAGATCCGCCGGGGCACACTGCCGCGGGCCCCTGGCCGCGGCGGTACGGCCCGGGCTCACCGTCGCCGCGGTGTGTACGGGCGTCATGCTGCTGTCCGCCGCCGGGCTGACCCGAGGGCGGCCGTGCACCACCCACCACCGGGCGCGGCCCGACCTGGCGGAGCAGGGCGGCGTGCTGAAGACGGCGCGGGTCGTGGACGACGGCGACCTGGTCACCGCGGGCGGCATCACCTCGGGCCTCGACCTCGCCCTCTGGCTCGTACGCCGTGAACTCGGCGCCGAAACGGCGACGTCGGTGGAGGCCATGCTCGAATACGAGGCCCGCGGCACGGTGTGGGCGCCGGCCGCGCCGCCCCGGCAGTAGCGCGCGGGGTGGGAGGACGCGCGGCGTCCTCCCACCCCGACCGGGGTCGGCGCGGGTCAGGAGCCGCCCATGGCCTTCTTCAGCTCGGCGGCCGCGTTGCGGTAGACCGGCAGCAGGTCCAGGTCCGGCCCGGGATAGTTGACGATCTCCACCTGCCGGGCGCCGGTGTCCGGCAGCACCGTGCCGGTCGACATGTGGGCGTTGTCCAGGACCAAAGAGGGCTTCTTGGCGGACAGTTCGGCCAGCTGCGCGGGCGTGACCGGCTCCGGGCCGAAGCTGCCGACCGTCGTCGCCCCCGCGAGCTTCGCCGCCCAGACGGTGAAGACCTGGGAGACGGCGTTCGGGCTGGTGCCGCCCGGCCAGGCCGCCTTCAACTCGCCGGACAGACGGGCGTACTCGCCGTCGAAGCCGGACTTCCACTGCGCGGCGGCGGACTCGGTGCCGAACAGCGCGCCGAGCCGGGCCACTTCGGCGCCGACCTTGTCGGCGTCGTTGTCGAGGTTCACCTCCACCAGCTTCGCCCGGGAGCCGGCCGTCTCCTTGATCTTCGCCGCGTACGGTTCGAAGGGGGCGTACAGCACGAAGTCGGCTTGGGCCACGGCAGCGAGGTCGGACGGCTTCGGGTCGTAGTCCGGGGCGTGGTGCACCGACTGCGGCACGATGACCTTCACGTTCTCGGCGCCTGCGGCCTTGGCGAAGGCCCCCTCCCAGGCGGTGGTCACGACCACCACCGGCTTCACCTTCCGCTCCCCGGCCCCGGCCGGGGCCGCAGCGGTCGGCTCGGACGACGTCCCGCTGCCGTCCGCGCAGCCGGCGGTGAGGAGCAGGGCCGCACTCAGTGCGGCGAGGGGGGCGATGCGGACGCGGATGCGCGCCATGTGGTGTTTCTCCGTTCGGGTACGAGATGGACGGCGAGGACGACCGCCCCCGCCGTCAGGACGAGAACCGGACCGGGAGGCCAGTCCAGCCGGAGGGCGAGGAGGAACCCCGCCAGGTTGACGGCGACGCCGATGCCGACCGCCCACAGGGTGATCGACTTCAGTGAGCTGCCGAGGCGGCGTGCGGCGAGCGCGGGCAGCAGGGTGAGCGCGTCGACCAGCAGGGCGCCGGTCAGCTTGAGCGCGCCGGCGACGGAGACCGCGACCAGCACCAGCAGGGCGGTGGTCAGCAGCTGTACCGGCACCCCGCAGCACTGGGCCAGCTCCCGGTCGTACAGCAGCAGGGCCACGTCCCGGCGGCGCCACAGGAACAGGCCGGGGACGGCGGCCGCGAGCACCCCGAGGACCACGAGGTCGGCGGTACCCACGGAAAGGATCGACCCCCACAGCAGTGCGAACGCCCCGGAGGCGTTGAACCCCGACACGGCGAGCAGCAGCAGGGCCGCGGCGATGGCGAGGCTCATCAGCAGCCCCATCGCCCCGGACAGCCCGGCCGGAGTGCGGGCCAGCGGCGCCACCCCGGCACCCGAGAGGGCGCAGGCGACCAGGGCGCACAGCATCGGGTCGAGCCCGGTCAGCAGGCCGGCGGCGATGCCCAGCAGGGCCACGTGCATCATCGCGAAGCGGACCGGCATGATGTCGAGCCCGACGATGACGACCCCGATCACCGGCAGGCCGATCGCCGCGAGCAGCAGCGCCGCCCCGGCGCGCTGTACGGGGACCAGCTGGAGCAGGGCGCCGACATCGGCGGTGGCGAGGGTGGTCACCGGACCTCCCGCAGCCGCCCGGCGGCCATCTCCAGCACCCGGTCGCAGCGTTCGGCCAGGGCCCGGTCGTGGGTCACCACGACCAGGGTGACGGGCAGTGCGGCCAGTGCGTCGGCGGCCGCCGCCTGGCCGGCGAAGTCGAGGGCGGCGGTGGGCTCGTCCGCGAGCAGCACCCCGGCCCCCGCGGCGACGCAGCCGACGGCCCGGGCCAGGTACATGCGCTGGAGCTGGCCCCCGGAGAGCGTGTGCAGCGGCCGCTCTGCCAGCGCGGCCACGCCCAGGCGCTGCGCGGCCTCGGCGGCCCCGGGCGGGGAGGTGCCCGCCGCGAGCAGTTCCCGGCCGAGCAGGGGGAAGCGGCCGGCCGCCGGCTTCTGCGGGATCCAGGCGCAGGCCCGGCGCCGCCAGGCCCACTCGGCGGCTGTCCGGGCGTCGCGGCCGCCGACCAGGACGCTGCCGGCGGTGGGCCGGTGCAGTCCGAGGACGGCCCGCAGCAGCGTGGTCTTCCCGGAGCCGTTCGTCCCGGTCAGTGCCACCCGCTCGCCGGCGGCGATCTCCAGTTCGGCGCCGGTGACGGCGTCGACCCTGCCGTGCCGGCAGCTGACCCCGCGTATCCGTACGTCCAGTCCACCCATTCCCTGCCTCCCTGCCGCGGTGCGTGCAGGAGCGGGACCGGAGCGGACGGCTCCTGCCTGCCAGTAGTCGGCCGGCGGGCGCGCAGGGTTCCCGCGGGATGGGCGGCTTCCGTCAGCGGCGGCGGTCGGGGCTGCCGGGAGGGCTGCCGGAGGGGTGGCTCACCAGCCGAAGCGGCGGTCCACCACGGCGGAGAACTCCTCGAAGGTCAGGACACGGTCGCCGTTCTGGTCGGCCGCGTCGAAGAGGGCGGAGGACTCGGCGTCGTCCCCCACCCCCCAGAAGGGGATCACCCCCTGCGCGGCGAGGGTGGGGCCCTTGGCCCGGAGGGCCTCGATGACCTCGGCACGCGTCAGGGTGCCGTCCTGGTCGAGGTCGAGCGCGTCGAAGAGCTTGCGCGCCTTTTGGCTCATCACCATGTCCTGCTTCCGTGGGGCTGTACGCGCCGGTCGGCCGGGCGTCCTGTGCAGAGGGACGCAGCGGCCGGCCGCCGGGTTGCGCGACGTGCCGACGGCCCGCTGGCACGTCGGCCCGTCCGGCCCGTCGGCCCGTCGGCCCGTCGGTACGTACGCCGAAGGGGGCGTACCTGCCGTTCCGGCCGGTACGCCCCCGTGGGGAGCGGGCGGGGGAGGACCCGCTCAAGGGTTGATCAGGACCGGCCCGCGGTCTTCGGGCTGCTGTCGGCCGCGGTCCGCGCCGCGATCTGCGGGTTGCGGGACTTCAGCACGGCCCAGCCGATGGCCAGGCAGACCGCCCAGCCGGCACCCACGTACAGGGAGATGCGGCTGTCGGGGTCGATGGCGATCATCGTGGTGACCAGCAGCAGGAACGCGACGGCGATCCAGCTGCAGATCGTGCCGCCGGGCGCCGGGAAGGAGGAGGCGGGGAGCTTCCCGGCGTCCACCGCGCGGCGGTAGCGGATGTGGCTGACGAGGATCATCAGCCAGGTCCAGATGCCGGCGGCGGTCGCGACCGAGGTGACGTAGCCGAAGGCCTTCTCCGGGACGACGTAGTTGAGGACGACGCCGATGCCCATGAGGGCGGCGGAGAGGGTGATGGCCACGGCCGGGGTCTTGGTGGAGCTCAGCTTGCCCAGCAGCTTGGGGGCCTCGGAGTTGGCGGCCAGGTCGCGGAGCATACGGCCGGTGGAGTACATGCCGGAGTTGCAGGACGACAGGGCCGCGGTGAGGACCACGAAGTTGACGATGGCCGCACCGGCCGGGATGCCGATCTTGGCGAAGGCCGCGACGAAGGGGCTGACGCCCGGCTGGAACTCGGTCCACTTGACGACCATCAGGATCACGCTGAGGGCGCCGACGTAGAAGACGATGATGCGCCACGGCAGGGTGTTGATGGCCTTGGGGAGGGTCTTCTCCGGGTTCTCGGACTCGCCCGCGGTGACGCCGACGAGCTCGACGGCCAGGTACGCGAACATGACGCCCTGCAGGGTCATCAGGCTGGAGCCGACGCCCTTCGGGAAGATGCCGTCGAAGGCCCAGAGGTTGGACACGGCGGCGGTGTCACCGGCGGCGCTGAAGCCGAACGTCACGACGCCGATACCGATCACGATCATGCCGATGAGGGCGGTGACCTTGACCATCGAGAACCAGAACTCGATCTCGCCGAAGATCTTCACCGAGATGAGGTTGGCGACGTACAGGACCACCAGGAACACCAGGGCCGTCACCCACTGGGGGATGGCCGGGAACCAGTAGTGCATGTAGATCGCCGCGGCGGTCAGCTCGGCCATGCCGGTGACCACCCACATGAGCCAGTACGTCCAACCGGTCACGAAACCGAAGAACGGACCGAGGAACTCGCGGGCGTACTCCGCGAAGGAACCCGAGACGGGCCGGTACAGGAGCAGCTCGCCGAGTGCCCGCATGATGAAGAAGACGATCACGCCGGCGAGGGCGTACATCAGGATGAGGCTGGGCCCGGCCTTCGCGATGTTCGCGCCCGCGCCCAGGAAGAGGCCGACGCCGATGGCGCCGCCGATGGCGATCATCTGGACCTGGCGGCTGCCGAGCCCGCGCTCGTAGCCCTCCTCGGGCGTGCTGCCCGCGGCCGTGTTGTCGCCGTTGTGCTGTTCGACCTGCGTCGAGGTCATGCTGTGGTGCGCCTTTCCGCTCCATGCCGATCCGCGCCGCGCACGGCTGCGAATCGGGTTCCGATCCCCCGGATGCTGATGGAGTTGCTGCCGGCGGTGGCCGGCTCCAGCGCCCCTGCTCGGACGTGGGTGGTGTCCGGCAGGCGGTCGTGAAGGTGTACCACGCCTGGCCACGACGGACCGTGGCGCACATCACCGGCATAACGGTCATTCGCCTGTGACCTGGCCGAAAGGCCCTCCCTCGGTGACGCGATCGTTATCCGGATCTGAGCCTCCGCTGAGCGAACGCCGATTGCCACTATGGCAATGCGTGCCACTTGGAACGCGCCCCTATCGGAAGGTGAACACAGAGCGTTGCTGCCGCGGCCGCACCACGGGGACCATGCGAACGGACCGGCGCTGGAACCCAGTTGAATGTGCCGTGGCCCCATGGAGCGGAGATCCCGCACGGCTGCCGCCCTCGCCGCGGCCTCCCGGCAGCCGTCGGCCGGTCACCGTCGGTGTCGGATCGACAGCTGCGCCGGAGGACGGCCCAGGGCGAATGAGCGGGTGAGGCAAGCGCACGGGCCCCGGCCCCGGCCCCGGCCCCGGCTCCGGCTCCGTACGACTGTTCGCCGTCGACTGCCCGCACGGCAACCTCCTCCCCGTCGACGGGGAGGCCGACCGCGTCACCTTCGTCACGAGGTAGCGCAGTACCGCCGTACCGCGGCGCGGCAGGGGCACGGCGACCGCCGTGACCGACCGCCCGGCCCCGGGCGCATCGGGGCGCGGTGCCGGGCGGCCCAGACCGGTCGCGGCGATCGCCGTCCGGTCAGTCCTGCTGCGCGGGGGTGAGGGCGCCGATCAGGGCCGACACGGCCTCGACGGCACTGCCCTCGTGGTCGCTGCCGGCCGTGCCGCTGCTGCGGTACTGGACGTTGGCGGTCCGGTCGACCTCCAGGAACGAGTCGGCACGGGAATTGTCGACCACCGTGATCAGACTCCCGTCGGCCGCCGCGGGCGCCGCCGCCGCACCGAGCAGGGCCGCGGCGATCGCCGGGACGGCCGCCGCCCGCATCCGCCCGCTCACGCCCCCACCCGTTCGGCGACCGGGCGCAGCCGGGCCACGTTGTCCTCCAGGAGCCGGGTCGCGGCGGTGACGCCGATCCCGCCCTCGGCGGACACGAGGGGCAGGCGCCCGTCGTCACGCCGCAGGTCGCGCAGCGCCGAGTCCATCGCCTCGTGGGCGGCGAAGAGGCACGGCGTGCTGTAGATGGCCACGTCCACGCCGAGCTCGGCCAGCTCGCCGAGCGAGAGCCGCGGCGACTTCCCGCCCGCGAGCTGGTTGAACAGCAGCGGCTTGTCGCCGACCACCTCCCGGATCCGCCGGATCCACTCCACGCTGCGCACCCCGTCGACGAGGACGACGTCGGCACCGGTGGCCGCCAGGCGCTCGGCCCGGTGCAGGATGTCGGCCTCTTCGGTGGCGTCCGTGCGCGCCACCACCACCATGTCCCGTCGGACGGCCAGCACCATCTCCAGCTTGTCGAGGTACTCCTGGAGGGGCAGCACCTGCTTGCCGTCGGCGTGCCCGCACCGACGCGGGCGCTGCTGGTCCTCCAGGATCACGCCGGAGGCCCCGATGCGCTCCAGCCCCTCCACCACGTGGCAGGCCACCTCCGGGTCGGCGTAGCCATCGTCGATGTCCACGAGCAGGTGGTGCCGGGGGAACGCGCCGCGCAGGCGCTGCACGAAGGCGACCATGTCCGGCCAGGCGATGAACCCGATGTCCGGCAGCCCGTAGTAGGACGCGGCGAAGCCGAACCCGGAGACGAACATCCCGTCGTAGTGCCGGGCCGCGATGGAAGCCGAGTACATGTCGTACACGCCGATCAGGGGGGTGGTTCCCGGCGCGGCGATCTGTTCCCGCAACTTGTTCCCGTAGGTCAACATCTGACTCCTCGTCATGGCGAAGCAGCACAGAGACATGGCAGGACCGTCGCAACACGACGGTCCTTTACCAAAGCCCGATACTTTCCTGGGACAACCGGGAAACTCCTGAGGCGAGCGCTTTACTCACTCTCCAGGGGGAGCGATTTCACCAGAGAAACGTCACTGGGCGCGGGACGCGGACCACCGCCGTCCACCGGTCCGGGGCAGGCCGACCCGGGCGTCCTCGCCACCGGCTGCCTTCCGCCCGGCCCGGGCCCAACGAAGCCGTCCCACAGCCCGGCGGCCGGGCAGCAGGGACCGCCCGCCCGGGGGTATGACGGGGCCGTCCCTCAGCGGTCGTCCCGCATCTCGTCGAGGTCGCCCTCGCTCAGCTCGTGCATGACGTCGCGCATCGTTGCGTCCTCCCGCCCCCGCTCGTGCGCGATCTCCTCGGGGCTGCGCGGCCGGCCGCCCGTCCTCAGCCGGTCCGGGTCCGGCGACCGCCCGCGGATCCGGTCCCTGTCCTGCCTGTCGCTGTCGCCGCCCATGGCCTTTCACACTCCCTTGTCGTCCGCCCGTAGCCGACCGCATCTGCTGCGTCACCGCGCGGGCGCACCGCTCGGCGGCGGCTGCCGCCGCCCGCCGACCGGCGCCTAACCGCCCGGCCGCCCGCCAAACCTCCGCCCGGCACATCGCGCTCGTCACCGGCGCGCGGGAGCCTGCCGCCCCGACCGGTGACGGGAGCGCACGGCCGGCCGCAGCCGAGCACGCTCCCGTCCGGTCACGAACGAGTGCGCGCCGTCCGGGCCGGCGGTCGCACGGCCGTCGCCGTCACAGGGCCAGGACGATGCCGTAGGCGAGGAAGAAGAGGGCCACGATGAGGACCAGCGCGACGATCAGGGCGAGCGGACCGCCCGCCCAGCCCCGCTTCAGGGGGCGGTGCGGGCCGGTGCCGGTGCCGGTGCCCGACTCAGCCGGCGGGGTCTCGCCCGGCGGCACACCGCCGCCCGGCGTCAGCCCCGTCGTCCGCCGCGGATCGGGGTCCGGATTGCTCAGGGGATGGTTTCCGTTCATGCCCGGCGCCTCCCCGCGAAGGGCGCCGGTATGCACGGCAGCGGACACCGTTCGGCAGGCACCGTCGGTGTGCTCAAGCCGGTCCGCGCCTCAAGCCGGTCCGCGCCCCTGCCGATGCAGGAGGAGGGGCAGCACCCCGCGCCCGCCAGCCGACCCCAGGAGCCATCCGTGCCGGAATCCGGCCCCGGCC
Organism: Streptomyces sp. BR123; assembly: GCF_013401435.1. Lineage (GTDB taxonomy): Bacteria > Actinomycetota > Actinomycetes > Streptomycetales > Streptomycetaceae > Streptomyces. Next base: position 19,639 of record NZ_JACBGN010000074.1, read on the forward strand.
TCGACGCCTTCAACACGGCCGTGGACGGACCCATGTACGTGGTCACGGCCGCGTCCCGCGGCAAGCGGGCCGGGTGCCTGGTCGGGTTCGCCTCGCAGTGCTCGATCGATCCGCCCCGCTTCGTCGTCTGGCTGTCGACCGCCAACCACACCCACACGGTCGCGCGCAGTGCCCGGTACCTCACCGTGCACCTGCTCCGCAGCGACCAGCGGGCACTCGCGGAGCTCTTCGGCGGCCGGACCGGGGACCGTGTGGACAAGTTCGCCCGCACCGGCTGGCGGCCCGGCCGCGACGGCGGCCCGGTGCTGTCGGACGCGGTCGACTGGTTCACCGGCCGGATCCAGGGGGTGATCGCGGGCGGCGACCACGAGGGCTTCCTCCTGTCCCCGGTCGACGAGTCCCCGCCGGCCCCCGGCCCGCGCGTCCAGCCGCTGCGGTACGCCGACGTACGCGACCTGAAGCCCGGCCACCCGGCCTGAGCCGTTGCGCACTGCCCGTCTCGGGCCGTGGGCGGGAGCGGAACCACGCACCGGGGCTTCGTTCCGGTCCCGGCAGCCGGGTGTCCGCCTGCGGGCGGCAGACCCTCGGCGGGAGGAGCAGTCGCGGGCCGGGGCCGCCGTCCGACGCCCGGCGCGGTGTACTGCGTCGGCCACCGCGGCTCCCTGCCGCCGGCGGCCGCCTTCGGGGTTTCCCGGCATGACGCGCCGGCGACGGGGCAGGCGCCGAGCAGTGGTGTCCGGGCGACCGGCCCGGACCGCTGGATCGGAGGCATCCCATGGGACACGGTGGAGACGCCGTCAAGGAACTCACTGCCGACCACGACGAGGTGAAGGACTACTTCGCGCAGCTGCGCACCACCACCGAGGGCCCACGGCGGCGGGAGGTCGCCGACCTGCTGACCATCGAACTCGTCCGCCACTCGGTCGCGGAGGAGCAGTACCTCTACCCGGCCGTCCGCGAACACCTCGACGACGGCGACCGGATCGCCGACAAGGAGATCGCCGACCATTCCCGGGCGGAGGAGATGCTCAAGGAGCTGGAGGAACTGGACCCGTCCGGCCCCGAGTTCGACCGGTGCGTGGAAGAGCTGCGCATCGAGGTCCTCGCCCACATCAAGGACGAGGAGGAGAACCTCTTCCCGGCCCTGCGGCACAACTGCCCGCAGCAGGACCTGGACGACCTCGGCGACAGCATCCGGCGCGCGAAGAAGCTCGCACCGACCCGCCCGCACCCCGGCAGCCCGTCCACCCCGCCCGCCAACAAGCTCCTCGCCCCTGGCCTCGGCCTCGTCGACCGGGCACGGGACCTCGTCACAGGCCGCGGCAAGGGCGCCTGAGCCGCCGCCGCGGCTGCGCCCACGAAGACACACCCGCCCACGAAGACACGAAGGCACGAAGGCACGGAAGGAGAGGGCCATGCCCCGAGGCTCTTCCCCCAAGCGGGAACGACAGTACGAACACATCAAGGAGTCCGCGCTGGACCGCGGCGAGTCCGAGAAGCGGGCCAAGGAGATCGCCGCCCGGACGGTGAACAAGGAGCGTGCACGCTCCGGCGAGTCGGACACCGCCAGCCGATCCTCCACCCAGGACATGTCCTCGTCCAAGCGCGGCGGACAGCGGTCGCACAGCGGCTCCCAAGGACCGACGAAGGAGCAGCTGTACAACGAGGCCAAGAAGCGGAACATCAAGGGCCGCTCCCAGATGGACAAGGCCGAACTCAAGGAGGCCCTGGGCCGTTGACCCGGGCCTGCGGCCTTGAGCCGTGGCCAGTGCCCCCTGCCGTTGCACGGGCCAGCGGGAGGCGGTGCCCGGTGCGGTATTGCGTCAGAGGGCCACGTCGAGCGTGAGGCAGGTGCTCGACGAACCCGCCGGGGACATGCCGCGGACCGTGACCAGGCCGATGTGGCCGGTCCCCGTCGTGAGGTACATCTGGCGTCCCACGCCCAGCCTGTTGACGTACACGTTCTCCGTGAAGCGGGTCTCGGCGCGGCAGGCGGCGAGGCCTGGCCCGGGGACGAGGAGCGCGAAGGTGCTTGCACGGCTCTCGGCGTCGAGGCAGCCGCCGGTGTCGTACGAGAGCCCGTGGTTCCCGTCCTCGCCCTCCTGGGGTGCAGCAGGTCCTCGCCGAGGGTGAGGTGGTAGTGCGCGGTCAGGTTGATGTTCTTGTAGTCGGCCGGCGCCGGGTCGGGGCGGGCCCCGCTCGCGGAGGGCTTCGTGCCGGTCCCCGCGCCGCTGCCGCCGCCGGCTCCGGAGGAGGCCGACGTTCGCGGACCGGCACCGGGCGATGACCTCGGCGACCGACGGCCGGTCCGCCGGGTCCTTGGCGGGGCAGCGGGTGACGCGCTCGGACAGCCGCGACGGCACGCCGGACAGCGGGCTCCTCGGGCAGATCCGGTACAGCACCCCGTGCGAGGAGCCCTCGCCGAAGGCGGGCGAGCCGGTGGCGGCGTACGCGGCGACCTGGCCGAGGGTGAAGATGTCGGTGGCGGGCCCGACGCCCCGGCCCGCGGCCTGCTCGGGCGCCATGAACGAGGGGTGCCGACGGCCACCCCGCTGCCGGTGAGGGGTCGCGTCGGCGGCGTGCGCGATGCCGAAGTCGACGCGCGGGCCGTCGGCGGCCGGCAGGACGTTCGACGGCTTCACGTCGCGGTGCACGTTGCCCGCGGCGTGGGCCACCTGGAGCGCCTCCGCGACTGACCGTTCGTCACCGTGCTGTCCCCCGTCCAGGCGGTGCGGTGCGCGCCGTGCCTGTCCGAGCCGGAGCGCTCCGGAAACCCCGGAGCCCGCACGGGCCGCGGTCGGCCGGGGCCGCCGTCCGCGCCCGGACACGCCGTACGGCCCGCGCGAACGGGCACACGTGTGGATCACTGGATAGACTTTCGGGTATGGAGGAGCGGCCTGTCGCGTCGATCGCGCGTCCGAGCCGGCACCACCGCGTTCGCGGAGGCGCCGCCCGCGCGGCCGGGTGAGGGGTGCCATGGGCACGGCGTCGAACCTGAGCGTGTACGCGGGCGGCCGCGGCTCCGGCCTGATCGGCAAGCAGATCGCGGGATACCGGGTCGAGCGCATGCTGGGCCGCGGAGGGATGGCCGTCGTCTACTCCGCGAAGGACCTGCGCCTGGACCGTACGGTCGCGCTCAAACTGATCGCCCCGGAGCGCGCCCGTGACGACACCTTCCGGCGCCGCTTCACCCATGAGTCGCGGGTGGCCGCGTCCATCGACCACCCGCACATCGTGCCCATCTACGAAGCCGGCGAGACCGAGGGCGTCCTCTACATCGCCATGCGGTACGTCTCCGGCCTCGACATGCGGGCCCTGCTGGACCGGGAGGGCCCGCTCCCCGTCGCCACCGCCCTGCGCATCGCCGGCCAGGTGGCATCCGCGCTCGACGCCGCCCACGAGCACGACCTCGTCCACCGGGACGTCAAACCCGGCAACATCCTGGTCGCCGCGGGCACCGACAGCGACCACCCCGAGCACGTCTACCTCACGGACTTCGGGCTGACGAAGAAGTCCCTGTCGCTCACCGGGTTCACCACTGCCGGCGAGTTCGTCGGAACCCTCGACTACATGGCACCCGAGCAGATCTCCGGCCGGCCGGTCGACGGTAGGTGCGACCTCTACAGCCTGGCCTGCGTGGTGTACGAATCCCTCGCGGGCGGTCCGCCATTCGAGCGCGAGGAGGACGCCGCGCTGCTGTGGGCCCACCAGTACGATCCGCCGCCCCCCGTGACCGAGAAGCGGCCGGACATCCCGCCCGCCGCCGACGAGGTCCTGGGCAAGGCCCTGGCGAAGGTACCGGAGGACCGCTACGACTCCTGCCTGGAGTTCGTGGCCGCCCTGCGCGCCGCCACCGGGATCGCCGGCCGCCGCTCGGATCCCGAGTCCCGGGTGGATCACCGGCCCGGGAGCGCGGGGGGCGGCGAGCCGCCGCCGGAGCCTCCGGCCTGGGCCGCCCCGGTCTTCCGCGGCCCGTCCAGCGGGCCGCTGTGAACGCGGGCGGGGGTCACAGCCCCATCGAGACGGCCAGGCGGGTCATCTCCGCCGTGGTGTTGATGCCCAGCTTGGCGCGGATGCGGCGCAGGTAGGCGTCGACCGTGTGCTTCGACAGCCCCATGTTGCGGGCCGTCTGCAGGTAGGTGCAGCCGGAGGCGATGTGGCGCAGGGCCTCCTGCTCGCGCGGGGCCAGCGCGGAGGCGGTGGCTTCGGCAGCCGGGGCGGTCGAGGGGGCCGGGGCGGTGAGGGTGAGGCTCATGGGATTTCCTCCGACGAATCGGTTGGGTCATCTCTGCTCACACCCTCGGAAGCAGGGGATCTATACCGAATGTCGGTATTTGTCCCTGCTCAAAAGACTGGCTGCGCGACGTCATGGCGCTGTCCGTCGACTGTCACAGGCGTGTCACAGGGCCCGCCCGTCCCGTTTCAGAAGCCGACGAGGGACTGCTCGGCCCAGATGGTCTTGCCGACGGCGGCCGGCCGGGTGCCCCAGCGCTGGGCCAGCTGGGCGACCAGCAGCAGCCCCCTCCCTCCCTCGTCGAAGGTCCGGGCCCGCCGCATGTGCGGGGCCGTGCTGCTCGAATCGGAGACCTCGCAGATCAGCGTGCTGTTCTGGTGGATCAGCCGCAGCTGGATCGGCGGCTGGCCGTACCGGATGGCGTTGGTGACCAGCTCGCTGACCAGCAGCTCCGTGACGAACGAGGCCTCCTCCAGCCCCCAGGCCGCCAGCTGGTCCGTGGTGTACCGGCGGGCCTGGCCGACGACGGACGGGTCGGAGGACAGGTCCCAGACGACGACCTGGTCGGCGTGCAGGGCCCGGGTCCGGGCGACGAGCAGGGCGACGTCGTCGTCGGGAGGGTGGGTCAGCAGGGCGGTCAGGACGCGGTCGCAGACCGTGTCCAGCGTGTTCGCCGGCCGGTAGAGGGCGGCGAGCATGCTGTCCAGGGCGTCGTCGATGTCCCGCTCGCGGGGCTGGAGCAGGCCGTCGGTGTACAGGGCGATGATGCTGCCCTCGGGAAGCTCCGCCTCGGCGGTCTCGAAGGGCAGTCCCCCCAGCCCCAGCGGCGGGCCGGCCGGTACGTCGACGAGGTACACCGAGCCCTCCGGCGAGACCACGGCCGGCGGGGGGTGGCCCGCCCGGGCGAGGGTGCAGCGGCGGGTCACCGGGTCGTAGACCACGTACAGGCAGGTGGTGCCGATGCCCCCCGCGGCCTCTCCGCCGGGGTCCTGCTCGCCCTCGTCCGCGGACAGGTGGATGATCAGGTCGTCGAGGTGGGTGAGCAGCTCGTCGGGCGGCAGGTCGACGTCGGCCAGGGTGCGTACGGCGGTGCGCAGCCGGCCCATGGTGGCGGCCGCCCGCATGCCGTGGCCGACGACGTCGCCCACGACCAGGGCCACCCGCGCGCCGGACAGCGGGATCACGTCGAACCAATCGCCTCCCACCCCGGCCTCGGTGCCGGCGGGCAGGTAACGGGTGGCGATCTCGAGCGCCGCCTGCTCGGGCAGCGTGTGCGGGAGCAGGCTGCGCTGCAGGGTCATGGTGGTGGTGTGCTCGCGGGGCTGCCGGACCGCGCCGTGGATGCCGGCGGCCGCCCGCTGCGCGAGCTCCTCGGCCAGCCACAGGTCCTCCGGTTGGAAGGGCTCCCGGTGCAGCTGGCGGCCGAAGAGGGCCACCCCGAGCGTGGTGTCGCCGGCCCGCACCGGCACCACCATCATCGAATGGGTTCCGTACTCGCCGATCCAGGCGGCCCCGGCGTCCTGCTCCGCCCACCGGGCGACCGCCGGGTCACCCGCCCCGTACACCGCGCCACGGCCCGCGGCCAGGCACTCGGCGGGCGGCGACAGCAGCGGGTAGACGGTCGTCCCGCCGACCGAGACACGGGACTCCGGCCCCCCTTCGAGCACCGACCGCACCGCGGTGCGGGTGACGGTGACCGGGCCCGCCCGCGGGCCGGGCGCGGGCTCGTCGCCCCGCGGGAGGGGTTCGAGCAGGTCGACGACGGCGAAGTCGGCGAGCCGCGGGACGGCGACGTCGACCAGCTCCTGCGCGGTGCGGGCACTGTCCAGGGCCGTGCCGATGTGGGCGGCGACGTCGCCCTGCAGGTGGAGGCGCTCCCGGACGCCCTTCCCGGCACCGACCCGGTCGTGCGCGGCCAGGCAGACGGCGCGCACCCGGCCGTCCGGGTCCCGCAGCGGGGCCAGCGAGGCCGCCCAGCCGTGCTCCGATCCGGCGGCCGTGGGACGGACGAAGGCGTCCACGTACTGCGGCTCCCCCGTCTCCAGGACCAGGCGCATCCTCCGCTCGGTCTCGTCGCTCACCGGGTCCGGGGCGATCTCCGGCAACCGCAGGCCGCGCATCTCGGCCTCGGTGAGGGACAGCGTGCGCTCCATACCGTCGTTCGCCTGCACCAGACGCAGCTCCGCATCGAAGATCGCCAGGAAGCAGGGGGACTGGGTGAACGCCCATTCCTTCAGCTCCTTCAGCTCCTTCAGCGGCTCGCCGGCGAGGGCAGCCGGCCCGCCGGGCACGGCGCAGACCACGAACCACTTGGCGGTCCCGCCGCTGGACGTCCAGCGGTGCGCGAGCAGCCCCGGCTCCAGCCGGTGCCCGTTCCGGTGCCGCAGCGCGACGGTGCCGCTCCACCGCTCCCGGCCGGGCGGGATCCACTGCGCCGCGCCGTCGGCGGCATCGGCGAGCAGCCGTTCGGCGGGCAGCCCCACGACCTCGGAGGACACGTAGCCGAGCAGCCGGGTGGCACCCTCGCTCCACTCCGTCACGATGCCCTGCTCGTTGATGGTGGCCGTGGCCGTGTACGCCCGCTGAGAAGAGGCGTCCGTCTCCTCCGGCCGCTCACCAGGAGAGGTGGGAAGTTGCTCCATCGCCGCTCACTCGCCCTCGCTCGTTCCGCGACCGCTGTCCCACGGGAAGTCCCGCGAGACCGCACGGCCAGAGGCCCCACTGACAAGCATGATCCAGCGGCGCAGGGAGCACCAACGCAGTCCGGTCCGCACGGTTCCCGGGGGCGGCGGCCACGCGACTGCGCGGGGACCCGGAGGGCGGGCACTGCGCCCCGCCTGCTGCGCCACCGCACGGCGCCGTCCGTCGAGGAGGGGCGTCCGCAGCACCGGGACGGGAAAGCCGAGCGGCGAAGCGGCGCACCGTGGCCGCCGGGGCCCGCGCACGCGGCCACGCCCACCGGTTCCGGTACGAACGCCGCCGCAGTACGAGGGCCGCCGCGGTACGGACGCCGTCGCGGTACGAAGGCCGGCGCGGTGCGAGGGCCGCCGCGGTGTGGACGCCGCCGCGACGCGGCAGGGCCGACGGAGCGGAGACGGTGTCGCAGACCGAGCCGGGCCCCGGAGGGCGGGCACTGCGCCCCGCCTGCTGCGCCACCGCACGGCGCCGTCCGTCGAGGAGGGGCGTCCGCAGCACCGGGACGGGAAAGCCGAGCGGCGAAGCGGCGCACCGTGGCCGCCGGGGCC
>NZ_JACBGN010000075.1 GCF_013401435.1 Streptomyces sp. BR123
GATGGGGGCAGGATGGGGGGCATGGATCTCCGTATCTTCACCGAGCCCCAGCAGGGTGCGAGCTACGACACCCTCCTGGCCGTTGCGAAGGCCACCGAGGACCTCGGCTTCGACGCGTTCTTCCGGTCCGACCACTACCTGAAGATGGGGTCGGCCGACGGGCTGCCCGGGCCCACCGACGCCTGGATCACCCTCGCCGGCCTGGCGCGGGAGACGCGCCGGATCCGGCTGGGCACGCTGATGACGGCCGGTACCTTCCGGCTGCCCGGCGTCCTTGCCATCCAGGTCGCGCAGGTCGACCAGATGTCCGGCGGGCGCATCGAACTCGGCCTGGGCGCAGGCTGGTTCGAGGAGGAGCACAAGGCGTACGGGATCCCCTTCCCTGCGGATCGGATGGCCCGCCTGGAGGAGCAGCTGGCCATCGTCACCGGCCTGTGGGCCACCGAGCCGGGGGCCGTGTTCGACTTCGCGGGCACCCACTACCGGGTGGAGAACTCCCCGGCGCTGCCCAAGCCCGCCCAGACCAAGGTGCCCGTCATCATCGGCGGCCACGGCGCCAAGCGCACCCCGCGCCTCGCCGCCCGCTACGCAGACGAGTTCAACATGCCCTTCGCCTCGATCGCGGACAGCGAGCGGCAGTTCGACCGGGTGCGCAGCGCCGCGGAGGAAGCCGGACGCAAGCCCGACGACCTCGTCTATTCGAACGCCCTGGTGGTTTGCGTGGGCCGGGACGACGCCGAGGTCGCCCGCCGGGCCGCCGCCATCGGCCGGGACGTCGACGAGCTCAAGGCCAACGGCCTGGCCGGCTCGCCCGCCGAGGTCGTCCACAAGATCGGCACCTACGAGGCCATCGGCTCCTCCCGCGTCTACCTCCAACTGCTCGACCTCGACGACCTGGACCACCTGGAGCTGATCTCGGCCCAGGTGCTGTCCCGGCTCCGCTGAAGGAGGCGCAGTCCCATGCCCCGCGCGTCAGGCCCGCTCGCCGAGGCCCTCTCCCGCAGGACCGTCGTGCTGGACGGCGGCCTGAGCAACCAGCTCGCCGACCAGGGCTGCGACCTCTCCGGCGGCCTCTGGACGGGCCGGGTGCTCGCCGAGGCGCCCGGCCGGATCGAGGCCGCCCACACCGCGTACGCGCGGGCCGGCGCCGAGGTGCTGATCACCGCCAGCTACCAGGTGGGGTACCAGGCCTTCGCCGCCCGCGGCCACGGCCCCGCGGAGACCACCGCCCTGCTGCGGCGCAGCGTCGCCCTGGCGGCCCGGGCCGCGGAGGCCGCCGACCACGAGGTGTGGGTCGCCGCCTCCGTCGGCCCGTACGGGGCGGTCCTCGCGGACGGCTCCGAGTACCGCGGCCGGTACGGGCTGAGCGTGCGCGAGCTCGCCGCCTTCCACCGCCCGCGCATCGAGGCCCTGCTGGCGGCCGGCCCCGACGTGCTGGCGGTGGAGACGATTCCCGACGCGGCCGAGGCGGAGGCCCTGGTGACCGTCCTCGCCGACACGGGCGCCCCCGCCTGGATCTCGTACACCGCCGCCGCCGGGCGGACCCGCGCCGGCGACCCCCTGACCGAGGCCTTCGCCCTCGCCGCGGCCTCCCCGCAGGTCATCGCGACCGGCGTCAACTGCTGCGACCCGCAGGACGTCCTGCCCGCCCTGGAGGCCGCCGCCTCCGTCACGGACCTGCCACTCCTCGCCTATCCCAACGACGGCTCCGTCTGGGACGCGGCCACCGGCACCTGGACCCGCCCGGCCGCCCCCGCCCCCTGGCCCACGGCCGCCTGGCAGCGCGCCGGCGTCCGCCTCGTCGGCGGCTGCTGCCGCATCGGCCCCGCCCGCATCGCCCTGCTGGCGGGCCGGAAAATGGGGAGCAGCGGGAGCGGGTGACGGGCAAGAATCGGTCGTGTGTTCCTGACGATCTCCACCACCGGTACCCCTGAACGACCCGCCACCGACCTGGGCTTCCTGCTGCACAAGCATCCCGGCAAGGCGCAGGCGTTCTCCACGTCCCACGGCACGGCCCACGTCTTCTACCCCGAGGCCGCGCCCGAGCGCTGCACGGCGGCCCTGCTGCTGGAAGTGGACCCCGTCGCGCTCGTGCGGCGCGGGCAGGGCAAGGGCCGGGGCGGGGCGCCCGACGCGGCGCTGGCGCAGTACGTCAACGACCGCCCGTACGCCGCCTCCTCGCTGCTCGCCGTGGCTCTGCGCGCGGTGTTCGGCAGCGCGCTGAACGGCCGCTGCGCCGCCCGGCCGGAACTCGTCGGGCAGGTCCGCCCGCTGCGGATCGAGATCCCGGTGCTGCCCGCCCGCGGCGGGGCGGAGCTGGTGCACCGCCTGTTCGACCCGCTCGGCTGGTACCTCGTACGCCCCGAGCCCCTGCCGCTCGACGAGCAGTTCCCCGAGTGGGGGGCCTCCCGGTACGTACGGCTCGTCCTGGAGGGCGAGCTGCGGCTCACCGACGCGCTGCGACAGCTGTACGTCCTGCTGCCCGTGCTCGACGACGCCAAGCACTACTGGGTCGCCCCCGACGAGGTGGACAAGCTGCTGCGGGCCGGCGACGGCTGGCTCGCCGGGCACCCGGAGAACGGCCTGATCACCTCCCGCTACCTGGCCCGGCACAAGCGGCTGACCCGGGACGCCCTGGAGCGGCTGGAGCTGGCCCGCCTGGCCGAGGCCGACGGCAGCGAGGCCGAGGACCTGGACAACGCCGTCGACGAGGACACCGACACCGCCGAGCGGCCCCTGCCGCTGGCCGTGCGGCGCCGCGAGGCGATCGTCGCCGCGCTGCGCGCCGCCGGCGCGGCCCGGGTCCTCGACCTCGGCTGCGGCCAGGGCCAGCTGGTGCAGGAGCTGCTGCGGGACGTGTCGTTCACCGAGATCACCGGTGTCGACGTGTCCGTGCGGGCCCTGGGCACCGCGGCCCGGCGGCTGCGGCTGGAGCGGATGGGGGAGAAGCAGAGCGGACGGGTGCGGCTGCTGCAGGGCTCGCTCGCGTACACCGACAAGCGGCTGGCCGGCTACGACGCGGCCGTGCTCAGCGAGGTCGTCGAGCACCTGGACCCGCCGAGGCTGCCCGCCCTGGAGTACGCGGTGTTCGGCGCGGCCCGCCCCCGCACGGTCCTCGTCACCACGCCCAACGCCGAGTACAACGTCCGCTGGGAGACGCTGCCCGCCGGGCGGTTCCGGCATGCGGACCACCGCTTCGAGTGGACCCGCGCCGAGTTCCGGGACTGGGCCGGGGCCGTCGCCGGACGCCACGGGTACACCGTGGAGTTCACGCCCGTCGGCGAGGACGACCCCGAGGTCGGCCCGCCCACCCAGATGGCCGTCTTCACCCGGGACGGAGAGACCGACACCGACACCACGGACACCACGGACACCACCGACACCCCGAAGGAGGGAGAGGCGGCATGACCACCGACACCGAAGCCACCGGCACCGGAGCCACCGGCACGGAAAGCACGGACACCGAGAACACCGGCACGGAAAACACCGGCACCGACACCACCGGTTCCCCCACCGGCAGCAGCGACCGCCGCGTGCTCCCCGTCACCGACCTGTCCCTCGTCGTCCTGATCGGAGCCACCGGATCGGGCAAGTCCACCTTCGCCCGCCGGCACTTCAAGCCCACCGAGGTCATCTCCTCCGACCACTGCCGCGGGCTCGTCAGCGACGACGAGAACGACCAGAGCGCCAGCAAGGACGCCTTCGACGTCCTGCACTACATCGCCGGCAAGCGCCTGGCCGCCGGCCGCCTCACCGTGGTGGACGCCACCAGCGTCCAGCAGGAGGCCCGCCGGCAGCTGGTGCGGCTCGCCCGCGAGCACGACGTGCTGCCCATCGCCATCGTCCTCGACCTGCCCGAGCAGGTCTGCGCCGAGCGCAACGCCGCCCGCCCCGACCGGGCCGGGCTGCCCCGCCACGTCATCCAGCGGCACCGCCGCGAGCTGCGCCGCTCCCTGCGCGGCCTGGAGCGCGAGGGCTTCCGCAAGGTGCACGTGCTGCGCTCCGTCGAAGAGGTGGAGAACGCCGAGGTCGTCCGAGAGAAGCGCTTCAACGACCTCACCCACCTCACCGGCCCCTTCGACATCATCGGTGACATCCACGGCTGCTCCTCCGAGCTGGAGACCCTGCTCGGCAAGCTCGGCTACGAGGACGGCGTCCACCCCGAGGGCCGCACCGCCGTGTTCGTCGGCGACCTCGTCGACCGCGGCCCGGACAGCCCCGGCGTCCTGCGCCGGGTGATGGGCATGGTCCGCTCCGGCAACGCCCTGTGCGTGCCCGGCAACCACGAGAACAAGCTCGGCCGCCACCTCAAGGGATCCAAGGTCAAGCTCACCCACGGCCTCGCCGAGACCGTCGAGCAGCTGGCCCGCGAGCCCGAGGAGTTCGTGCGGGAGGTCCGCGCGTTCATCGCCGGCCTGGTCAGCCACTACGTCCTGGACGGGGGCCGGCTGGTGGTCTGCCACGCCGGCCTGCCCGAGAAGTACCACGGCCGGACCTCCGGCCGGGTCCGCTCGCACGCCCTGTACGGGGAGACCACCGGCGAGACCGACGAGTTCGGGCTGCCGGTGCGCTACCCGTGGGCCGAGGAGTACCGGGGCAAGGCGGCCGTGGTCTACGGCCACACCCCGGTCCCGGACACCTCGTGGATCAACAACACCATCTGCCTCGACACCGGTGCCGTCTTCGGCGGCAGGATGACCGCCCTGCGCTGGCCGGAGCGGGAGCTGGTCGACGTACCGGCGGAGAAGGTCTGGTACGAGCCGGTCAAGCCGCTCGCCGCCGAGGTCCCCGGGGGCAGGGAGGGGCGCCCGCTCGACCTGGCCGACGTGCACGGGCGGCGGACCGTGGAGACCCGGCACCTGGGCAACGTGGCCGTGCGCGAGGAGAACGCGGCGGCCGCCCTGGAGGTGATGAGCCGCTTCGCGGTGGACCCCCGGCTGGTGCCGTACCTGCCGCCGACGATGGCGCCCGTGGCGACCTCGAAGGACGGAGACTTCCTGGAGCACCCGGCGGAGGCCTTCGCGCAGTACCGGGCCGACGGGATCGCCCAGGTCGTCTGCGAGGAGAAGCACATGGGCTCCCGCGCCACCGTCCTGGTGTGCCGGGACGCGGACGCGGCCCGGAAGCGGTTCGCCTCCGTCGGCACCGCCACCGGCTCGGTCTACACCCGCACCGGCCGGCCCTTCTTCCCGGACCCGCAGACCACCGAGCAGGTCCTCGACCGGATCCGGTCGGCCGTCACCGACTCGGGCCTGTGGGAGGAGCTGGACACGGACTGGCTGCTGCTCGACGGGGAGCTGCTGCCCTGGTCGCTGAAGTCCGCCGGGCTGCTGCGCAACCAGTACGCCGCCGTCGGCGCGGCCTCCCGCGCCGTCTTCCCCGACGCGATCGCCGCCCTGGCCGCGGCCGCCGGGCGGGGTGTGGACACCGGCGGCCTGCTGGAGCGCCAGCGGGAGCGGGCCGAGGACGCCGCCCGGTTCACCGACGCCTACCGCCGCTACTGCTGGACCACCGAGGGGCTGGGCGGCGTACGGTTCGCGCCGTTCCAGCTGCTGGCCGCGGCCGGGCGGTCGCTGGCCGCCGTGCCCCACGACGAGCAGCTGTTCTGGCTGGACCGGCTCGTCGCCGCCGACGAGGCGGCCGGCACCGGGCTGCTGCGCCGCACCGCGCGGATCCTGGTCGACACCGCCGACCCGGCCTCCGTGAGGGCGGGCACCGACTGGTGGCTGGAGCTCACGGCCGCGGGCGGCGAGGGCATGGTCGTCAAGCCGCTCCAGGCGTACGCCCGGGACGGCAAGGGCCGCCTGGTCCAGCCGGGCATCAAGGTGCGCGGCCGGGAGTACCTGCGGATCATCTACGGTCCGCAGTACACGCGTCCGGAGCAGCTGGAGCGGCTGCGGTCGCGGTTCCTGGGGCACAAGCGCTCCCTGGCGCTGCGCGAGTACGCGCTGGGGCTGGAGGCGCTGGACCGGCTGGCGGCCGGCGAACCGCTGTGGCGGGTCCACGAGGCGGTCTTCGCGGTGCTCGCCCTGGAGTCGGAGCCGGTCGACCCCCGGCTGTGACGCACGGCCCGGCCGGCCCCGCCCCGTGGTGCGCCGGGTCTCCTGAGCCAACGCCACATCAAAAAGCCGTCCGGTCTGCGAACGTGTACGCCATGGGATTCCATGTCGATTCCGAGGCCGGACGGCTTCGCCGCGTCATCCTCCACCGGCCCGACCTGGAGCTGAAGCGGCTCACACCGAGCAACAAGGACACACTGCTCTTCGACGACGTGCTGTGGGTGCGCCGGGCCCGCCAGGAGCACGACGGGTTCGCGGACGTGCTGCGGGACCGGGGTGTGGAGGTGCACCTCTTCGGCGACCTGCTGCGCGAGGTCCTGGACATTCCCGAGGCAAGACACCTCGTCCTCGACCGGGTGTTCGACGAGAAGGAGTACGGGCCGCTCGCCACCGATCACCTCCGGGCCGTGTTCGACGGGCTGTCGTCGGCCGACCTCGCCGAGGCGCTGGTCGGCGGCATGACCAAGCGCGAGTTCCTGGAACGGCACGCGGAGCCGGTCTCGGTCCGCTTCCACGCCATGGAGCTCGACGACTTCCTGCTGGACCCGCTGCCCAACCACCTGTTCACCAGGGACACTTCGGCCTGGATCTACGACGGGGTGTCGATCAACGCGATGCGCTGGCCGGCCCGGCAGCGCGAGACCGTGCACTTCGAGGCGATCTACCGGCACCACCCGCTGTTCACTGCGTCGGGCGCCTTCCACTTCTGGTCGCAGGGGCAGGCCGACTACCCCTCGACGATCGAGGGCGGGGACGTGCTCGTCATCGGCAACGGCGCGGTCCTGATCGGGATGAGCGAGCGGACCACCCCGCAGGCGGTCGAGATGCTCGCCCGCGGCCTGTTCGCCGCCGGGTCGGCGACCGCCATCGTCGCGCTCGACATGCCCAAGCGGCGGGCGCTGATGCACCTGGACACGGTGATGACGATGGTCGACGGAGATACGTTCACCCAGTACGCGGGCCTGGGCATGCTGCGCTCGTACACCATCGAGCCGGGCGTCGGCGCGCACGACCTGAAGGTGAGCGACCACCCGCCGGAGCACATGCACCGGGCCATCGCCGCGGCGCTCGGGCTGGACTCGATCCGGGTGCTGACCGCCCGGCAGGACGTCCACTCCGCGGAGCGCGAGCAGTGGGACGACGGCTGCAACGTGCTGGCGGTGGAGCCGGGGGTGGTCGTGGCGTACGAGCGGAACGTGACGACCAACACGCATCTGCGCAAGGAGGGCATCGAGGTCATCGAGATCCCGGGGAGCGAACTGGGGCGGGGGCGGGGCGGTCCCCGGTGCATGAGCTGCCCGGTGGAACGGGATCCCGTATGACCCGTCCGGCCGTCGACGGTGCGCCGGGAGGCGTCTGACGAGGCACGATGAGCGGGGCGGGGAAATCAGGACTGTATATGAATGCAGTCTTTCGTATAGACTTCCAGCATTCCCCGTCACGCGACCCTGGAGTGCCGCCATGGCCACCGACCTCGTCGGCCGCAGTTTCCTCAAGGAGCTCGACTTCACCGCCGCCGAGTTCCGCGGCCTGGTCGACCTGGCCGCCGAGCTGAAGGCGGCCAGGAAGGCGGGGGTCGAACAGCGGCGCCTCACGGGCCGGAACATCGCGCTCATCTTCGAGAAGACCTCGACGCGCACCCGCTGCGCGTTCGAGGTCGCCGCCGCCGACCAGGGGGCCCACACCACCTACCTCGACCCCGCGGGCTCGCAGATGGGGCACAAGGAGTCGGTCGAGGACACCGCCCGCGTGCTGGGCCGCATGTTCGACGCGATCCAGTACCGCGGCGACAGCCAGGCGGCCGTCGAGGCGCTCGCCGCGCACTCCGGCGTGCCCGTCTACAACGGCCTCACCGACGACTGGCACCCCACCCAGATGCTGGCCGACGTCCTCACCATGACCGAGCACTGCGCCAAGCCGCTGGACCGCATCGCCTTCGCCTACCTCGGCGACGCCCGCTTCAACATGGGCAACTCCTACCTCGTCACCGGCGCCCTGCTCGGCATGGACGTCCGCATCGTCGCCCCCAAGGCCTACTGGCCGGCCGAGGACGTCGTCGCCCGCGCCCACGAGCTCGCCGCCGGCAGCGGGGCCCGGATCATGCTGACCGAGGAGACGGCCGAGGGCGTCGCCCAGGCCGACTTCGTCGCCACCGACGTCTGGGTCTCCATGGGCGAGCCCAAGGGCGTCTGGGACGAGCGGATCGCCGCCCTGGCCCCGTACGCCGTCACGATGGACGTGCTGCGCGCCACCGGCAACCCGGACGTGAAGTTCCTGCACTGCCTGCCCGCCTTCCACGACCTGGGCACCGCGGTCGGCCGCGAGATCCACGCCCGCCACGGGCTGGACTCGCTGGAGGTCACGCACGAGGTGTTCGAGTCCGAGCACTCCGTCGTGTTCGACGAGGCCGAGAACCGGCTGCACACCATCAAGGCGGTCCTCGTCGCGACCCTCGCCCGACCCGGAGCCTGACCGGCCGTCCGTGACCGGCCGTCCGCCGACTGACCGGCTGCCCGCCGCCGCGGGCGGCCCCGCACACCACCACCCGGATATCGCGCTTCTGTGACGGAAGTCAGGATGCGGTGATACCGTCGTTCCCGTGAGCCCCTTCATCGGTTCCGTCCCGGCCACCCAGCGGTGGCGCCACCTGCGGGTGACCCGGCAGGACGGCGTGGCCACCGTCACCCTCGACCGCCCCGAGAAGCTCAACGCCCTCACCTTCGGCTCCTACGCCGACCTCCGCGACCTCCTCGCCGAACTCTCCCGGGAGCGCTCCGTACGCGCCCTCGTCCTCGGCGGCGAGGGCCGCGGCTTCTGCTCCGGCGGGGACGTCGACGAGATCATCGGCGCCACCCTCGCCATGGACACCGCCCAACTCCTCGACTTCAACCGGATGACCGGCCAGGTCGTGCGCGCCGTCCGCGAATGCCCCTTCCCGGTGATCGCCGCCGTGCACGGGGTCGCCGCAGGAGCCGGCGCCGTCCTCGCCCTCGCCGCCGACTTCCGCATCGCCGACCCCACCGCCCGCTTCGCGTTCCTCTTCACCCGCGTCGGCCTCTCCGGCGGCGACATGGGCGCCGCCTACCTGCTGCCCCGGGTCGTCGGCCTCGGCCACGCCACCCGGCTCCTCATGCTCGGCGAGCCCGTCCACGCCGCCGAGGCCGAGCGCATCGGCCTGCTCAGCGAGCTCACCGAGGAGGGCAAGGCCGACGCGCGGGCCGCAGAACTCGCCGCCCGCCTCGCCGCCGGCCCCGCCCTCGCCTACGCCCAGACCAAGGCGCTGCTCACCGCCGAGCTCGACATGCCGCTGGCCGCCGCGGTCGAACTCGACGCCAACACCCAGGCCCT
Source organism: Streptomyces sp. BR123 (assembly GCF_013401435.1). Classification (GTDB taxonomy): domain Bacteria; phylum Actinomycetota; class Actinomycetes; order Streptomycetales; family Streptomycetaceae; genus Streptomyces. The sequence continues at coordinate 9,408 of NZ_JACBGN010000075.1, forward strand.
GCTGATGAACGGGCAGGACTACGCCGAGTTCCACGCCGCCTTCACCCAGAAGCGGCCCCCGGAGTGGAAGGGCAGGTAGCGCCATGCCCCTCGCGCAGCGCTCGGCGGGCGGCCCGCTCCGGGTCGCGGTGGTCGGCGGGGGGCCGGGCGGACTGTACGCCGCCGCACTGCTGGCCCGGCAGGGCCACGGGGTGGAGGTGTGGGAGCGCAGCGCCCCCGACAAGACCTTCGGCTTCGGCGTGGTGCTGTCCGACGAGACCCTCGGCGGCATCGAACGGGCCGACGCCGTCGTCCACGCCGCCCTGAGCGCCGAGTTCGTCCGCTGGGACGACATCGACATCGTCCACCGCGGCCGGATGCTGACCTCCGGCGGCCACGGCTTCGCCGCCCTCGGCCGGCGCCGGCTCCTGCAGATCCTGCACGAGCGCTGCACCGCCCTCGGCGTCACCCTCCGCTTCCGCACCCCGGCACCGCCTGCCGAGGCGCTGGCGGCCTCGTACGACCTGGTCGTCGCCGCCGACGGGGTGCACAGTCCCACCCGGCAGAGCGGGGCCGCGCACTTCCGGCCGACCCTGACGAGCGGACGCTGCCGGTACATCTGGCTGGCCGCCGACTTCGCCTTCGACGCCTTCCGCTTCGAGATCGCCCAGACCGAGCACGGGATCATGCAGCTCCACGCCTACCCGTTCTCGGCGGACGCCTCCACCGTGATCGTCGAGATGCGGGAGGAGGTCTGGCGGGCCGCCGCCCTCGACCTCTGCGACGAGGCCGAATCCGCGGCCCGCTGCGCCAAGCTCTTCGGCGAGGCCCTGCGCGGCCGCCCGCTGCACGGCAACCGCTCCGCCTGGACCGCGTTCCGCACGGTCGTCAACGAGCGCTGGTCCCACGGCAACGTGGTGCTGCTCGGCGACGCCGCGCACACCGCGCACTTCTCCATCGGCTCCGGCACCAAACTCGCCGTCGAGGACGCACTCGCCCTCGCCGGGGCCGTGGCCGCCGAGGACGACGTCCCCGCGGCGCTCGCCGCGTACGAGGCGGAGCGGCGGCCCGCGGTCGCCTCCACCCAGCGGGCGGCCGCCGCCAGCATGCGCTGGTTCGAGGAACTCGCCGGCTACGTCGGCCAGCCCGACCGGCAGTTCGCGTTCAACCTGCTCACCCGCAGCCGCCGGGTGACCCACGGCAACCTGCGGCTGCGCGACGAGCGGTTCACCCGCGCCGTCGAACGCGACTTCGGCTGCCCCGACGACGCGACCCCGCCCATGTTCACCCCGCTGCGGCTGCGCGGCCTGACCCTGCGCAACCGGGTCGTGGTCTCCCCGATGGACATGTACTCGGCCCCCGACGGGGACGGCACCCCCGGGGACTTCCACCTCGTCCACCTGGGCGCGCGGGCCCTCGGCGGGGCGGGCCTGGTGATGACCGAGATGGTCTGCGTGTCCCCCGAGGGCCGGATCACCCCCGGCTGCACCGGCCTGTACACCGCCGGTCAGGCCGCCGCCTGGAAGCGGATCGTCGACTTCGTCCACGGCTCGGCACCCGGCACGGCCTTCGGGGTCCAGCTCGGCCACTCGGGCCGCAAGGGCTCCACCCGGCTCATGTGGGAGGGCATGGACGACCCCCTCCCGGAGGGCAACTGGCCGGTGGTGGCCGCCTCCGCCCTGCCGTACCGGCCCGGGGTCTCGCCCATACCGCGGGCGCTGACCCGCAGTGAACTCAGCACGATCCGGGGCGAGTTCGCCGCAGCCGCCGCCCGGGCCGCCGACTGCGGCTTCGACCTCCTCGAACTGCACTGTGCGCACGGCTACCTGCTGTCCGGGTTCCTGTCCCCGCTGACCAACCACCGCGACGACGCCTACGGCGGCCCGCTGGAGAACCGGCTGCGGTTCCCCCTGGAGGTGTTCGACGCCGTACGCGAGGCCTGGCCCGAGGACCGGCCCATGACCGTCCGCTTCTCCGCCGCGGACTGGGCGCCGGGCGGCACCACGCCCGAGGAGGCAGTCGCCATCGCCGCCGCCTTCGCCGCCCGCGGCGCCGACGCCCTCGACGTGTCCACCGGCCAGGTCGTCGCCGACGAGGCCCCCGAGTTCGGGCGCTCGTACCAGACCCCGTACGCCGACCGGATCCGCAACGCCCTCGGCGTCCCCGTGATCGCCGTCGGCGCGATTTCCTCCTGGGACGACGTCAACTCCCTGCTGCTGGCCGGCCGCGCCGACCTCTGCGCGATCGGCCGGCCCCACCTGTACGACCCGCACTGGACCCTGCACGCGGCCGCCGACCAGGACTACCGCGGCCCGGCCGCCCCCTGGCCGCCCCCCTACCGAGCAGGAAGCCGCAAACCCCCGACGGGCAAGGGCTGACGCCCGCGCGGGGCCGGCACGTGTACCGATCGCCGCGGCCCGGCCCAGCGCCCGGGCCCACCGGCCCCGCCTCCCGCCGCCGCACCTCGCGCCGCCCATGGCCGCCGGCGCCCGGCGACCGCGGGGAGAGGGCGGTGCGGCTCAGGCCGACGTCACCACGGCTCGGTCCTCCACCGGCCGGAAGCCGAGCCTCAGGTACACGCCCGTACTCGTCGGGTTCGCCGTGTCCGCGAAGAGCAGCACCTCCGCCGCCCCCGCCGCGCGGGCCGCCCCCACCGCGGCGTGCGTCACCCCGGCCGCGTAGCCCCGGCGCCGCTCCTGCGGCGGCGTGTACACCGGGCCGATGCGGGAGACCCCGCCCTCCGCCGGGCTGAACGCGGCCAGTGCCACCGGCCGGCCCGTACCGTCCTCCCACAGCAGGACGCCGTTCCCGGCGATGCGGTCCCGTACCGCGCCGTCCGCGGGCACCGGATCGTCGATCTCGTACGCGAAGGCCGTGAACCACTCCCGCACGAGCGGGAGGTCCGCCCCGTCGGCCGGCCTGGCGCGCCCGGCGGGCGCGGGGTCCGGGTCCACCAGGTCCCCGAGCCGGTACAGCCGCATCACCTCCGGCTCGCCGACCGGCCGCCCCCAGGCCGCCGCCAGCCGCTCCCCGTGGGCGAGCCGCGCGTTGAACCCGCCGATGCCGCTCAGCAGCGGCTCCCGGTGCAGCGCCTCGCCGAGGGCCGCCACCGCCTCGTCCGGTACGGTGCCCAGCACCAGCGGGTACGGCGGCGTGCACAGCAGTCCGCCGGCCACGGCGCCGTCCGCGCCGGTCCACCAGCCGAACACCGGGGCGTCGTCGGAATAGGCGTGGGGGCCCCGGCGGCGCAGCCCGCCGGCCACCGTCAGCAGCAGGGTGTTGGACACCGGGTCGGCGGCCACGGCCGGGCCCGCCGCGGCCTGCCAGGCCGCCAGGTCGTGCGTGAACGTCCAGGTCATGCCCCGCATGATGCAGCCCGGCCGGGCGCCCCCGCATCCGGGTTTCAGGACGGCGGCCCGGCCGGCCGCTGCCGCCCCCTCCCGGCCCGCGTCGCAGGAGGCCCGGGGCATCCGCTGCGGTTCCACGGCGCTACGGCTCCACGAACCGGGCCCCCGCGTCCCGCAGCCGGGAGTGCAGCTCGGCGAAGACCGCCGCGGCCCGGTCGCCCGGCCAGTCCGACGGCAGCAGGTCGTGCGGCAGTGCCGGGTCCGCGTACGGGAGCCGCCGCCAGCTGTCCAAGGCGAGCAGGTAGGCGCGGTAGGCCTCCTCCGGGGTGGGGGAGCCGCCCTGCTGGAGGGCGCGCAGCACCGGCTCGTGCCGGTCGAGGAACGCCTCGTGCTCCTTGGCCAGGGCCGTCAGGTCCCACCAGCGGGCCACCGCTTCGGCGGTGGCGGCGAAGCCGAGGTGCTCGCCGCGGAACAGCTCCACGTAGCCCGTCAGGTGCAGCCGGTGCAGGGTGTGCCCGGTCTCCTCGTACAGGTGCGCCGGGGCGATCCACACGCCCGGGGCGACGGAGCCGAAGCCGAGCCGGGCCAGCCGGGACCGGAGCAGGTGCCGCTTGGCCCGCTCCTGCTCGGGCACGGAGAACACCGCGACCAGCCATTCGCCCGTGCCGCGGGCGACGCGGTCGCCGTAGATCCGCCGGTCGCCGTCGTCCAGCAGCTGCCGGGCCTCGTCGGAGAGCTCGTACCCGGCGGAGCCGTCCGCGGCCCGCGCGGGCAGCAGGAAGCCACGCCGCTTGAGCCGGGACACCGACGAGCGCACCGACGGGGCGTCCACGCCGGCCGCGCCCAGCAGGCGGACCAGCGCGGACACCGGCACCGGGCCCTCGAAGGACCGCCCGTAGGCGCCGTAGAAGGTGACGATCAGGGATCGCGGGGTGTGCTGCTCGGTCACGAGTTCACTGTAGATCGCGCAGCCGGAACCGCTGCAGTTTCCCCGTCGCCGTCCGCGGCAGCGCGGACAGGAAAACGAACGCCCGGGGGCATTTGTGCGGGGCCAGCTCCGCCCGCATGAAGGCCCGCAGGGCATCCTCCGTCAGGGTGGCGCCCTGGCGGGGCACCGTGTACGCGACCACGATCTGCCCCCGCCGCTCGTCCGGGCGGCCCACGACCGCGGCCTCCGCCACGTCCGGGTGGCGCGTCAGTGCTTCCTCCACCTCCGGGCCCGCGATGTTGTGACCCGCCGAGATGATCATGTCGTCGGCGCGGGAGACGTACCGGAAGTAGCCCTCCGCGTCCCGTACGTAGGTGTCGCCGGTCAGGTTCCAGCCGTCCCTTACGTATTCCTCCTGGCGCGGATCGGCCAGGTACCGGCAGCCCACCGGGCCGCGCACGGCGAGCAGCCCCGGCTCGTCGTCCGCGACGGGCCGCCCGGAGCCGTCCACGATCCGGGCCTGCCAGCCGGGCACCACCCGGCCCGTGGTGCCGGGGCGGATGTCGTCGTCGGCGGCGGAGATGAAGATGTGCAGCAGTTCGGTGGCGCCGATCCCGTTGATGATCCGCAGCCCGGTGCGCTCGTACCAGGCGTGCCAGGTGGCCGCCGGCAGGTTCTCGCCCGCCGAGACGCAGCGGCGCAGCGCCGACAGGTCGTGGACGCCGGCGTCGTCCGGGCCCAGGGTGTCGAGCATCGCCCGGTAGGCGGTGGGGGCGGTGAACAGGACCGTCACCCCGTGCTCGGCCAGCGCGGGCAGCAGGGTGCGCGGGCCGGCCTGCTCCAGCAGCAGCGCCGAGGCCCCGGCGCGCAGCGGGAAGACGACGAGCCCGCCGAGGCCGAAGGTGAAGCCGAGCGGCGGGCTGCCCGCGAAGACGTCGTCGGGGCGGGGGCGCAGCACGGTGCGGGAGAAGGTGTCGGCGACGGCGAGCAGGTCGCGGTGGAAGTGCATGCAGCCCTTGGGGCGGCCGGTGGTGCCGGAGGTGAAGGCGATCAGGGCCACGTCGTCGGCGGAGGTCCGCACGGCCTGGAACGGCGCCCCGTGCCGCTCCACGAGCCGCAGCAGGTCATGGGGGTCCTTGCCGCCGTACGGGGTGATCCGCAGGTCCGGCACCCCGGCCCGGACCAGGTCGTCCAGCGTGTCCGCGTGGCACAGCGCGTGCCGTACCCGGGCCATCGCGCAGACCGCGGCCAGCTCGTGCGCCCGCTGCTGCGCCAGGACGGTGACGGCGACCCCGCCCGCCTTCAGCACGGCGAGCCAGCAGGCGGCGAGCCAGGGCCCCGTGGGTCCGCGCAGCAGCACCCGGTTGCCGGGGACCACGCCCAGGTCGGCGGTGAGCACGTGGGCGATGCGGTCGACCCGGTCGCGCAGCTCCCCGTACGACCAGGCCTCGCCGCTGCCGGTGCGGAATGCCGGACGGTCCGGCCCGAACCGGTCGATGGTGGCGTCGAGGAGCTCGGCCCCGCAGTTGAGCCGGTCCGGATAGGCCAGCTCGGGCAACTCGAAGAGGAGCCGCGGCCAGGCGTGGGGTGGCGGCAGGTGGTCACGCGCGAAGGTGTCGGCGTGGGCGGAAGGCTTGAGCTCCAAGGCGGGTTCGCCCCCTTGCGACGGCAGCGGCCCCCGGCGGGGGACCGAGGTGGGTGGAGCCGGCCGTGCTGTCCCTCCCGGCCGGGGCCGGAAGGGACTGCCAGGAGCGTATCGTGATGGTGACGGCAGTCAACAGGACGCGATAGAACCGGGGATGTCCGCATGAACGGATTCGCGCTCGGAGCAGAACAAGAGGAGTGGTGCGGGCGGTTGCGCGCGCTCTCGGCCGCCCGGCTGCGGCCGTTGGCCGACAAGGGGGAGCCGGGGAGGGTCAACCGGCCCCTGCTCGCGGAGCTGGGGGAGCTCGGCCTGCTGGAGCGGGTCTTCGACGCGGGGGCCCTGGAGCTGTGCCTGCTGCGCGAGTCCCTCGCGTACGGCTGCACCGAGGCCGAGACGGCCCTCGCCCTCCAGGGGCTCGGTGCGCACCCCGTACTCGCCGCGGGCACCGCGGCGCAGCGGGAGCGCTGGCTGCCGCAGGTGCGGGCCGGGCGGGCGGTGGCCGCCTTCGCGCTGAGCGAGCCGGGGGCCGGTTCGGACGCGGCGGCCCTGGCCCTGGCGGCCGAGGCGGCCGACGTGGCCGACGTCGCCGACGGGCCGCGGGCGGCCCGGTCCGCCGCCGGGCCGGGGAGCGGGTCGGGGCGGGGCTGGCGGCTCAGCGGGGAGAAGTGCTGGATCTCCAACGCCCCCGAGGCGGATTTCTACACCGTGTTCGCCCGAACGGGTGAGGCGCCGGGCGCCCGGGGGGTCACCGCCTTCCTCGTCCCCGCCGACCGGCCCGGCCTGACCGGCGAACCCCTGGACATGCTCTCCCCGCACCCCATCGGCAAGCTCGTCTTCGACGGGGTCCCCGTCGGCCCCGAGGACCTGTTGGGCGAGCCCGGCCGGGGCTTCGCCGTGGCGATGGCCACCCTGAACCTGTTCCGGCCCAGCGTGGGGGCCTTCGCGGTCGGCATGGCGCGGGCCGCGCTCGACGCGACCCTGGCGTACACGGCCCGGCGGCCCGCCTTCGGCGGGGTGCTGGGCGACCTGCAGGCCGTGGGGCACCGGGTGGCGGAGATGGCCACCCGGACCGAGGCCGCCCGGCTGCTGGTCTACGCGGCGGCGGGCGCGTACGACGCCGGCGCGCCGGACGTACCGCGTCGCTCGGCGATGGCGAAGCTGCTGGCGACGGAAACCGCCCAGTACGTGGTCGACCACGCGGTCCAACTGCACGGGGCGGTCGCCCTGCAGCGCGGCCACCTGCTGGAACACCTCTACCGGGAGGTCCGGGCACCCCGCATCTACGAGGGCGCGAGCGAGGTCCAGCGCACGATCATCGCGCGGGAGCTGTACCGGTGAGCGTCGAGCGCATCAACCCGGCGGAGCTCTCCCCGCCGACGGGCTTCTCCCACGCGGTGGCCGCGACCGGATCCCGGCTGGTCTTCCTGGCGGGGCAGACCGCACTGGACGCCGCGGGCAAGGTGGTCGGGGCGACCCTGCCCGAGCAGTTCGAGCGCGCCCTGGCCGGTCTGCTGACGGCCCTTGCGGCGGCGGGCGGTGCCCCCGCTGATCTGGTGCGGGTCACGGTCTACGCCGTCGACGTGGCCGCGTACCGCACCCACGCACCCGAACTCGGCCGCATCTGGCGCCGGTTGGCGGGCCGTGACTATCCGGCGATGGCGGTGGTCGGCATCGTCCGCCTCTGGGACGAGGACGCGATGGTCGAACTGGACGGTATCGCCGTCCTCGATGCATAGCCGAATCGCCGGAAAACCCCGAAGTCCTTTCCGTATGGCGGGAAGGTCCAGCTCAAGCCGGTGGTCTCGACCTTGCCTTTGACACGGAAGGGGGTACGAGGGAGGGTGGAAATGCCCTTTTCTGTGGGCATTCGTCAATAATGCTCGGAGGTGCATGATCATGCGCCGTGGGATCATTGCGGCGGTTGTTGCAAGTGCCGCCGGAGTCACGCTCGGCCTGACACCCGTGAGCGGTGCGTTCGCCGCAGCGCTTCCCCAAACCCAACCGACCACGCAGACACACGACTGGTGCGACTGGCGCGGCAACTGGCGGGGCAGCTGGCGCGGTGACTGGCGCGACTGCTGCGACCGCTGGAGCCACCGGCACGACCGTGACTGGTGCTGGAACCACGACCACTGGCGGGACCACGGAAACTGGCGCGGCGGTGACGGCCGGTTCGACGACCACCGCAACGACCACAGGAACTGGTGGAACGACCGCGGTGGACGCGGGGACTGGGCGTGGTGGTGGTGACGGTCGCGCGCACGTGACCACGGCGGAAACGGGCGATGGACCCGGCTGAATGAACGAGAGGCATGCGGGCGGCCGCCCACGCGGCCGCCCGCACCGCTGCCCGCAGTGCCGGCCGGACCATCGGCCGGGCGATGCGGTGCCGGACACCCGCCCGAACGGCCCCCAGCACTTGCCGCGGGCCCGTACCTCCTCCGAACCTGGCAAGTACGGCCGGAACGACCGGAGGGACGGGTGCCGATGGCGGACGATCGAGCCCAGCGCATCGCACGGTTCATCGAACCGCTGCGGGTCCGACCCGGGTCCACCGTGGACCTCGCCGCGGACTTCGACCCCCTCTACAAGGCCGACCTGACCAAGGAGGAGGGCGTCGCCCTGCTGGCCGAGGGCGTGGAGGTGCTCGCCGAGTACCAGGCGCGGCTGGCCGCCCAGGACTCCCGCGGCGTCCTGCTCTGCCTCCAGGCCATGGACGCCGCGGGCAAGGACGGCACCATCCGGCACGTGATGAGCGGGGTCAACCCGCAGGGCGTGCGCGTGAGCAGCTTCAAGGTGCCCTCCGAGGAGGAGCTCGACCACGACTACCTGTGGCGCTACCAGTGCCGGCTGCCCCGGCGCGGCGAGATCGGCATCTTCAACCGCTCGCACTACGAGGAGGTCCTCGTGGTCCGCGTGCATCCCGAGTACCTCCGGCGCCAGCGGCTGCCGGGGGAGAGCCGCGACCCGGGCGTCTGGGAGCGCCGCTACCGGGAGATCAACGACTGGGAGCGGCACCTCGCCGACAACGGCTTCAGCGTGGTGAAGGTCTTCCTCAACCTCTCCAAGGAGGAGCAGCGCCGGCGCTTCCTCAGCCGGATCGACCTGCCCGAGAAGAACTGGAAGTTCTCCACCGCCGACGTCCGCGAGCGCCGCTACTGGGACGCGTACCAGCGGGCGTACTCCGACGTGCTTTCCGCCACCAGCACCGAGTGGGCGCCCTGGTACGTCGTCCCCGCCGACCGCAAGTGGTTCGCCCGCATCTGCGCCGCGGCCGTCCTCGGGCACGCCCTGATGGAGATCGACCCGCAGTACCCGACGGTCGGGGAGAAGGCCCGCGAGGACCTGATGACGGCCCGGCGGGCGCTGGAGCTGGAGGCCCCCGTCGTCCGGTCCGAGGACGACAGCGAGAAGCGCCGCAAGTAGAACCCGGTTCCGGATCGGAGGTACGAGGATGACGGACCGGCCGGAGCCGGCAGGCGAGGAGGGCGACCCCGGCGCCTGGTACGCGCAGTCCCCGCAGGACGTCGCGGCCCGCTGCGGGGTGGATCCCGCGGTCGGCCTGCCGGCGGCCCGGGCGGCCGAGCGGCTCGCGGCCGACGGCCCGAACGCCCTGCCCGAGGAGAAGCCGAAGCCGGGCTGGCTGCGCTTCCTCGACCAGTACCGCAGCTACATGCAGATCATCCTGGTGGCCGCGGCGGTGGTGTCCCTGCTGATCCGGGAGTGGAACACCGCCATCCTGCTCGTGCTGCTCACCCTGCTGAACGCGGTCGTCGGCCTGCGCCAGGAGGGCAAGGCCGAGAGCGCCATGAACGCACTGAAGTCGATGATGAAGGCGACGGCCCGGGTCCGCCGCGACGGCACCGAGTCGGAGATCCCGGCCGAACGGCTGGTGGTCGGGGACGTCGTGCGGCTCACGGCCGGCGACCAGGTCCCGGCGGACGGCCGGATCGTCGAGGCGAGCGCCCTGCAGATCGACGAGTCGGCCCTGACCGGCGAGAGCACCCCCGCGGCCAAGGACACGGGCACCCTCCCCGCCGAACGGCTCGGGCCGGGCGACCAGTCGAACATGGCGTTCATGAACACGCCGGTCACGCACGGCAGCGGCCTCGTCATCGTCACCGGCACGGGCAGCGGCACCGAACTCGGGAAGATCTCCGGCATGCTCTCGGAGACGAAGCGGGAGCAGTCGCCGCTCACCCGGGAACTCAACACGCTCACCCTGTGGATCGCCGGGGCCGCCGGCCTCACCATGGTCGTCATGTTCGCCCTCGGCCGCAGCCGCGGCCAGGCCTGGGACCTGCTCTTCGTCAGCGCCGTCTCGCTCGCCATCGCCGCGATCCCCGAGGCCCTGCCCACCGTCAGCCAGGTGATCCTCTCGGTCGGCAGCCTCAACCTGGCCCGGCGCAACGCGATCGTCAAGGAGCTGGCGTCCGTCGAGACCCTCGGCTTCACCTCGGCCATCAACTCCGACAAGACCGGCACCCTGACGATGAACCAGGTGACCGTCGTCGAGGTGATCAGCCCCACCGACCGGTACACCGTGTCCGGCACCGGCTACCGCCTCGACGGCAAGGTCCACCACGCCGCGGGGACCTCCGCCGGCATCGAGGACGCCGTCCTGCCCTACCTGGTCGCGAGCGACGCCAAGCTGGTGGACGGCCAGGTCGTCGGCGACCCCACCGAGGGCGCCCTGCTCGTCCTCGGCCACAAGGCCGGACTGGACATCGAGGAGACCCGGGACCGCCTGCCCCGCCTCGCCACCCTCCCCTTCGACCCCACCTACAAGCTGATGGCCACCTTCAACGCGGCCAAGGACGCCTCGGGGCGCAAGGTGGTCCGCTGCTTCGTCAAGGGCGCCGCACCCGCGGTCATGGGGCGCGCCACCACCGCGCTCGCCGCGGGCACCCCGGTCCCCTGGGACGAGGACCTGAACCGCCGGGCCCAGGAGCAGATCGACCGGATGGCCGCCGACGGGCGCCGGGTGATGGCCGCCGCCGTCCGCGATCTCGACCCGGCGGACTTCGACCCGGACGGCGACCTGCTCGCCCTCGTCACCGGCCTGCACATGGTCAGCCTGGTCGGCATGGTCGACCCGCCGCGCGAGGAGTCCAAGGCGGCCGTCGCCGACGCCCAGGCCGCCCACATCCGGGTCCGCATGGTGACCGGCGACGACGTCACCACCGGCGCCGCCATCGCCCGGCAGCTCGGCATCCCCGGCGAGGCCGTCCTCGGGGCCGATTTCGCGGCCCTCCCCGAGCAGGAGCAGCTGGACCGGATCGACGGGATCGGCGTCCTCGGCCGTGTCGCCCCCGAGCACAAGGTGCTCCTCGCGGACGTCCTCAAGAAGAAGGGCGACGTCGTCGCCATGACCGGCGACGGTGTCAACGACGCGCCCGCCATCAAGGCCGCCGACATGGGCATCGCCATGGGCAGCGGGACCGGCGTCGCCAAGAACGCCGGCCGCATGATCCTCTCCGACGACAACTTCGCCACGATCATCCACGCAGTGGCGGAGGGCCGGAAGCTCTACGACAACCTCACCAAGTACATCCGGTTCGTCCTCGTCCTGCTGGTCACCTTCGTCCTGACCTTCCTCGGCGCCTCCCTGTTCGACATCGCCGCCGGTGAACCGTTCACGTCCCCGCAGGTCCTGTGGATCCACTTCGTCGTCAACGCGCCCTTCGGCTTCGCCCTCGGCTTCGACCGCGAGACCCCGGGCCTGATGGAGCGGATCCCCCGCCCCCGTGGGGAGACGGTGCTGACGGGCCGCCTGATGGTCACCGTCGGCCTCGCCGGGCTCGCGCTCACCGTCGTCCTGCTCGGGCTGATCCGGCTGGGGCAGGAGCGCTACGGCAGCGCCGAGGCGGGCAACTCCATCGCGTTCACGGCCTTCGCGCTCTGCCTGATCGTGGCCGCCTTCGAATGCCGCAGCGAGACGGACTCCGTGCTGACCCCGAGCACCTTCGACAGCAGGCAGATGAACCGGGCGGCGCTCCTGGAACTCGTCCTGGCGGTCATGTCCACCCAGATGGACGGCTTCCGGAGGATGCTCGACACCACCGAGCTCACCCTCCGGCAGTTCGGCTGGGCCGCGCTGGCCGCCCTCGCCCTGCTGGTCCTGTGGGAGCTCGGCAAACTGGTCCGCCGCGCCCGCACCCGCGGGGTGGCGGCCACCGGGTGAACGGGAGCCGCACCGGGTGAGGGGGAGCCGCACGGGGTGAGGGGGTCGGCGGCACGGCAGTCCGAGTCACCGCGCGCCGCCCGCCGCCCCCCTCCGCGTACCCGCTCCGGGATCAGCCCTCCAACAGCGTCCCCATCCACTCCTCGATGCCGGCCACCGTACGGGGCAGGGCGCCCGACATCAGGCGGGCGCCCGTCGCCGTGACGACCAGGTCGTCCTCGATGCGGACGCCGATGCCGCGCAGCTCCGGCGGCAGGGTCTCGTCGTCGGGCTGCAGGTACAGGCCCGGCTCGACGGTGAGCACCTGCCCCTCCTCCAGGACCCCGTCCAGGTACGTCTCGGCCCGCGCCTTCGCGCAGTCGTGGACGTCCAGCCCGAGCATGTGGCCGCTGCTGCACAGGGTGTACCGCCGGTGCAGGTCGCCCTCCGCGTTCTTGAGCACGCCCCACTCGGCGAGCCCCTCCGCGATCACCCGCATGCCGGCCCGGTGGAAGTCCCGGAAGCTGGCGCCCGGGCGGAGCGCGGCGATGCCGGCCTCCTGGGCGGCGAGGACGAGTTCGTACACCTGCCGCTGGACGGGGGAGAAGCGCCCCGACAGCGGGAGGGTCCGGGTGACGTCGGCCGTGTAGAGCGTGTCGGTCTCCACGCCCGCGTCCAGCAGGAGCAGGTCGTCGCGGTTCAGCCGGCCGTCGTTGCGGATCCAGTGCAGGACGCACGCGTGGGCGCCGGACGCGGCGATGGTGTCGTAGCCGGTGCCGTTGCCCTCGGCCCGGGCGCGCAGGCCGAAGACCCCCTCGATCCACCGCTCGCCGCGCGGGTGCGCGAGGGCGCGCGGCAGCGCCCGTACGACGTCCTCGAACCCGGCGGCGGTGTGGTCGACGGCGAGCTGGAGCTGTCCGACCTCCCAGGCGTCCTTCACCAGGCGCAGTTCGCAGAGTGCGGCGGCGAGTTCGGCGTCGGTGGCGGCGTTGCGGCCCTCCGGGGTGCCGAGGGCGTCCAGGCGGTCGCAGCGCAGGCCGGTCAGGCGCTCGGCCTCCGCCAGGTCGGGGCGGCGGCCGACCCAGAACTCCCCGTGGCGGCGGTCCCGGTAGAACTCCTCGCTGCCGCCGGTGCGGGGGGAGCGGGGGCGCAGGTACAGCACGGCCTCGTGGCCGTGCGGGCCGGAGGGCTCCAGGACGAGGACGTGGCCGACCTGGTCCTCGCCGGTGAGGCCGGTGAGCCAGGCGTACGCGCTGTGGGGGCGGAAGCGGTAGTCGCAGTCGTTGGAGCGGACCTTGAGCTCGCCGGCCGGGATGATCAGCCGTTCGCCCGGGAAGCGCGCCGAGAGCCGGGCGCGGCGGGCGGGGGTGACGCCGTACGCGGGGACGCGGACCGAGTCGGGCAGGGGTGAGGCGGCCCAGTCCCCGGCCATGAAGCGGGACAACTCGGGGGATACCGGCAGGTCGTGACTGCCGATGTTGAGGCGGGGGGATGCGTCGGACACGTGGGGCTCCATCGGGAAGACGCGAACTGGTGGGCGCATAGGTCTTGTCAGTGCAATTTCACATTACTATGTTACAGCTCACACCGCGGCGCGTTAATCCCCGTCAAACGCCTTGTGACACAGCGCAGTTCAGATGACACAGCGCAGTTCATGTGACTCGGCGCAGTTTTCGTCTTTCCGCACCACGCACCCCTTGCGCGCCATGTCCCCCACCTCCCTTCCCCACAGGAGTCCTTGGTGTCCCAGCACAGAGTCGTGCGTACGTCCCTCCTCTCCGCCGCCGTGGCGGTCACCCTCCTCGCGACGGCCGGCCAGGCCGTCACGCAGGCCGCCGGGCCGGCCGCCGCCGCTCCCGCCGCGGCGCCGGCCGCCGCGCCGGCCGCCTTCACCGGCGGGGCGCCCGGAGCGAACCCGTTCGACGAGGTCGACCGCCTGGCCTCGCCGAAGGAGGCCGTCCCCGCGCCCGACCTGGCCCCCGGCGCCGACCGGGCCGCCGGAGCCGGAGCCGGAGCCGGAGCCGGAGCCGGAGCGGGAGCCGGCACCGCCGCGGGCGGCCGGATCCCCGGCGCGGCCACGGCCGCCGCCGCGCCCGCCGAGCGCGCCGAGAAGAGCCGCAAGGCGGCCGCGGCCCAGGCCGCCCCCACCGGCCGCACCCTCGCGGCCGGCGTGCCCTGCACCCTCGACGGGATCACGGGCCTCTCGCCCGAGCGGTTCGCCGACTTCCTCGGCGACCAGGCCGTCCTGGCCGACGGCTGTCTGCGGGGGCTGATCTGGACCTGGGACGCCCGCCTGGCCCCGGTCATGTCCGACGCGCACGTCCAGGCCGTGTCGCGGCGGATATCCTCGCTGGCCGCCGCCCACGACGGCCGCAACTCCTCCCATCTGGAGGAGATGTTCACGTACCTGCACGCGGTCGCCTACCACGACCACACCCGCTCCGAGATCGACGTCACCGACGCCCCGACCGTGGACGCCATGCGCCGGGCCATCGCCGACTTCGGGGCCGCGGCCCGTACCTTCGACGTCACCGCGTCCAACGCCCGCACCCTGCGCGAGGCCCTCTACGCCGGCAGCGCCCCCGGCCTGCGCCAGCACCAGCTCGGCCTCATCAAGCAGGTCCTGGCCACCATGGACCCGTCCCACCCCGCCACGCACAAGGACCCGACCTGGGCGGGCGCCGCCCTGGCGGCCCTCTCCGTGAACTACCTCGGCGTCTACCCGGGCAACCAGGACACCGCCTTCCACGCGGCGGTCGCGGCCGACCCGGCGTACCGCGCCGTCTTCAAGGCCTTCGCCTCGTACGGCCACCTCAAGGACAACGGCAACTCCTGGGTGGCGCGCGACGCCCTCGGCGAGTACGGCCGCTTCGGCCAGGTGCCCGCCCTGAAGGAGCAGATCGTCGCGGACCTCGGGGCCCTGCTCGCGACGGCCCGGTCCACGTTCGGCGACGGCAGCGAGCAGTGGGCGAAGGTCGTCTCCTGGCTCAATGCCTACGAGGCGTGCAAGCCGTACGGGGTGTGCAAGGAGGACATCGAGAAGCAGCTCTTCCCGAACACCTTCACCTACGACAACGGCGCCATCAAGGTCCGCACCGCCCTCGACCGGGCCACCGTCGACCAGCTCTACTACGCCAGCAAGCAGGTCAAGACGCAGTTCCACCGCGTCCTCGGCACCGACCAGCCGCTCGCCGGCGACCCCAACAGCACACTGAACATCGTGCTGTACGCCTCCCGCGCCGACTACGTGAACTACCACCCCATCCTGACCGGCTACGGCACCAACAACGGCGGCATCTACATCGAGAACGGCGCCACCTTCTACACGTACCAGCGCCGCGTCCCGCAGGACTCCTCCCTCACCCTCGAAGAGCTCTTCCGCCACGAGTACACCCACTACCTCAACGGCCGCTTCGCCGTCCCCGGCTTCTTCGGCGAGGGCCCCTGGTACGAGGGCGACCGCACGACCGCGATGGACGAGGGGACCGCCGAGTTCTTCGACGGCGCCACCCGCGACAACGGCGTCGCCGTGCGCAAGTCCCTCGTCAAGAGCATCATCGGCGACACGGCCGGCGGCGGCCCCCGCATGTCGGTCGAGCAGCTGCTCAACGCCACGTACGACGGCGACGGCTTCCGCTTCTACAGCTACGCCGGCACGTTCTTCGAGTTCCTGTGGACCGAGAAGCCCTCGCTGCTGCGCGAGATGTACACGCACCTGCGCAACAACGACGTCGCCAAGTACGACGCCTGGCGGCACCGCCTCGGCGCGGACACCTACCTCCAGCGCGACTACGACCGCTTCCTGGACGCGCAGATCGCCAAGGTGGACGAGCTGTTCGTGCCGAACACCACCTACACGCCCAACGAGCAGCTGCGCGACTCGGCGCTGGCGAACGTGAAGTCGGCCTTCTCGGCGGCCACGTACAACACGCCGGACTGCGTGGAGAACGGGGACCCGGGCAAGCGCCGGTTCACCTGCACCGGACGGATCACCGCGAACCTGAAGAACTGGCGCAGTGACGACCAGAACTTCAAGGACATGTCGGAGACGGTCGACCACTTCATCCTCGACCGGGCGGGCGCGGCCTCCAACAACCTCGCCGACATGAACTGCTCCTTCGGCCCGGTGGAGATCTGGGACAACCGCCGGGCCGGCACGTCGAGCTACAGCTGCGAGGGGCCGCTGCGCAGCTGACCGGCACCGGCGGCCGGTCCCGTTTCCGACACGGTCGGGCGGGGGGCGGGACCGGCCGCCGGACACCAGCGAACCCGTGCCGGGGCCTCGACGGAGGACTGGGCACCCCATAAAGAATGTGACATATTACTGCCGTGCCCAAGAGACATCCCCTGGACGTCGTGATCATCGGCGCCGGCGTCGTCGGAGCCGCCTGCGCCTACTACGCGGCCCGCTCCGGACTGCGCGTCGCCGTCGTCGACCGCGGCCCCGTCGCCGGCGGCACGACCGGCGCCGGGGAAGGCAACCTGCTCGTCTCCGACAAGGAGGCCGGCCCGGAACTCGACCTCGCCCTGCTCTCGGCGGGCCTGTGGCGCGAACTCGCCGCGGTGCTCCCGCGGGAGGTCGAGTACGAGCCCAAGGGCGGCCTCGTCGTCGCTCCCGACGGCGCCACGCTGGAGGCCCTGCGCGCCTTCGCCAAGGGCCAGCGCGCGGCAGGGGTCGACGTGGTCGAGGTCGCCCCCGACGACCTTCCGCAACTGGAGCCCCATCTGGCCCCGGGCCAGGCGGGCGGCTTCCACTACCCGCAGGACGCCCAGGTCCAGCCCGCCCAGGCCGCGGCCCGGCTCCTCGCGGCCTCGGGGGCCGAGGTCCACCTCGGCGAGGAGGTCACCGCGATCCTGCGCACGACCGGCGGTGCCGTCCGCGGAGTCCGCACGCGGTCCCGGGAACTGGCGGCCCCGGCCGTGGTCAACGCCGCCGGCACCTGGGGCGGCCGCATCGCCGAACTCGCCGGCGTCACCCTGCCGGTGCTCCCGCGCCGCGGCTTCGTCCTGGTCACCGAGCCGCTGCCGCGGGTGGTCCGGCACAAGGTCTACGCCGCCGACTACATCGCCGACGTCGCCAGCGGCTCGGCGGCCCTGCAGTCCTCGGCCGTGGTCGAGGGCACCCCGGCGGGCCCGGTCCTGATCGGGGCGACCCGGGAGCGGGTCGGCTTCGACCGCTCCCTGTCGACCGAGGCCCTGCGCCGCCTCGCCACCCAGGCGGCCGCGCTCTTCCCGGTCCTGGCGGACGTACGGATCCTGCGCACCTACCACGGCTTCCGGCCCTACCTCCCGGACCACCTCCCGGCCATCGGCCCGGACCCCCGGGTCCCCGGCCTGCTGCACGCCTGCGGCCACGAGGGCGCGGGCATCGGCCTGGCCCCGGCCACGGGCACCCTGATCACCGCATCCCTGACCCAGGCCCCCCCGCCCCTGGAC
>NZ_JACBGN010000076.1 GCF_013401435.1 Streptomyces sp. BR123
TGTGTATAAGAGACAGGGCGGGAGCCGTGGATTTCAGTGTGGTTCTGCACCCGGTGTGATCAGACGCAAATACCGCCGAACGTGATCAAGCCGCGCACCTGTGCGCCCCCTCGCACGACCTTTACGCCCCTTCACGCCCCGCCCCGGAGGTAGCACCCATGTCCCAGAGAAGGCGCAGATCCTTGGCGTCGCTCCTGACCTCGGGAGTCCTCGTACTGCCGCTGCTCGCGGGCTGCGGCGCGGGGGACGAGGGAGGCCCGGCGGCTGCAGGCCCGGACATCGCGGCGACCGCCCGCGACCTGATCGCCGACGGCGGCGTCCTGCGGTGGGCCGTCGACGGCCTTCCCGAGACCCTGAACGTCTTCCAGGCCGATGCCGACGCCACCACCACCCGGATCGCCGGTGCGGTGCTGCCCCAGCTGTTCACACTGGACGACAAGGGGCGGCCGACGGCCAACCCGGACTTCCTGGAGAAGGCGGAGATCGTCGAGCGGGAGCCCAAGCAGGTCGTCCTGTACAAGCTGCACCAGCAGGCGGTGTGGAGCGACGGCCGGGAGATCGGCGCCGCCGACTTCCTCGCCCAGTGGCGGGCGCTCAACGGCAAGAACTCGGCGTACTGGACCGCCCGCAACGCCGGCTACGAGCGGATCGAGAAGATCGAGCGCGGCCGCAACGACCTGGAGGTCCGGGTCACCTTCGCCAAGCCGTACACCGACTGGCGCTCCCTGTTCTCGCCGCTCTACCCCAAGCAGGTCACCGGCACCCCCGACGCCTTCAACGAGGGGGCCCGCGGCACCCTCAAGGTCACCGCCGGGCCCTTCAACCTCGGGGCCATCGACAAGAACGCGGGCACCGCCGCCCTGACCCGCAACGCCCGCTGGTGGGGCCGGCCGACGAAGCTGGACTCCCTGGTCCTGACGGCCGTGCCCCGGGCAGAGCGGGCGAAGGCCCTGCTCGCCGACACGGTCGACCTGGCGGAGGTCGACCGGGCGACCGCGGACCGGATCACCCAGGCCCGCCGGGACGCGACCCGCTCGCCGGGCGGGGCCGGGGCCCCGCCCCAGGGGGCCGCCACCGAGGAGAGCGGTGCCCTGCGCGCCTTCACCGTCCGCAGGTCGCTGGAGCCGGCGTACACCCAGCTCGCCCTGAACGGGGCCTCCGGCCCGCTGGCGGACGAGCGGGTCCGGCGGGCCGTCGCCCGGGCCATCGACCGCCGCGAACTGGCCGAGATCGTGCTGGGGCCGCTCGGGCTGCCGGTGAAGCCGGTGGGCAGCCACCTGGCGCTGGCCGGGCAGCGGGCGTACGCGGACAACAGCGACGCCCTCGGCGGGCAGGACACCAAGGCCGCGCAGGCGCTGCTCGCGGACGCCGGCTGGCGCCGCAACGGTGTGATCACGGAGCCGGCGGGTGCGAAGGCCGGACCGGAGGCGGAGAAGCAGGACGAGAGCCCGGCGGAGCCGCAGGCCGGGCAGCAGGACGACGGCAGGAGCCCGGCCGGCCCGGGCACCGGGAACGACGGCCTGTACATCGTGGGCGAGGAGGACGAGCGCAACGGCGATGTCCGCGCGGCCGCCCTGGAACGGGGGCTGCCCGGGCTCCGCCCGGCCCTCGGCGCGCAGCGGGGGACCTCGCTGCCGCAGGCGGCCGAGGCATTGGCGCGGCAGCAGAAGGAGGCCCTCCTCGCCCAGGCCGCGGCCCTCACCGCCGGCCGTACGACCACCACCGCCGACGAGGCCGCCGCCGACGAGGCCGCCGCCGAAGACGGCAAGGCGCCGGGGGCCGACGACACCCAGGCGGCATCGGACGACGCCCCCGCGGCCTCTCCCGGCGCCGGCGCCAGCGCGAGCCCCGCGCCGGCCCCGGCCCAGCCCGCCCGGACCTCCGGGAACATCCTGGCCAAGGACGGAAAGGCGCTCAGCCTGCGCTTCGTCCTGCCCTCCGGCCCCGGCTCGGATTCCCTGCGCACCGTCGGGGAGCGGATCGCGAAGATGCTCCGGAAGGTCGGTGTGGCGACCGAGCTGACGAAGGTGGCCGACGAGAGCTTCTTCAAGGACCACATCGCCTCGGGCCAGTACGACCTGGCGCTGTACTCCTGGCCGGCGTCCGCCTACCCGGCCACCGACGCCCGTCCGATCTTCGCCAAGCCGGAGCCGGCCGCCGACGGCTCGCTGCTCGTCGAACAGAACTACACCCGGGTCGGCACCGACCACATCGACCAGCTCTTCGACCAGGCCGTGGCCGAGCTGGACGAGGAGGCCTCCCGGGAGCTGATGCGCAAGGCCGACGCGCGGATCTGGGCGGCGGCCGGCTCGATCCCGCTCTACCAGCGCCCCGAGCTGGTGGCGGTGAAGCAGGGCGTGGCCAACGCGGGTGCCTTCGGACTGGGCACTCCGCGCTTCCAGGACATCGGCTGGAAGAAGGCCCCACAGGGCCGTGGATCGGGCTCCAAGGAAGGAAAGGAGAAGAACAAGTGACAAAGCGGGGCCAGTCAGGTTGACCCGCGGGTCACAAGCTCAGAAGTGACTCAAGTCGCTTGCCCGCCGGACCCCCGGCGGGCAAGGTCGTGCGTACCCATTGACCCGGAGTACCACCGGCTCGGGCACCGCGCCGGCGCCCGAGACCTCCCAGCAGCACCGAAACCCCAGATCAGCGGCGCCGGAACAGCAGACCGGCAGCACCGCCGCAGCCGCCCGGGCGCCCCGCGCCACCGGCGGCCGGACCCCCCACCCGCATTCCGGCCGCTGTCCGTCGTACGGCCTCTTGACAGACCCCCGGCAGGCGCTTCCCGCCACGCGACGTAGGATGGGGTAAGGCCGTGGCAGGTTTTCCGCCCGGCACAGGCTCGCGTACCAGGCCGTACGTGACGCCATCCACGATCCCGGGAGAAGCGCCGCAGTGCCCACGCGCCACGACATCCGCAACGTCGCCATCGTCGCCCACGTCGACCACGGCAAGACGACCATCGTCGACGCCATGCTGAAGCAGGCCGGCGCCTTCGCCGCCCACCAGCAGCTCGACGACCGCATGATGGACTCGAACGACCTGGAGCGTGAGAAGGGCATCACGATCCTCGCCAAGAACACGGCGGTGAAGTATCACCCCAAGGACGGCGGAGCCCCGATCACGATCAACATCATCGACACCCCCGGCCACGCCGACTTCGGCGGCGAGGTCGAGCGCGGTCTGTCGATGGTCGACGCCGTCGTCCTGCTGGTGGACGCCTCCGAGGGTCCGCTGCCGCAGACCCGCTTCGTGCTCCGCAAGGCGCTGCAGGCCCGGATGCCCGTCATCCTCTGCATCAACAAGACGGACCGCCCGGACTCCCGGATCGACGAGGTCGTCAACGAGACCTACGACCTGTTCCTGGACCTGGACGCGGACGAGGACCAGATCGAGTTCCCGATCGTCTACGCCTGCGGCCGTGACGGCATCGCCTCGCTGACCAAGCCGGAGGACGGCACCGTCCCCGCCGACAGCGACAACCTGGAGCCGTTCTTCTCCACCATCCTGGAGCACGTCCCGGCCCCGACGTACGAGGAGGACGCGCCGCTCCAGGCCCACGTCACCAACCTCGACGCCGACAACTTCCTCGGCCGCATCGCGCTGCTCCGCGTCGAGCAGGGCGAGCTGCGCAAGGGCCAGACGGTCGCGTGGATCAAGCGTGACGGCTCGATCTCCAACGTCCGCATCACCGAGCTGATGATGACCGAGGCGCTCACCCGCAAGCCGGCCGAGGTCGCCGGCCCCGGTGACATCTGCGCGGTCGCCGGTATCCCGGACATCATGATCGGCGAGACGCTGGCCGACCCGGAGAACCCGGTCGCCCTGCCGCTGATCACGGTGGACGAGCCGGCCATCTCCATGGTCATCGGCACCAACACCTCCCCGCTGGTCGGCCGCGGCGGCTCCGGCAAGGGCGCCGACGCCAAGGCCGCGGTCAAGGACCGCAAGGTCACCGCCCGCCAGGTCAAGGACCGCCTGGACCGCGAACTCGTCGGCAACGTGTCGCTCCGCGTCCTCGACACCGACCGCCCGGACGCCTGGGAGGTCCAGGGCCGCGGTGAGCTCGCGCTGGCCATCCTGGTCGAGCAGATGCGCCGCGAGGGCTTCGAGCTGACCATCGGCAAGCCGCAGGTCGTCACCAAGGACGTCGACGGCAAGGTGCACGAGCCGGTCGAGCGCATGACGATCGACGTGCCCGAGGAGCACATGGGCGCCGTCACCCAGCTCATGGGTGTCCGCAAGGGCCGCATGGACAACATGTCGAACCACGGCTCCGGCTGGGTCCGCATGGAGTTCGTCGTCCCGTCCCGCGGCCTCATCGGCTTCCGTACGGAGTTCCTGACGCAGACGCGCGGCACCGGCATCGCCCACTCGATCCACGAGGGCCACGAGCCGTGGTTCGGCCCGCTGCAGACCCGCAACAACGGTTCGCTCGTCGCGGACCGCGCGGGCGCCGTCACCGCCTTCGCGATGACCAACCTCCAGGAGCGCGGCGTCCTGTTCACCGACCCCGGCACCGAGGTGTACGAGGGCATGATCGTCGGCGAGAACTCCCGCTCCGACGACATGGACGTGAACATCACCAAGGAGAAGAAGCTCACGAACATGCGGTCCTCGTCGGCCGACTCGTTCGAGGCGATCGTCCCGCCGCGCAAGCTCTCCCTGGAGCAGTCCCTGGAGTTCTGCCGCGACGACGAGTGCGTCGAGGTGACCCCGGAGGCCGTCCGCATCCGCAAGGTCGTCCTGGACCAGAAGGAGCGCTCGCGCACCGCCTCGCGCGCCAAGGCCGCCAAGTAATCGGCTAGTTCGGGGGTTCCGGCCGTTCCGGTTCCCCTGACGTGCAGCCCCTCCCGCCACGGATCTCCGCGCAGGGAGGGGCTGTTCGCTTTTTTTGTCTCTGTCAAGCGGATTGTTGCGTCCTTGTGTCCGCATACCGACCGTGACACTCCGGATGGTGAGCTAACAGTCCGTTTCGCGCGTGTCTGTCTCTGATCCCTTTGTCCGGATTTCGGGTTTCTGCTGCGGATCGATGTTGTGAAAACGAGACCACGCAGGTGTGGTTTACGCCCGGGGCTGTCCCTGAGGATTGCTCCATTGAGCTCGGGTCAATGGGTCACACGCTGTGGGGAGCGTCGACTCACGAGCACACGACGGAGCCGGATTTCGCTGTCAGGGGTGTCAGCGGAGCCGGGTCCTTCACGTATCCACCGTGACTCCTGAGGAGGCAATAACCCATGCGCGGAGCAACGAGCGCCAAGTGGGTCGCCGGAGCCGTCGTCGTGGCGATGGCCGCTACGGCATGCAGCACCAGCAAGGACTCGAACGCCGGCTCGGCCGGCGGCAACATCACCGTGGTGCTCGGCGAGCCGCAGCACGGCCTGATCGGTCAGAACACCGCCGAGTCCGAGGGCGCTGAGGTTCTCAACGCCCTGTTCGTCGGCCTTGTCGACTACGACAACAAGACCAACGAGCCGAAGCTCGCGGTCGCCGAGTCCATCGAGACCACCGACTCGAAGACCTGGACGATCAAGCTCAAGGACGGCTACACGTTCCACAACGGCGAGAAGGTCGACGCCCAGTCGTTCGTCCGCGCCTGGAACTGGGGCGCCAACCAGGACAACGCCGCCGAGGGCATGCCGTTCTTCGCGAAGATCGAGGGCTCTGAGGAGCTGGCGCCGGGCAAGGACAAGAAGCCCACCGCCACCGAGCTCAAGGGTCTGAAGGTCGTCGACGAGAAGACCTTCACCGTCACGCTGAAGGCCCCGTTCTCGCAGTTCAAGACCATGCTGGGCTACAACGCCTTCTACCCGCTGCCCAAGGCGTTCGAGGCCGACCCGAAGAAGTTCGGCGAGGCTCCGATCGGCAACGGTCCGTTCCAGATGGACGGCGCCTGGGAGCACAACAAGCAGATCAAGATCAAGAGGTTCGACAAGTTCCCGGCCGAGGGCCGTGCGAAGCTCGCGGGCGTCACCTTCAAGATCTACGACAACCTGGACACGGCGTACAACGACCTGCGCGCCGACACCATCCAGATCGTCGACAAGCTCCCGATCTCCGCGATGGCCACGGTCTCCCAGGAGTTCGGCGACCGCTACATCTACAAGCCGGAGTCGGGCGTCGGTTACCTCGGCCTCCCGCTGGAGACCAACCCGGAGGCCTTCGGCAAGGTCGAGATCCGCAAGGCCCTCTCCATGGCCATCGACCGGGACGCCCTTACGAAGACCATCTTCAACGGCACCCGCAAGCCGGCCGACGACTTCATCAACCCGATCATCCCCGGCTACCGCAAGGGCGCCCTCGGCGAGGCGGGCACCTACAACCCGACCAAGGCCAAGGAGCTCTACGCCCAGGCCGGCGGCATCCCCGGCAACAAGCTGGAGCTCGGCTACAACGCCGACGGCGGCCACAAGGAGTGGATCGAGGCCGTCGCCAACCAGCTGAAGGCGAACCTCGGCCTCGAGGTCACCGCCAAGCCGTACGCCAAGTTCGGTGACATGCTGGACGACCTGGGCGCCGCCAAGTACAAGGGCGCGTTCCGCATGGCGTGGTCCATGGACTACCCGGCCGCCGAGAACTACCTCCGTCCGATCTTCTCGAAGGTCGCGATCGAGAACGGCTCCAACTACGGCCACTACAAGAACGACGAGTTCGAGTCCCTGATGGACCAGGCCGACAAGGCGACGGACCCGGCCGAGGGTCTGAAGCTGTACCAGCAGGCCGATGACATCATCATCAAGGACCTGCCGTACATCCCGGTCTTCACCTACATGTCTTCTTCGGCCTACTCCAAGTCCGTGAAGAACGTTCAGGTCGACGCCCAGGGCCGCATGGACCTGGCGAACGTCGAGCTCAACTAACACGCTTCTTCACCAAGGGGAATTGACCCGGGGGCGGGCGGACGGAATCAGGTTTCCGTCCGCCTGCCCCCTCCCCCTGTTCAACTGCTGGAGGTCTGATGGGCCGCTACCTCATCCGCCGACTCATACAGGCGATCCCTGTTCTGCTCGGCGCCACTTTCCTGATCTACTTCCTGACCTTCGCGCTCGGCGGCGACCCCGTCCAGGCCCTCGCCGGCGAGAAGAAGGCAGACCCGATCGTCGCGGCGATGCTCCGCGAGAAGTACCACCTCGACGACCCCTTCCTGGTCCAGTACTGGAACTACCTGACCGGTGTGCTCCAGGGGAACCTCGGTGAGACCCTGAACGGCCGTCAGGTCCTCGATCTCATCACCGATGCCTTCCCGTACACGGTCAACCTCGCCTTGGTGGCCTTCGCCATGGAGGCGCTGGTCGGCGTCACCGCCGGCATCATGGCGGCCCTGCGGCGCGGCAAGTTCCTCGACCAGCTGGTCCTGCTGTCGACCCTGCTGGTCATCTCCATCCCGGTGTTCGTCACCGGCTTCGTCCTCCAGCTCCTCCTCGGAGTCGAGCTGAAGGAACTCGGTTTCGACTTCTTCCCCGTCTCCTTCAACGAGTCCGACGGGTTCAAGGCCTATCTGCTGCCCGGCTT
This sequence comes from Streptomyces sp. BR123, assembly GCF_013401435.1. Taxonomy (GTDB): domain Bacteria; phylum Actinomycetota; class Actinomycetes; order Streptomycetales; family Streptomycetaceae; genus Streptomyces. The sequence continues at coordinate 7,513 of NZ_JACBGN010000076.1, forward strand.
CATCCTGGCCTCCACGTCGCTGGCGTACGTGACGCGCCTGACCCGCACCAGCCTGATGGAGACCATGCGCGCCGACTACGTGCGCACCGCCGTCGCCAAGGGCCTGCCCCGGCGCCAGGTGGTCGTGAACCACGCGCTGCGCAACGCGCTCATCCCGATCGTCACGTTCCTCGGCGCCGACCTCGGCTCCCTGATGGGTGGCGCGGTCATCACCGAGAACATCTTCAACATCAACGGTATCGGCGGTCTGATCGCCCAGGCCATCCGCCTGGACCAGGGCACCGTGCTCGTGGGCGTCGTGACGCTGCTCGTCCTCGTCTACCTGCTCGCCAACCTGATCGTTGACCTGCTCTACGCCGTGCTCGACCCGAGGATCCGCTATGCGTGACACGACTTCGGTGGAGGACTCGATGACCGACACCCAGACCGCCGGCGCCCCCTCCGCGGGAACCGCCGCCAGCGGCCCCAAGGGCGAGAAGAAGGACGAGAAGCAGGAGCGGATCGCCAGCCTCTGGTCCGACGCCTGGCGCGACCTGCGCAGCAACCCGATCTTCCTGATCGGTGCCTTCCTGGTCTTCTGCATGCTCGTGCTCTCCGCCGTGCCCGGCTGGTTCACCTCGTCCAGCCCCTTCGCGGCGGACGCGTGCACCCTGCAGAACTCCCTGCAGCGGCCGACCGGCGAGCACTGGTTCGGCTTCGACGTGCAGGGCTGCGACATCTACACCCGCACCATCTGGGCCACCCGCAACTCCGTCATCGTCGGCGTCGTGACCACCACCCTGGTGATGACCGTCGGCGGTGCGCTCGGCCTGCTGGCCGGCTGGCTCGGCGGCATCATGGACAGCATCCTGTCCCGCATCACCGAGATCTTCTTCGCCATCCCGCTGCTGCTCGGCGGCATGCTGATCATGTCCGGCCGGGAGGGCAACGCCTGGACGGTCTCGGCGGTCCTCGCCACCCTCGGCTGGCCGCAGATCTTCCGCATCATGCGGTCCTCGGTGCTCCAGCACAAGAACAACGACTACGTGGTGGCGGCCCGCGCCCTCGGGGCGAGCACCCTGCGCATCACCCTGCGGCACATCCTCCCGAACGCGGTGGCCCCGGTCATCGTGGTCGGCGCGATCAGCCTCGGTGTGTACATCGGAGCGGAGGCTGCGCTGTCCTATCTCGGCATCGGTGTCCAGCCCCCGGAGATCTCCTGGGGCCTGATGATCAGCGACGCCAAGGACCGCTTCCTGCAGGCTCCGCACGTCCTGCTGTTCCCGGCCGCCGCGCTGAGCATCACGGTGCTCGCGTTCATCATGGTCGGCGACGCGGTGCGCGACGCCCTTGACCCGAAGCTGCGCTGAGGAAGGGCGTACGTTGACCACCACCGAAAAGACCTCGAAGGTCCCCGCGCCCCGATCGGCGCCGGAGGGCACCCCCCTGCTCGAAGTGCGCGACCTGCACGTCGAGTTCCACACCCGCGACGGCGTGGCCAAGGCCGTCAACGGTGTCTCGTACTCGGTGAACTCCGGCGAGACCCTCGCCGTCCTCGGCGAGTCCGGCTCGGGCAAGTCCGTGACGGCGCAGGCCATCATGGGCATCCTCGACATGCCGCCCGGCAAGATCCCCTCCGGTGAGATCCTCTTCCAGGGCACGGACCTGCTGAAGCTCCCGGCAGACGAGTACCGCAAGATCCGCGGCTCGAAGATCGCCATGATCTTCCAGGACGCGCTGTCCTCGCTGAACCCGGTGCACACCGTCGGCGCCCAGCTCGGCGAGATGTTCCGCGTCCACCGCGGGATGTCCAAGAAGGACTCCCTGGTCAAGGCCGTCGAGCTGATGGACCGGGTGAAGATCCCCGCCGCCAAGGCGCGCGTGGGCGACTACCCGCACCAGTTCTCCGGCGGTATGCGCCAGCGCATCATGATCGCCATGGCGATGGCCCTGGAGCCCGACCTGATCATCGCCGACGAGCCCACCACGGCCCTCGACGTGACGGTCCAGGCCCAGGTCATGGACCTGCTCGCGGAACTCCAGCGCGAGATGAACATGGGTCTGATCCTGATCACCCACGACCTCGGCGTCGTCGCCGACGTCGCCGACAAGATCGCCGTCATGTACGGCGGCCGGATCGTCGAGACCGCCCCGGTCCACGAGATCTACAGCCGCCCCGCGCACCCCTACACCCGCGGTCTGCTCGACTCGATCCCGCGCCTGGACCAGAAGGGCCAGGAGCTCTACGCGATCAAGGGCCTGCCGCCCAACCTGCTGAACATCCCCTCGGGCTGCGCCTTCAACCCGCGTTGCCCCAAGGCGCAGGACATCTGCCGCACCGACGTGCCGGAACTGCACCGGGTGACCGAGCAGGACGGCACCGAGCTGCCCGGCCGCGGCAGCGCGTGCCACTTCTGGAAGGAGCAGCTCCATGGCTGAGCTCACCAAGAACGCCCCCGAGCGCGAGCCGATCCTCCAGGTGCGCAACCTGGTCAAGCACTTCCCGCTGACCCAGGGCATCCTGTTCAAGAAGCAGGTCGGCGCGGTCAAGGCCGTCGACGGCGTCTCCTTCGACCTGTACCGGGGCGAGACCCTCGGCATCGTCGGCGAGTCCGGCTGCGGCAAGTCCACCGTCGCCAAGCTGCTGATGAGCCTGGAGCGGGCCACCTCCGGCGAGGTGTTCTACAAGGGCCAGGACATCACCAAGCTGTCCGGCAAGGCCCTCAAGGCCGTCCGCCGCAACATCCAGATGGTGTTCCAGGACCCGTACACCTCGCTGAACCCGCGCATGACGGTCGGCGACATCATCGGCGAGCCCTTCGAGATCCACCCCGAGGTGGCCCCGAAGGGCGACCGGCGGCGCAAGGTCCAGGAGCTCCTGGACGTCGTCGGCCTGAACCCCGAGTACATCAACCGCTACCCGCACCAGTTCTCCGGCGGCCAGCGCCAGCGCATCGGCATCGCCCGCGGCCTCGCGCTCAACCCGGAGATCATCATCTGCGACGAGCCGGTCTCCGCGCTCGACGTGTCGGTGCAGGCGCAGGTCGTCAACCTGATGGAGAAGCTCCAGGACGAGTTCGACCTGTCGTACGTGTTCATCGCGCACGACCTGTCGATCGTCCGGCACATCTCCGACCGCGTGGGCGTGATGTACCTCGGCAAGATGGCCGAGATCGGTACCGACGCCGAGATCTACGACCACCCGACGCACCCCTACACCCAGGCGCTGCTGTCGGCCGTCCCGGTCCCGGACCCGGAGGCCCGCGAGGGCCGCGAGCGGATCATCCTCACCGGTGACGTCCCCTCGCCCGCCAACCCGCCGTCGGGCTGCCGCTTCCGCACCCGCTGCTGGAAGGCGCAGGACATCTGCAGCACCGAGCAGCCGCTGCTCGCCGTCCCGGAGCGCTACAAGGGCCAGAAGACCCTCGCGGCGCACGAGTCGGCCTGCCACTTCGCGGAGGAGCGGGCCGTCCTGGCCGTCTGATCCTCCTGCCTGTTCCGAACGGCTGATCCCCGGTGTCCCAAAGCGCCGGGGATCAGCCGTTTTGGCTTGGGTGGGCCGGAACGGCCCGTCGGACCGTTCGATTCATCAGCCGGTTTTCCGGCACCGGAAGATTACGGCGGCCGTTCTCTTTCGGAATCATTTACTCCGAATTTCGGTGAGACTCGGCATGTATCCGGGTTTCTCAAGTGAAACTCAAAAATGTTGACCTCCGACCCCTCTGAAGGTCTCGCTGCAGATCAGGGGCGATTTCAGGCTATTTCTGCGGCGCGAAACGATCTTTACCGGTTGTGTGCAATCGGGAAGGATGAAGGTTCTCGGATGTGTGAACTGTTGAGATCAGGAGGAATTTCCATGAGCCCCATGGCTGCGGTAGCGGAGCCCACTGACATTTTCGACCTCGACATCGAGTTCCTCGAGGGCGACAAGAGCCTCCCGCCGATGGCGGCGACGAGCACCAGCTGCTCGATCGGTTGCAGCAACACCGGCGGCGTCCACACCTGTTACTGCTCCTACGTGCCGACCGCGTGCGGCTACTCCTACGGTGTGGCTGGTCTGGCGCCGGCCATGTGCCCGCGCTGCGACTGACACACCAGCGGGCCCCCGGCCGTTCTTCGGCGGGGGCCCAGCCCCGCCCCTTCACGCCACAGCGACGCCGGAAGCCGCCGGCACCCGCCAGACCCTCCCGGCAGGCACACCATGACGCATAGACCGGACCATCTCGTGCTGCGGCGTGCCGCTCGAGCTGTCAGTTTGGCCAGGAAGGCCAGCCCCCGGGTGGTCGCCCTCTACACCTGTACCGGACTGATGGGGGCGGTAGGTCCCGTCGTCGCCGCCTGGCTCACGAAGACGGTCATCGACCGGATCGTCTCCCGTGCGGGGGCTGGGTCCTCGGATGCCACAGGGCCGCTTGCCCTGCTCGTGGCGGTCGGTCTCGTCACAGCGGCGGTGCCACATTTCAGAACGTACTTCCAAGAGGAGCTCGATCGAGCCGTCGCGGCCGAGGCGTACGACGAGATCTACCGAAAGATCAACCTCTTCGTCACGCTGGCACGGTTCGAGGACCCGAAGTTCCTCGACCGGCTGCGTCTGGCCCAGCACGCCGGCATGTCCGCCCCCAGCGCGGTCGTTTCGGCCGGCGTCGGGATCGTCGCGGGACTGGTGACCTCGGTCGGCTTCATCACCACGCTCAGCGTCATGAGCCCCGTGCTCGTCGTGGCGCTGGTCCTGTCGATGGTGCCGACGGTCCTGATCGAGTTCTCCCTGGGGTCGCGGCGTGCGGACGTCATGCACAGGATCGCCCCGCTCCAGCGGCGTGAGCTGTTCTACCGGGACATCATCTCCAACCCCCGAGCCGCGAAGGAGATCAGGCTCTATGGGACCGGCAGCTTCTTCCGGGAGCGGATGCTCGACGATCGCCGACTGGCGGACTCCTTCCAGCGTGGCCTTGCCCGTCGGGCACTGCGATGGGGTGGCCTGCTGGGTATCGCCGGTGCGGCCCTCGCCGGGGCCGCACTGACCTGGGCGGTCCACGCGGCATGGGGCGGCGAACTGACCGTCGGCGACGTCTCCATGCTCATTGCCGCCGTCGCGGGCGTCCAGTTCGCAGTGTCAGGGCTGGTCGAGACCGTTGCCAAGGCCCACAACAGCCTGCTGGTGTTCGAACACTATGTGGCGGTCGTCGACTCCGACTCTGACGTCACGCTTCCGGCAGCGCCGCTCGCGGCCGGCGCCCTGAAACAGGGCATCGAGATACGCGACGTGTGGTTCCGCTACTCCGACGACGGGCCCTGGGTGTTGCGGGGAGTCGACCTGTACATCCCCTACGGAAGCACTGTCGGGCTCGTCGGGAAGAACGGCGCCGGGAAGAGCACGCTGGTCAAGCTGCTCTGCCGGTTCCACGACCCTACCCAGGGCACCATCCACTGGGACGGCGTCGACATCAGGCACATCGCTCCCGAGGAACTCCGGCGACGCATCGGAGCCGTGTTCCAGGACTACATGTTCTACGACCTGTCGGCGGGGGAGAACATCGGAATCGGCGACATCGACCACATTGCCGATGAGGACAGGGTGCACAGGGCTGCGGAGCGCGCGGGAATCCACGAGGTCGTCGCCGGACTTCCTTTCGGATACGACACCCTGCTGAGCCGGATTTTCTTCAGCGAGGACGACAAGAAGGACCCGAAGACCGGAGTCATGCTCTCCGGCGGGCAGTGGCAGCGGATCGCACTGGCCCGCGGCCTCATGCGGGAGGAGCGCGACTTCCTGATCCTCGACGAACCGACGTCAGGACTCGACCCGGAAGCGGAGAAGGATGTGAGTTCCCGGCTCGCCGCACACCGGACGAGCCGGACCACCCTGCTGATCACCCACCGTCTCGGTTCGATCCGGGACGCGGACCACATCGCCGTCCTGTCTTCCGGACAGGTATCGGAACTCGGCACCCACGACGAACTCATTGCCTCCGGCGGTGACTACGCCGACCTCTTCGCCATGCAGGCGGACGGCTACATCAGGTCGTGACGGCCGCGTCGCGCCGTTCACACGGGCGACCTCGCGAATGAACGAAGGACATGAACGGCAAGACATTCGAGGCAAGAGAACCTGTCCTGGTTCGCCTGGCGGCGATCCCTCACAGCCGGCTGCACGCCACCCTCACGGGCATTGACCCGCAGGACCCCGCCTATCCGGCAGAGCTCACGGAACACCTGCGTGTCCTGTCGTCCGACCCGCTGTTCCGGGAAGCGGTGCACGTGTCAAGTCCGCAGTTGGGAAGGGCACTCGACGAGGTTCTCGCCGGCCGTGTTCTGGAGGCCCGGAAGGCCGAGCGCACGGCGATGTCGGCCCTGCGCTACTTCCTGCGGATGGGGCAGCGCCCCACACCCTTCGGGACCATGGCGGGCGTCGCATCGGCGCGCCTCGGCGAGCACACGCGAACCGCGATCGGGGCCGGCCACCGCAAGCACGTCCGGGCGGATGCCGGATGGGTTGCGGATGTGGTCGCGGAGGCGCTGGACGACCGTGCAATCAGGAACCTGGTGGGCGTCGCGTGGAACAACCTGTGCATGGTGCGCGGAGACCGGCTGGTGATGCCCTTCGGGACGCGCTCGGGCTCCCGGGGCGGCGGCGCGCCGACCTCCCGTGAGGTCTCCGTCAGGTATACGCCTGCCGTCGCGACCGTCATGGAAGCGGCGCGGCTTCCCATCGAATACCGGCGCCTCGTCGAAACGCTGTGCGCGGTGCACCCCTCGGCATCCGAGGACGCGGTCGACGGGATGCTCCGTTCTCTCCTGAAGAACGAGGTCCTCCTCACCGAGTTCCAGACCGGGCATACCTCGGACGACATGCTTGGCCGGCTGCTCGGTCTCGTCGCACGGGCACAGGGGGCGCAGACCGCGCACCTGCGGCGTATCACCGACGGGCTGGAGGAGTACTCCGGCTCCGCCCCCGCCGAAGCGGACGACGTCCGACGGGACATCATCCGGTCCATGTCAGCGTTGCAGCCCGCCGTCGACAACCCGCTGCAGGTGGATCTGAGGATGGACGCCGACGTCGTGGTCGGCCGTTCCGTGGTGAGGGAGGCGGAGCGAGCAGCCACTGCCCTGTGGCGGATGTCCCCGCGCAGCCCCTATGCGCACCACAGCGCCTATTTCTCCGCGTTCCTGGAGCGCTACGGACCTGACACCGCAGTGCCGGTCCTCGATCTCCTCGACCCGCATGCGGGTATCGGTGCGCCGGGAAGCTACGCCTGGCCCGCCTCCGGGGCCGCCGGCGACCAACCCGAACAGCAGCCCGGCGTGGCCGCCCGCGCCCGCCGCAACATACTGGCGGACCTGCTCCAGGACTGCTTCCTCCGCGGGCACCGCGAGCTGGTCCTCGACGACGGCCTCGTGGACCGTCTGTCATACGCGGACAACGGCGGCACACCGCGGTCGATGGACTTCTGTGTACAGGTCCTCGCCTCGTCCACTGCCTCGGTGGACGCAGGAGACTTCAGACTCGTGCTCTCTCCGGTGGCGGGATCGGCCCGGGCCGGCACCATACTCGGCCGCTTCGCCCACATGCTCGGTGAGGAGGCCGGGCTGAGGGCGCTGCTCACTGACGAGCCGGTGCACGAGGACGAGATCGTGGCTGACCTGGATTTCCAGCCGGTCGAGTCCCGGCTGCGCAACGTCGCCCGGGTGCCCCGCATCACCAGGCGGTCGATGGCCGTCGGGACGTACCCGGCGGACGGCGGCGGTGAGGTGCTCGACCTGGCCGACCTCGTCGTCGAAGTGCAAGGGGAACGGCTACGACTCGTCTGGGCCCCCACCCGGACCCCCGTCAGGGTTGTCGTCCCCCACATGATGAACCTCTCGATGGCGGCACCGAACGCGGCCCGCCTCATCGCGGAACTGTCCGAGGACGGCACTCAGCCGTGGCGAAACTGGAAATGGGGCGAACTGGAGAGCTTTCCGTACCTGCCTCGGGTCAGGTACGGGCGGACCATCCTGCACCCGGCCCGCTGGCTGCCGTCCGGCGCCCTGCAGGACGCCGGGATCTCCTGGGCCGAGTGGCTCGACGCGCTGCGTGAGTGGCAGACGCGGCGGTCCGTCCCCGACCGCGTCAGGGTTGTCATCGCCGACCGGTACTTTGACCTCGACCTGCGGGAGCCCCTGCATTGCAGGCTCCTCAGGACGGAGCTGACGAGAAACCCGGAAGTCCAGGTGTTCGAGGCCTGTGCCACGGAAGCGGACCACGGCTGGAGCGGAGGTCACGCCGCTGAGCTGGTGTTCCCGCTCAAGCGACGAGGGAGTACCGCACCCACCCGGGCCGGAGCGTCCAAAGGTGCCTCGGAGGCCGTGCCCGTCGTGCTGCGGCACGGCATGACCGCAGTACAACCCGGCGGGGAGTGGCTCTATCTCAAGCTGTATGCAGCCGCGGACTGCCACGATCGCCTGCTCGCCACCGAGGTTCCCCGGCTGCTGGCCTGCTGCCCCACAGAGATCGACCGGTGGTTCTACATCAGGTATGCCGACCCGGAGCCGCATCTGCGCATAAGGCTGCACGGCAAGCCGGACGCTGTGCGCGGTCACGTCACCGCGGCGGTCCATGCCTGGACGAGCGACCTGGTCGCCCGCCGACTCATCCGGAGCACGTCGTTCGAGGCCTACGAACCGGAGGAGACCCGGTACGGGGGGCCCGGACTGATCACGGCCGCGGAGGACTTCTTCCGTGCGGACAGTGAGATCGTGGTCTCGCAGCTCCAGGCGAGGGCTGCGGGCCGGCTGCCCGTCGATGGTGGCGTCCTGGCAGCGGCGAACTTCACGGCGCTGCTCCAGGCCTTCGGAGACTGGGACTGGAACACGTGGATCGTCCGCGCATTCGGGCGGGCGTCGACGCCCCGGCACCTGCTGCCGCCGCCGGAACAGCTCGCCCTGCTCGACCCGTCCGGGGGTTGGGCCGCCCTCTCGGAATCGGCCGGCGGCGCCGCCCTCGTCGGCGGCTGGGCACACTGGGCCGCCCCCGCCTCCGCGTACGGACAGCACCTGATGCGGCCCGACGGTCCCACGCCGACCGGGACGCGCGCCCTGAAAAGCCTTCTCCACATGAACTTCAACAGGCTCTTCGGCATTAACCGGGAGGCCGAGGTCCGTGCCTGCGGAATCATGCGCAACGCGGCTTGGTCTCACCTCGAAAGGACCAAGTGAACCATGGCCGAACTCCGATCCGCAGCCGCCGACCTGGTCCTGGGCGTCGCGAAGGGGATGACAGATCCGGCGGCGCTGGAGGGAGTCGCTCTCGCTAGCGGCGGCCGGATGCCCTCCGCGGAAGCCGATGGCCGGCCGATGTGGGACCCGGTGTCCCTCGCCAACGGGTTCCCCGGGGTCACTCTCCTCTTCGCCGAACTGGGTCACCATGACCCTTACTTCCGCACCGTCGCGCACGACTACCTGACGGCTGCGGGACGACATGCGGTCCATGCACCGGCCGGTGGTCTGTACTCGGGATTGACCGGGTTCGCCTTCTCGGCACGGGCGGCTGCCCACGGGCCGGGAGACTATGCCGTACTGCGTTCCCGGGCCGACGAGAAGATCGCCGAGTACGCTGCCTCGTTCTCGGGCCACACCAGAAGCGCCCTTGCCGATCCCTCACGCCGACGGATGTTCCACGAGTTCGACGTGATCAGCGGCATGTCCGGGGTAGGCCGTCACCTGCTGGACGCCGGACCCGAGCACGCCCCGGCGCTGGAGGAGGTGCTCGCGTACCTGGCGGAACTGACGCTGCCCCGCACGCGACACGACCGTCAGGTGCCGGGCTGGTGGGTCGACCACGGGATGGACTTCGAGGACAACGCTCCCGGCGGGCACGGCAACTTCGGTCTCGCGCACGGGATCAGCGGCCCGCTGGCGTTGCTGTCGCTTGCCTGGCAGCGAGGGCACCGGTGCGAGGCCGCGCACGACGCCGTTCACCGCATTGCCGCGTGGCTGGTCCAGTGGCAGCAGGCCGACAGACACGGCCCGTTCTGGCCGACAGGGATCACAACCGAGGACCTTGGCGCGGGCCCCGCAGCCGGAACCACTGCCACCCGCCCGTCGTGGTGTTACGGCACACCCGGCATCGCGAACGCCCTGCGGCTCGCCGGGACCGCCCTGGGCGAGGAGACGTGGGTGGATACCGCGCACGCCGCGGTGCAGGCGGCCACGGAGCGGAGCCGGACCGCTCCCGTCATGAGCCAGCCGGGCCTGTGCCACGGCCTGGGCGGGTTGCTCGTCGCCCTTGAGTCGTTCCGGCAGGAACGTTCCAGTGAGGCGCTCGACGGAGCCGTCGAGGCCGCCGTCGCCGAGATCGTCCGGAGGCATCAGCCCGACGCGCCGTTCGGTTTCACTGTCCTGCAGGAGGGGTCAGGCCTCCGGCTGGACCACCCAGGCTTCCTTGACGGTGTCACGGGGGTGCTGCTGGCCCTGTGGAAGTACGCGACGGGCGAGCCGCCGCGGTCCGGCTGGGACGCCGCACTCCTGATGTCCTAGGGAGCGGACCGGCTGTCGCCCCATGCCCTCCGCATCGACGCAAAGCCGACCGACCTCGCCGCCGTCGAGGCCGACCTGTTCCACCCACGGCGTCGACCTGGCCACCGACTCTCCTCAGCCACCGCTGAGAGGTGCCCCCAGGCTCGCCACCTGGGCGTACGGTCCGCGGCCCGCGGCAGGGACCTGGTCGGACTGGGCGTGGACATCCGGAACGAGACCGGCGCACTCGGGTTGTACGAGGCCCACGGGATGAAGCTCCACTACGCCGTTGACACCTGGGAGCTGTCCTTGCACTCGCATGGGTGACAGGCGCACGGCGCAGGGGTGCAATCGGTCCAACCAGCCGTGCGCCGGGGCTTTCAACGGGTGACATTGGCTCCCAAGTGAGTCCCGGTAGCCGTAAGGAGGCACTCGATGCGCGCAGCCACCCACGCCAAGTGGGCCGCAGGGGCGGCGGCCGTCGTCCTGGCGGCGTCGGCCTGCGGAGGCGGGGGCGGCAGCGGCGGGGGCGGCGAGTCCGGGATCGTCAGCTCCTCCTGGGGCGACCCGCAGAACCCCCTGGAGCCGGCCAACACCAACGAGGTGCAGGGCGGCAAGGTCCTCGACATGATCTTCAGGGGGCTCAAGCGCTACGACCCCAAGACCGGCGCGGCCACGAACATGCTCGCCGAGAACATCGAGACCGCCGACAACCAGAACTTCACGATCACCGTGAAGGACGGCTGGACGTTCAGCAACGGCGAGCCGGTCACCGCCCAGTCCTTCGTGGATGCCTGGAACTACGGGGCGAACGTCACCAACAAGCAGAACAACGCGCCGTTCTTCGGTGACATCGCCGGCTACGACGACGTCCACCCGGCCTCCGGCGAACCCAAGGCGAAGACGATGTCCGGGCTGGTCGTCAAGGACGCCCGGACCTTCACCGTCGCCCTCGACAAGAAGTTCTCCACCTGGCCCGAGACCCTCGGCTACCAGGCCTTCTCCCCGCTGCCCAAGGCCTTCTTCACCGACCACACCGCCTGGCTCGACAAGCCGATCGGCAACGGCCCGTACACCGTGGACTCGTACACCAAGGGCACCGGGATGAAGCTGCGCACGTGGGACGGCTACCCGGGCCCGGACAAGGCCGTCAACGGGGGCGTGGACCTCAAGGTCTACACCGACAACAACACCGCCTACACGGACCTGATCTCCGGCAACCTCGACCTGGTCGACGACGTGCCCGCCTCGCAGCTGAAGAACGTCAAGAACGACCTCGGCGACCGGTACATCAACCAGCCGGCCCTCATCATCCAGACCCTCACCTTCCCCTTCTACGATCCCCAGTGGGGCAAGGCGGGCATGGAGAAGGTCCGCCGCGGCATCTCCATGGCGATCAACCGCGACGAGATCACCAAGCAGATCTTCCGCGACACCCGCACCCCCGCCAAGGACTGGACCTCCCCGGCCCTCGGCGAGAAGGGCGGCTTCAACCCCGCGTTGTGCGGGGACGCCTGCACGTACGACCCGGCGGCCGCCAAGCGGCTCATCCAAGAGGGCGGCGGACTGCCCGGCGGCAGGATGACCCTCACCTCCAACGTGGACACCGGATCCCACCGCGCCTGGATGGACGCCGTCTGCAACAGCGTCAACAACGCCCTCGGCCAGGGCCCCGTCTGCACGGTCAACCCGGTCGGCACCTTCGCCGACTTCCGCAACCAGCAGAGCTCCTACAAGTTGACCGGGCCGTTCCGCTCCGGCTGGCAGGCCGACTACCCGCTGATCCAGAACTTCCTCCAGCCGCTGTACTACACCGGCGCCTCCTCCAACTACGGGAAGTTCAGCGATCCGCAGTTCGACAAGCTCGTCGACGAGGCCAACCAGGAGGGCGACCCGGCCGCGGCCATCGCGAAGTTCCAGGACGCCGAGCGGATCCTCGCCGCGCAGATGCCGGCCATCCCCCTCTGGTACCAGAACGGCAGCGCCGGATACGCCGAGCGCCTCTCCGACGTGGCGCTCAACCAGTTCAGCGTGCCCGTCTACGACCAGATCAAGGTCAGCTGACCCGCAGCCGCAAGGCCCGCCGACACCCGGAGCGCTCCAGTGGGACGTTATGTGATCCGGCGGCTGCTCCAGATGATCCCGGTGTTCATCGGCAGCACGTTCCTGATCTTCTTCATGGTGTACGCGCTCGGGGACCCCGTCGCCGCCCTCTTCGGCGACAAGGCCCCCGACCCCGCCACCGCCGCACGGATCCGCAAGGACCTCTACCTCGACCGCCCCCTGTGGGAGCAGTACCTGCACTACATGGGCCAGATCTTCCAGGGGGACTTCGGCACGGCCTTCAACGGCCAGCCGGTCACCGAGCTGATGGCCTCGGCCTTCCCCGTCACCCTCCGCCTGACCTGCGTGGCGATCGTCATCGAGATCGTCGTCGGCATCACGCTCGGCGTGATCAGCGGCCTGCGCCGCGGCCGGGCCGTCGACTCCGGGGTGCTGGTCCTCACCCTGATCGTGATCTCCATCCCGACGTTCGTCACCGGCTACGTGCTCCAGTACGTCTTCGGCGTCCAATGGGGCTGGGTCCGGCCCACCGTCTCCCCGGACGCCCCCCTGAACGAGCTGATCCTCCCCGGCGTCGTCCTCGCCCTGGTCTCCCTCGCGTACGTCACCCGCCTCTCGCGCACCTCCATCGCCGAGAACGCCCGCGCCGACTACGTCCGCACCGCCGTCGCCAAAGGCCTGCCGCGCCGCCGGGTCACCACCCACCACCTGCTGCGGAACTCGCTGATCCCCGTCGTCACCTTCATCGGCACCGACATCGGCGCCCTCATGGGCGGCGCCATCGTCACCGAGCGGATCTTCAACATCCACGGCGTGGGCTACCAGCTCTACCAGGGCATCCTGCGCAACAACTCCCCGACCGTGGTCGGGTTCGTGACCATCCTCGTCATCGTCTTCCTGCTGGCGAACCTGCTCGTCGACCTGCTCTACGCGGTCCTGGACCCGAGGATCCGATATGCCTGAGCCGGCGTACGACCCGCTGGAGCCCGGCGACAACGAGGCCATCGCACCTACAGGACAGGGCGGACAGATGGACCTGGCGCTCGACGAGGCGGAAAGCCTGGAGAAGAACCTGGAACCCGGCCCGGCCGACAAGGGGCCGGCCGAGAAGGCCCGCTCCCTGTGGTCCGACGCCTGGCACCAGCTGCGCCGCAACCCCGTCTTCATCATCTCCGCCCTGCTGATCCTCTTCCTCGTACTCGTCGCGATCCGGCCGCAGCTCATCGCGAGCGGCGACCCGCTCCAGTGCGACCTGTCCAAATCGCAGCAGGACTCCGAGCCCGGCCACCCCTTCGGCTACGACACCCAGGGCTGCGACGTGTACACCCGTACCGTGTACGGGGCCCGCGCCTCGATCACCGTCGGCGTGTGCGCCACCCTCGGGGCCGCGCTGCTCGGCTCGCTGCTCGGCGGGCTCGCCGGCTTCTTCGGCGGCTGGAGCGACGCGCTCCTCTCCCGCGTCGCCGACATCTTCTTCGGCATCCCGGTCGTCCTGGGCGGCCTCGTCTTCCTGTCCGTCGTCACCGGCGACACCGTCTGGCCGGTGGTCGGCTTCATCGTGCTGCTGGGCTGGCCCCAGGTGGCCCGCATCGCCCGCGGATCCGTCATCACCGCCAAGGAGAACGACTACGTCCAGGCCGCCCGGGCGCTGGGCGCCGGCCACTCCCGGCTGCTGCTGCGGCACGTGGGGCCCAACGCCGTCGCCCCCGTCATCGTCGTCGCCACGATCGCGCTCGGCACGTACATCGCCCTGGAGGCCACCCTGTCCTTCCTCGGCGTGGGGCTGCGCCCGCCCACGGTCTCCTGGGGCATCGACATCTCCAACGCGGCCCCCCAGATCCGCAACGCCCCGCACATGCTGCTCTGGCCGGCCGGCGCACTGAGCCTGACCGTGCTCGCGTTCATCATGCTCGGCGACGCGGTGCGCGACGCCCTCGACCCCAAGCTGCGCTGAGGAGCGGGCCCATGCTGCTCGAAGTCCGCGACCTCCAGGTGGAGTTCCGCACCCGCGACGGGGTCGCCAAGGCCGTCAACGGCGTGAACTACGCGGTGGACGCCGGCGAGACCCTCGCCGTCCTCGGCGAGTCCGGCTCCGGCAAGTCGGTGACCGCCCAGGCGGTGATGGGCATCCTCGACATGCCGCCGGGCCGGATCACGGGCGGCGAGATCCTCTTCCAGGGCAAGGACCTGTTGAGGATGAAGGAGGACGAGCGGCGCAGGATCCGCGGCGCCGAGATGGCGATGATCTTCCAGGACGCGCTGTCCGCGCTCAACCCGGTGCTCAGCGTGGGCGCACAGCTCGGCGAGATGTACGAGATCCACCGCGGGATGTCGCGGAAGGACGCGCGGGCCAGGGCCGTCGAGCTGATGGACCGGGTGAAGATCCCCGCGGCGAAGCAGCGGGCGGGGGACTACCCGCACCAGTTCTCCGGGGGCATGCGCCAGCGCATCATGATCGCGATGGCGCTGGCCCTGGAACCGTCCCTGATCATTGCGGACGAGCCGACGACGGCGCTCGACGTCACCGTGCAGGCGCAGGTGATGGACCTGCTCGCGGAGCTGCAGCGCGAGCTGAACATGGGACTCATCCTGATCACCCACGACCTGGGCGTGGTCGCCGACGTCGCGGACCGGATCGCCGTGATGTACGCGGGCCGGATCGTCGAGGCGGCCCCGGTCCACGACATCTACGAGGCGCCCGCCCATCCCTACACCCGCGGCCTGCTCGACTCCATCCCCCGCCTCGACCGGAAGGGGCAGGAGCTGTACGCGATCAAGGGCCTGCCGCCCAACCTGCTCGCCATCCCGCCCGGCTGCGC
Source organism: Streptomyces sp. BR123 (assembly GCF_013401435.1). Taxonomy (GTDB): domain Bacteria; phylum Actinomycetota; class Actinomycetes; order Streptomycetales; family Streptomycetaceae; genus Streptomyces. Next base: position 22,869 of record NZ_JACBGN010000076.1, read on the forward strand.
CTTCAACCCCCGCTGCCCCATGGCGCAGCCGGTGTGCCGCAGCGACGAGCCGCCGCTGTACCCGGTCACCGGCGTTCCCGTGCCGCGTGCGAGCGCCTGCCACTTCTGGAAGGAGTGCCTCGGTGGCTGAGCCCATCCTCCAGGTCCGCGGCCTGGTCAAGCACTACCCGCTGACCCGGGGGATCGTGTTCAGGAAGCAGGTCGGCGCGGTCAAGGCGGTCGACGGCGTCTCCTTCGGGCTCGGCCGCGGCGAGACCCTGGGCATCGTCGGGGAGTCGGGCTGCGGCAAGTCCACGGTGGCCAGGATGCTGGTCAACCTGGAACGCCCCACGGCGGGCTCCATCACGTACAAGGGCGAGGACATCGCGAAGCTGTCCGGCCGTGCCCTGAAGGCGGTGCGCCGCAACATCCAGATGGTGTTCCAGGACCCGTACACCTCGCTCAACCCGCGCATGACGGTGGGCGACATCATCGGCGAGCCGTACGAGATCCACCCCGAGGCCGCCCCGAAGGGCGACCGGCGCCGGCGCGTCCGGGAGCTCCTGGACGTGGTGGGCCTGAACCCCGAGTACATCAACCGCTACCCGCACCAGTTCTCCGGCGGCCAGCGCCAGCGCATCGGCATCGCCCGCGGGCTCGCCCTGCGGCCGGAGGTCATCGTGGCGGACGAGCCGGTCTCCGCGCTCGACGTGTCGGTGCAGGCGCAGGTGGTCAACCTGCTGGAGCGGCTGCAGAGGGAATTCGACCTGTCGTACGTGTTCATCGCGCACGACCTGTCCATCGTTCGGCACATCTCCGACCGGGTCGGGGTGATGTACCTCGGCCGGGTGGTGGAGATCGGCACCGACACCGAGATCTACGACCACCCCACCCACCCGTACACCCAGGCGCTGCTGTCGGCCGTCCCCGTCCCGGACCCCGGGGCGCGGGCCCACCGGGAGCGGATCATCCTGACCGGGGACGTCCCCTCTCCCGCCAACCCGCCGTCCGGCTGCCCGTTCCGCACCCGCTGCTGGAAGGCCCAGCGCCGCTGCACCGACGAGGTCCCGCTGCTGGCGGTCCCGGCGGTCTTCCCCTCGGGCCCGGCGGCCCATCCCTCGGCCTGCCACTTCGCGGCCGAGAAGCGGGTGGTGCCGCCACCGGGGGACCTGCCGCTGCCGCCCGCACCCCTGCCCGGTCCGGAGAAGGACTAGCGACTCGGCGCGCCCACCGGCCGGCTGCGTCGAATGGAGGAGCGCATCCGCTGGCGCAGGAGCGCAGTCCGGGGCGCACGGGCGAGGGGCTCGCGCCGCCGCCGGGCGGGCCGGAATGCGACCCGCCGAACCCGTACCGTTCTGACGCAATCGGTGCGAGAAGGCAGGTCGCACCGGCACGCCACCGGTTATTTCCGGCCAGGGCCGTGATTCCAGCGCGTGGCGGTCGCACACGCGCCGCAGAATCGGTCGGCCGTCCGCTGCGCGGCCAACCCGCTTTACACGCAGGCAACTTGACCGTTTCTGTCCGGAGATATGGGCCGGGCAGTCTGGGTTCCGTACGGCCGTGCGGGTGCCGACGACCGGCCGGGGGGCCGTCCGTGCCCCCCGGTCGGCCACCCCCGTGACCCTGCGCATGCGCGGCGTGCGCCCCTCGTGCTGCCGGATTTCGATCGATGCGCTGGTACGGATAGTTATGATCCGTAGCGCACGGTGGGTATGACTCCGCCGAGCACTGAGTACGAGTACGCGTACCGATGTCCGCTCGTCGTGGAGGTGAAACGCCGTGGCACTCTCGATCTCGGCCGTGGTGCTGCTGGCGATCGTCGTCTTCCTGCTGGTCCGCCGGTCGGGCCTGAAGGCGGGACACGCCGCTGTCTGTGTGCTCCTCGGTTTCTATCTCGCGAGCTCGACCATCGCGCCGACGCTCTCCCAGCTGACCTCCAATGTGGCGAGCATGATCAGCGGCCTCAAGTTGTAGGCCGTTGCTCGTTAGTCTTGCCCCATGAACGGTCTTCCCGCCCGTCGTCTGCTCTTCGTGCACGCACACCCGGACGACGAGTCGATCAACAACGGCGTCACCATGGCCAAGTACGCGGCCGAGGGCGCCCACGTCGCGCTGGTGACCTGCACCCTCGGCGAGGAGGGTGAGGTCATCCCGCCCGGGCTCGCGCATCTGGTGGCCGACCGCGACGACACCCTCGGTGCCCACCGCATCGGCGAGCTGGCCGCGGCCATGGCGGAACTCGGGGTCACCGACCACCGGTTCCTCGGCGGCCCCGGCCGCTTCCGCGACTCCGGGATGATGGGGCTGGAGCAGAACCACCGCCCCGGGTCCTTCTGGTCGGCGGACGTCGACGAGGCCGCCGCGTACCTCGTCGAGGTCATCCGCGAGCTGCGTCCTCAGGTCCTCGTGACCTACGACCCGGACGGCGGCTACGGCCACCCCGACCACATCCAGGCCCACCGGGTCGCCATGCGCGCCGTGGAACTGGCCGCGGAGCCCGCGTACCGGCGCGACCTCGGCGACCCCCACGCGGTCGGGAAGGTCTACTGGAACCGGGTGCCGCGCTCGGTGGTCGAGGAGGGCTTCGCCCGGCTGCGCGCGGCCGGCGCCAAGACGCCCTTCCCGGGCCTGGCTTCACCGGAGGACGTGCCCGGCGTCGTCGCCGACGAGCTCATCACCGCGGAGATCTCCGCCGGCGAGCCCGCCGTGGCGGCCAAGGCGGCCGCGATGCGGGCGCACGCCACCCAGATCGCCGTGGACGGGCCCTTCTTCGCGCTCTCCAACGACCTGGCGCAACCCCTGTTCGCCCGCGAGTACTACGAGCTGGTCCAGGGCAGCCCCGGCGCCCCCGCCGGCGAGCGCGAGCACGACCTGTTCGCGGAGGTCCGGGCATGACGCGGGCCTGGACCGCGGGGCGGGTCGCCGTCCTCCTCGGGCTGACGGCACTCGGCCTGCTGACCGGCCTGGCCGGCTGGGCGGTCGTCGACCTGTGGCTCCCCGCCGGGGTGGCGCTGGCGCTGCTCGCACTCTTCGGGCTGTTCCTCGGCGGCCGCATCGCCACCGGCACGGGCATCGGGGTGGGTGCGGCCGCTGCCGGCTGGTTCCTGGCGTACGTGGCCCTCGGCGTCCCGCGCCCCGAGGGCGACTTCCTGCTGAGTTCGTCCGGAATCGGCATGTACGCATACCTTTTGGGCGGAACCGTCGCGGCTGTGATGTGTGCCACCCTGCGCAGCCCGTTCGACCGGCCCGTTTCGGCCGCGCCGCCCGCCAGGTGACGGGCCGTTGAACTCGGGCGGGGTGTCCGCTTCGGGGTGTTGGGGCCGGTCGCGCCCGGTGTGTGCCGGGGGGCTTGGGGGAGGTGAAGGGGAACCTCGGATTCCCCTAGGTCAGTTGCGTCCCGGCCGCGGACAGTATGGTGGTCGGGCCGCCGAGCTGCCCGCGCACGGTATGACGGGCGGCGGAGCCAACCGGGAGAACCTGCCTTGAGTCGTGAAACCGACAGTCCGACCTCCGGGCCCCAGGGGCGCGGAGGAGCCGCATACCCCTCGGGTACCCAGCCGTACGGAACCGGCCAGCACCCGTCCGCGGACACAGTGGCGACTGCCTCGGAGGAGAACTCTGTGACCTCGAACCCTTCCACGCCCGACACCGACGGGCCGAAGACCGAGACCACCCTGACGACCCGTATCCGGATCAACATCCCGGGTTCGCGGCCGATCCCGCCGGTGGTCGTACGCAAGCCGGTCGCCGCCGAAGCGGACAAGGGCCGGGACGCGCAGCCCGAGCCGGAGGCCGCGCCCGCGCGTCCGTCGGCGCCCGCGTCGCCCCGCGCACTGCCCGCCGGGCCGACCGCGTCCGCCGGGCCCGCCGCGTCCGCCGGGCCCGCCGCATCGGACGGGCCCGCGGCGGCTGCCGAGCCGGACGACGCGGGGCCCAACTGGTTCGCCCCCCGCAAGCCGCGGGCAGCCG
>NZ_JACBGN010000077.1 GCF_013401435.1 Streptomyces sp. BR123
GCCCCCGACAGCCCCGATGGGCTTCCCGCAGCAGCCCCCGCCGCCGCCCGGCCCGGGGTACCCGCCGCAGCCGCCGACGGCCCCGATGGGCATGCCCCAGCAGCAGCCGCCCTACGGCTACCAGCAGCCGGGCATGCCGCCGCAGCCGTACGGCACCCAGCCGCCGAAGAAGTCGAAGGCGGGTGTCATCATCGCCGCGGTCGCCGCGGTGGCGGTCATCGCAGGCGGCGGCTGGTACCTCCTGGGCGGCTCGGGCGGCACCATCGACGAGGCCACCAGGGGCTACAAGCTGACCTACCCGGCCTCCGTCGACTCGTACGCGAAGAACGGCAAGGCCACGTCGAGCACGGACGGCCCGGTGCAGGGCGAGCTGAAGACCCGGACCGAGGCCATGGGCGTCAAGAACGGGGCCAAGGCGAGCGCGCAGTACCTGACCGGACCGAAGGGCAAGCAGCTCTCCGTCAACGGCTACTGGGGCCAGATAGACAACCCGGAAGGTGCCGTCGACGCCTACTTCGCCCAGATCGGTGCGCCCAACCCGGAATCCGAAAAGCTCGGCCTGAAGTACGAAAAGGTCGGCTCCCCCAAGGCGTTCACGCCGGACGGCTTCAAGGGCGCCGTCATGAAGTGCGTCGAGATGAAGATGATCGCGACGAAGAACGTCAAGCCCGGCGAACCGTCTTCGATCGTGGTCCCCACGTGCGCCTGGGGTGACTACTCCACCCTGGGCATCGTCAACCACATGGACCAGGCCACGATCCTGAGCGGCGGCAGCCAGGGCACCGTGGAGGACCTTTCCAAGCTGGCGGCCAAGCTCTACAACACCTCGCGGACCAAGGCCTGATCGACCGGTGGGGCTCAGTGCGCTGGGCCCCCGGGAAGGGGCATCAGCCACGCCTGGCCTGGGAGCACGCCTCAGTGGCGTCATCCCACTTCACACCCACCTGGATCAAGAGGTTGAAGCAGACCTGCTCGCCTATGAAGCCATTTTCGCCGTTGCTGCATGCATCCTGAACTGTGGGCCCGACGATGTAACCCAGGCTGCTCATGTAGGTGGTGCAGTCCACGTACGAGGCCTGGGCAGGCGATGCCGCGAGGACGGGAAGCACACCCGCCGCCGCCGTCGCCGCAAGAATCCCCATCATCCGCCGCGCCTTGGTCATGCTCCCGCTCCTCATCCACAGTGGATCATTGCCGGGTAGCAGTTGATCATTCTTTTTGCGCCGAGCCCATGAGAAATCGGACTTATGGCCGATTGTCGCAACCTGCTGACTGATCCTCGACGCCCAAAGGGGCGCCCCCGGCCAACTGGCCAGGGGCGCCCCTTCCTCGTTCGCTGCGGCGGCGGTTACGCCGACTTCTCCTGCGGGCCCTGGTCCTTCGGGACGATGCGGGGGACCAGGGTCGGGTTGACGTTGGAGCGGACCACGTCGGCGGTGATGACCACGCGTGCCACGTCCTTGCGGGACGGGACCTCGTACATCACCGACATCAGGACCTCCTCCATGATGGCGCGCAGGCCGCGCGCGCCCGTCTGGCGGAGGATCGCCTGGTCCGCAATGGCCTCCAGGGCCTCGCGCTCGAAGTCCAGCTCGACGCCGTCGAGTTCGAACAGCCGCTGGTACTGCTTGACCAGGGCGTTGCGCGGCTCGACGAGGATCTGGAGGAGCGCCTCGCGGTCCAGGTTGTGCACCGAGGTGATGACCGGCAGGCGGCCGATGAACTCCGGGATCATCCCGAACTTCACCAGGTCCTCCGGCATGACCTCCTGGAACTGGTCGCTGGCCTCGATCTCCCGCTTCGAGCGGATGGTCGCGCCGAAGCCGATGCCCTTGGCTCCGGCCCGCGACTCGATGATCTTCTCCAGGCCTGCGAAGGCACCACCCACGATGAACAGCACGTTCGTCGTGTCGATCTGGATGAACTCCTGGTGCGGGTGCTTGCGGCCGCCCTGGGGCGGGACCGACGCGGTCGTCCCCTCCAGGATCTTCAGCAGGGCCTGCTGGACGCCCTCGCCGCTGACGTCGCGCGTGATCGACGGGTTCTCGCTCTTGCGGGCGACCTTGTCGATCTCGTCGATGTAGATGATGCCGGTCTCGGCCTTCTTGACGTCGTAGTCGGCGGCCTGGATCAGCTTCAGCAGGATGTTCTCGACGTCCTCACCCACATAGCCGGCCTCCGTGAGCGCCGTCGCGTCGGCGATGGCGAACGGGACGTTCAGCATGCGGGCGAGGGTCTGGGCCAGGAGGGTCTTGCCGGAGCCGGTCGGGCCCAGCAGCAGGATGTTGGACTTCGCGAGCTCGATCGCGTCGTCCCGGCCCTGCGCGCCGCCGTTCTCGCCGGCCTGGACGCGCTTGTAGTGGTTGTAGACCGCGACGGAGAGCGCCTTCTTCGCCGGCTCCTGGCCGACGACGTAGCTCTCCAGGAACTCGTAGATCTCGCGAGGCTTGGGGAGTTCCTCCCACCGGACCTCGGAGGTCTCGGCGAGCTCCTCCTCGATGATCTCGTTGCAGAGGTCGATGCACTCGTCGCAGATGTACACACCGGGTCCTGCGATGAGCTTCTTCACCTGCTTCTGGCTCTTTCCGCAGAACGAGCACTTGAGCAGGTCGCCGCCGTCACCGATGCGTGCCACGAGGTGCTTCCCCTTCGCCTGGGAGACGCCTGGTTCAGCGGCTCCTGGTGCCTCATATCCGACGGTACCTTGCCGGGGGCCCCGTACGGGGCCCCCTTGACGCGGTTCACATCCCGGAATTCCGGGACGTGTCCGCGTCGAGCGGCGGCAAGGATCAGACCGCGTTCATCTTGCGGGTGGAGACGATCTGGTCGATCAGGCCGTACGCCAGGGCGTCCTCGGCCGTCAGGATCTTGTCGCGCTCGATGTCCTCGCGGATCTTCTCGATCGGCGTCGACGAGTGCTTGGCCAGCATGGTCTCCAGCTGGTCGCGCATGCGCAGGATCTCGTTGGCCGCGATCTCCAGGTCGGAGAGCTGCTCACGGCCAGTGCCGCCGGACGGCTGGTGGATCAGCACGCGCGCGTTCGGCAGGGCCATGCGCTTGCCGGGGGTGCCGGCGGCGAGCAGGACCGCGGCGGCGGAGGCCGCCTGGCCCATGCAGACCGTCTGGATGTCCGGCTTCACGAACTGCATCGTGTCGTAGATGGCCGTGAGCGCGGTGAAGGAGCCGCCCGGGCTGTTGATGTAGATCGAGATGTCGCGGTCCGGGTCCATCGACTCCAGGCACAGCAGCTGCGCCATGACGTCGTTGGCGGAGGCGTCGTCGATCTGCACGCCGAGGAAGATCACGCGCTCCTCGAAGAGCTTCGCGTACGGGTCGTACTCGCGCACGCCCTGCGAGGTGCGCTCGACGAAGCGCGGGACGACGTAGCGGTTGTCCACCTGCGGGCCGGTGTAGAGGCCGCTCGCGGGAGAGAGGTTGTTCATGTGCATCTGGGTGTTCACCATCCTGGTGCCGTTCTGCGGGCTGGGGCTTGCCTGGTGCGGGCGGGCCGGCGTACGGGCCTCGCGCGAGGCCCGGCGCACCGCCGGGGCCGGGATCAGGCCCCGGTGCCGCCGCCGCCGGGAACCAGGGACGCGGCGCTGATGATCTCGTCGATGAGGCCGTAGTCCTTGGCCTCCTCCGCCGTGAACCAGCGGTCGCGGTCGCCGTCGCGGATGATGGCCTCGACGGTCTGGCCCGAGTGGCGGGCGGTGATCTCCGCCATGCGCTGCTTGGTGCGCAGCAGGTACTGGGCCTGGATCTTGATGTCCGAGGCGGTGCCGCCGATGCCGGCGGAGCCCTGGTGCATCAGGATGTCGGTGTTCGGGAGCGCGAAGCGCTTGCCCGGGGCGCCGCCGGTGAGCAGGAACTGGCCCATGGAGGCCGCCATGCCCATGCCGATGGTGACGACGTCGTTCGGGATGTACTGCATGGTGTCGTAGACCGCCATGCCGGCCGTCACCGAGCCGCCGGGGCTGTTGATGTACAGGTAGATGTCCTTCTCCGGCTCCGCGGCCAGGAGGAGGAGCTGCGCCGTGATCTTGTTGGCGATCTCGTCGTCGACCTGCTGGCCGAGGAAGATGATGCGCTCGCCGAGCAGCCGGTTGTAGACATGGTCGCCGAGGCCGCCACCGATGGACGGCTCACCCGCGGCGTAAGGCTTCAGATTCGTCACGTATCCACCTGCTCGTCTCCGACGGCCACATGCCGTCTCAGCGTCTCGTTCTGGGGCGCGGCCCGGTTGGCGCGGTGTGTCCGCCATCGTCGGGTACTCCCGTGCCCTCGTATTCATGGACCCTAACGCGCAGGTCGGACAACGCCATCCCGCTTCCCGAACTGTTCGCTCGGAGCGCAAGGTTCCCGGGGGCCCCGGGGGTACGCGGAAGGGCCCGCACGCGGCGGCGTGCGGGCCCTTCAGGAGCACTGCGGGATGCTGCCGGGCCGGCGGGGGCCCGCCGGGCTTACTTGGCCTCGTCGGCCTTGTCCTCGGCCTCACCGTCGACAGCGGCCTCGACCGTCTCGGCGGCGGTCTCGACCTCGTCCTCCTCGTCGGACAGGTCGATGACCTCGCCCTTGGTGTCGACGACCTTGGCGGCCTCGACGACGAGCGCGAGGGCCTTGCCGCGGGCGACCTCGCCGACCAGCATCGGGACCTGGCCGCCCTCGACGACCGCCTGGGCGAACTGGTCGGGGGACATGCCGGAGGAGGCGGCGCGGCGCATGAGGTGCTCGGTGAGCTCCTCCTGGTTCACACCCAGCTTCTCCTTGTTGACCAGGGCGTCCAGGACGAACTGGGTCTTGATGCCCTTGACCGCCTGCTCCTTGGTCTCGGCGTCGAACTCCTCGACCGTCTTGCCCTGGAACTCCAGGTACTTCTCGATGGTCAGGCCCATCTGGCCGAGCTGGTGGTGCTCCAGGTTGTGCTTGCGGGTGTTGACCTCGTCCTCGAGGAGCTTCTCGGGGATCGGGACCTCGGCGAGCTCCAGCAGCTTCTCCAGGACGCGCTCCTGGGCCTGCGTGGCCTGGTCGTACTGCTTCATGTTCTCGAGGCGCTTGCGGCTGTCGGCCTTCAGCTCGTCGAGGGTGTCGAACTCGCTCGCCATCTGGGCGAACTCGTCGTCCAGCTCCGGCAGCTCCTTGGCGGCGACCTTGGAGACCTTGACGGTGACCTCGGCGTCCTTGCCCTCGGCGGAGCCGCCCTTCAGCTGCGAGGTGAAGGTGGCCTCGCCGCCGGCCTCCAGGCCCTTGACGGCCTCGTCGATGCCGTCGAGGAGCTCGCCCGAGCCGATGGTGTAGGAGACGTCCGTGGCGACGCCGTCCGGCAGGACCTCGCCGTCGACCTTGGCCTCCAGGTCGATGGTGACGACGTCACCCTCGGCGGCGGCGCGCTCGACGTCCTTGGTGGAGGCGAAGCGGTTGCGCAGCTGCTCGACGGACTTCTCGACGTCCTCGTCGGTGACCTCGACCGCGTCGACCTCGACCTCGATGCCGGAGAAGTCCGGGATCTCGATCTCGGGGCGCACGTCGACCTCGGCGGTGAAGGCCAGCAGCTCGCCGTCCTTCAGCTCGGTGATGTCGACCTCGGGCTGACCCAGCGGGTTCAGGTCGGCCTCGTTGATGGCCTCGGTGTAGAACTTCGGGAGCGCGTCGTTGACGGCCTCCTCCAGCACGGCGCCGCGGCCGAAGCGCTGGTCGATGACGCGGGCCGGGATCTTGCCCTTGCGGAAGCCCTTCACCGTGACCTGCTGGTTGATCTTCTTGTACGCCGCGTCGAGGCTGTCCTTGAGCTCCTCGAAGGGCACCTCGACAGTGAGCCGAACCCGAGTCGGGTTCAGGGTCTCCACGGCGCTCTTCACGGTTCGGTCTCCTTGTGGCTGACTGCTGGGGGTTCTGCCGTCTCGCTGGAATTCAGCGGCCCGGCGGACTTCGGCCCGGTACATCAGACACACGGGCACGCAGCTTGCATAGTAACCGCAAGCGGCAATCTGCCCACAACGCGATCTTGGCGATGCGCAGGTGGTGGTCGGGGTGGCCGGATTCGAACCGACGACCTTCCGCTCCCAAAGCGGACGCGCTACCAAGCTGCGCCACACCCCGTCGGTGCGACACGTAGGGTACATGGCCGGAGACCCTCCGACACGCCGCGTTTCGACGAAGGTTTCCGGCCGCGAGCGGTCCGGCGCCGGCCGGGCGCACCATGCGGTGTGCACTCCCCCGCCCCGACCCGCTAGGATGCTCTCCGTGCCGCGGCCTTCGGACCTGCGGCGCGCTCGATGCGGGTGTAGCTCAATGGTAGAGCCCTAGTCTTCCAAACTAGCTACGCGGGTTCGATTCCCGTCACCCGCTCCATGCAGCTCAGGGCCAGGTCAGAGGACATTTCCTCCACCTGGCCCTGACTCGTTCGCGGGGCTGGGATCACCCCGTCGTGTCCCCCGTGTGCCCCTCCGGCTCCGGATCTTGTTCCGTGCCCCTGCGGCTCTTCTCCACGAGCCCGCTCAGCGCGTCGGCGATCAGCCGGTCCCGGCCGGCACTCGCGTGCTGGTAGATCAGCGCGGCGCGGGCGGTGCTGTGGCCCATGCGCGCCATCAGCTCCCGCGTGCTCGCCCCGGTGGACGCGGCGAGGGTGTTCCCCGTGTGCCGAAGATCATGGAAGTGCAGCCCGCGGATACCAACCTCCCTACAGGCCTTGCGCCACAGCCGATTGAAGTGGTTCCGGCGCGGGGTAGCCCCCTTGGCCCCGACGAAGACCCGCCCATCGGCCCCAGGCTCGGCGTACCGCTTCAGGTGCTCCCGGATCTCCTGGACGATCACGCCGGGAATGGAGACCGTGCGCTTACCCGCGGCACTCTTGGGCGCCTTGATCTCCCGCTGCCCGTTGCCCAGCTCGGCGACGGACCGTCGGACGCGCACAGTCCTGTGCTCCAGGTCGACGTCCCGACGATGCAGTCCGATCAGCTCACCCCACCTCAGGCCGAGGAATCCGGCCATGAGAACGAGGCCACGGAAGCGGGGGTCGACGGCATCGGCCAGGGCGTAGACCTCCTTCACCGTGGCGGTAGGTCGCTCGGGAGTGTGAACGACACTCGCACCCTTGATCTGGCAAGGGTTCCGCCTGATCAGCTGGTCCGACAGGGCCGTGCCCAGGATGGCGCGCAGGAGGGCGTAGGCCTTGGCCACGGTCGTCGGGCCGGTGCCGGCGGCAAGCTTGTCGGCGCGCCAGCGCCGCACGAGGGGCGCCGAGATATCAGCAACGTTGACCGCTCCGAAGGTCGGCTCCAAGTGATGCTTGAGCAACGAGCCGTACAACTGGCGGGTGGCGCTGGTCAGCTCACGCTCCTTGACCCACGCGACGGCGTACGGCCCGAACGGGACCTTTCCGGCGTCCGGATCCAGCCAGTCGCCCCGTCGCATCTCGGTCTGCTTGTCGGCCAACCAGTCGTCAGCATCACGCTTGGTCCGAAACGTCTCCGGCGCAGGGCGGAGCTGCCCGTCAGGCCCGACATAACGCGCCTGGTACCGACCGGACGGCAGCTTCCTCACCCGTCCGAACTGACGACGCTTTCCGGCCATCAGGCAGCCACCGCCAGACGACCACGCCGACGCGGTTCGACCGTGTTGGCGACGATGTACTCCTGTACGGCACTCTCGGGGATCCGTACGTGACGGCCGACCTTCACATAGGTGATGCGCCGCTCCTCGACGAGGCGCCGGGGGAACCGCACGGTGGTGCCGAGGATCTCGGCGACTTGGACGACGGACAGGTAGCGCTCACTCATTCGGCTCCCCCTTCAGGGCTTCGCGGGCGGTTTGGCGGTTGAGCTGGATGTCCCGGGCGATCGAGGCGGCAAGGACCGATTCGCCGGGGCTGTGGCCGTGGCCGACGTACTGCCACGAGGCGAGGACGAGCACGGTGTCCGGCTCAAGGTCGTCCAGGCCGCGGGCTTCGCGTTCCTGGGCGGCGCGGTAGTCGGCGCGGGTCTGGCGGAGGTCGCCGAGGGTGGTGGAGTACTGGCGGGACTTGGTGGAGAAGTGGCCGCGGAAGCCGAGCATGTGGGCCCAGGCTGCGAGGCGGCGGTCCGGGTAGAGCGGGTCCAGGTCGAGGCAGGCCCCGATCAGGCGGGCGGTGTGGTCGGGAACGTCGAGGAGGACCAGAGCCTCGCGGTTGCCGACGCGGCGGTCGAGGGTGCCGGTGTCCTCGGCGGCCTTGGTGGCGTACTTGGCGACGTACGAGGCGACGGCCTGTTCGGTGACGTCGGAGCCATCCCCGAACGCCTTGATGGGGCGGATGTCGAGTTGGGTGCCCCAGCGGAGGGTGCAGGTCGGCTGGTCGTCGGCGGCCGGGACGGTGATGGACGTGTACGTGTGCGCGACGGCGGCTCGGATGGCTTCGGTGAGAAGGCGGGTGGTGGCCCAGTGCGGGGGCGGGGCGAGCGGGCCGATGGGCCCGTCGAGGCGGATCACGACGTGGAAGTGGATAGCGCCGCGCTTCTGGAACTCGGCGACCTTGCCGAAGGAGACGCGGCACGACTCCTTCAGTTCGCGTTGGGTGAGGCCAGCGCGGGCGGCGATCTCGCGGCGGAGGCGGGTGGTGAAGCGGGACCAGAGCTGTCCGGCGTGGTTGTTGAAGAGGACGGCGCCCGCGTAGTCGTACGTGGTCGGGTCGAGGGCGGTGCCGAGGAGCGGGTCCTCGGCGGGGTGGTGCATGCCGCAGCGGCAGCGGCCGGAGTCGGGGCGGTTGTGGACCGGGCCGAAGGACGGGGCGGTGAGGGTGGCGAAGACGCGAGGGTGGTCGCGGACGGTGGCGGGGACGGCGTGGCGGTCGTCTCCGGCGAGCCCTGCCCGGATCAGGTGGTACGTGTCCCCGGCGTACGTCCAGGCGCAGGCCGGGCAGCGGGAGGCACGGCGGTTGCCGCAGGCGATCCGGAGGCGGGAGCCGGGCTCGGTGTCGGTGGAGTAGCGGTGCAGGGTCTGACCGCTGGTCTTGTCCTTGGTGAGGGTCCAGCCGGTGATGTGGATCGGGTCGGAGCAGCCGCCGGTGCGGTGGACCTGCTCCTCCCAGCGGCGGAAACCGGGAGCCCCGGCCACCCTGAGCAGGTCGCCCAGGGTGGCCGGGTCCAGGACCGCGAGGGTCGCGGAGTGAGTCATGCGGCCACCGCCGCGGGAACGGTCGGGAAGACGGCGTAGACCTTCAGCGTGATGCGGCCCAACGGCGCGGTGAACTGCAACTTCCTGTCCCCCTGGCGCTCGGTGAACTGCACGTCGAGGGCGTCGGTGTGCGTGGCCCGCCGCCAGGCCTCCAGGTCGGCCGGGCTGTCAAGGAGGACATGTGCCTCGGTAGGGGTGATCTGGCTGGTGGTGACGTAGGCGCCAGGCAGGTTGGGGTGGAGTTCGGCGAGTCGGGTAAGGGTCCCGAACACGGTGGCCTGCGCGGCCAGCGGGTTGTTCATCTCGGCGTCGGTCAGCACGACGGTCACCGCCCGGCCGAGGTGAAGGGGACGGTGCGGGGCGCCGGGCGGGTGCTGGTGCCGTGGCAGGCGGGGCAGTGGGCGGTGATGGTGCGCAGCTGGCCGGTGCGGTCGCGTCCGCCGAGGGTGATGTGCACGGCGGAGAAGCCGCTGCAGTTCAGGCAGATGCGGGGCGGTGCCGGGGTGTGCTGGGCCATGATGGTGGTCCTTTCGATTGCGGTCGGGAGGGGCCGGTCCATCCGGGGGCGGCGATGCTTGGTGGCTTGTGACGCCCCCGGAGGGCCGGGCCGGTCAGTGGTTCTTGAACTCCTGGCGCAGGGCGCGGACGAGGAACAGGACCACGACGGCGCTGATGGACAGGGCCGTGGCGGTGACGGCGACGGCCAAGAGCAGCGAGACGGCGACGGAGGCCAGGGCCAGGACCCCGGCGACCCCGCCGGCGGCGAGGGCGACCGCGGCGCCGGGCGTCTTGGGGGCCAGGACCGCGAGGCCGGCCGGAGCCGCCACCGGGGCCGGGGTGGTCTCCGGCTGGTCGGTGGCTGGGACCGGGGTCGGCCGGATGGTCACCGAGGTGTAGGTGTCGGGGGCGGGGTACTTGGGCTTGAACACCGGGTTCTCCTTCCAGGGCTACTTGTTGACGGCGGTGTCGATGGCCGGGGCGAGGAAGCTGTCCGCGAGGAGGAAGCCGCCGAGGAGGATCACGGCGACCAGCCACCAGGGCGGACGGACGAGCTTCACGCCCAGGACGCCGACGACGATCAGTGCGAGCCAGAGCGGGACGTCCACGACGGGTTCTCCTTCGAGGTCAGCGCGGGGCGCAGCGGTGGGACTGGGCGGCGAGTTCGGCGGCGGCGCGGCTGGCGTAGTCGGCCGACCATCCGCAGTGCGGGGCGGTGCAGGCGGCGGAGTGCATCTCGCGGCCGTGGCGGTCGATGTAGGTGCCGACCTCCACCGGGCCGATCCGTCGAACGTCGCGGAAGCGGTAGCGGGGCACGGGCGGGTCTCCTCTCAGGCGAGCTGTGCGGCGATGGACGCGGCCATGGACGCCGGGACGCCGAGGCGGGCGCGCAGCGTGTCGGCGTCGATCGGGCTTCCGGTGCGGGCGCGGTGCTCGTCGGCGACCTTGCGGCCGTAGGCGAGGAGCGCGTCCGGTACGGCGACGGCCGGGGCCGGCGGCGGGGGCGGGAGTAGGGCCGGAGCGAGCTCCGGCGCCGGGATCTCACTGACGGCAGGCTCCGGATCGGGCTCGTGGATCGGCTCAACGTCGACGTGTTGCACGTCGGCCTGGTCCTGGCCCTGCTCGGGGTCCGGTGCCGCGGCGGGCTCCTCGGCCGGGGTGTGGACGAGGAGGGTTCCGCCGAGGAAGGCCAGCGCGGGCCATCCGGCGACGAGGATCCGCAGCCAGGACGGGACGGCGTTCAGATCGAGAAGCCCGGCGGTGGCGACGTTCGCGCCGAGTGAGGCCGCAAGGGCGACGGCGAACCAGGTCCAGGCGGACCGGGTCGGTTCCCCGGCGTCGCGCAGGCGCCGTAGACGGTGCCAGGCGGCAACGAGGAGCAGGTCAACGCTGACCGGGTAGGCCCAGGCCTTCCAGCCGTCCTGCCCCGCGGCTTCCGCCAGGTCGTGCAGGTGGGCGAAGGACAGGGCCCCGGCGATGACGGCCTGGACGAGGACCGCGTCCGGACGGACGTTGAGGTGCATGGTGTTTCACCTCCTTCAGGCATGGGAGGGGTAGGGACTTGGCGCGAACGGTCGCGCCGACCGAATACGGGGAGGTCAGACGATCTACTTGCCCTGCGAGGGCACTGCGGTCCGCCGGGGACGGAAGGCCGCCAGGGCCGGAATGTCCGGGGTGAGGTGCTCGTACCGGGCACAAACGGCCGCGGTCTCGTCGAGGGAGACGAACCCGGACCGGATACGGGCCCACCCGCCCGAGATCAGGCCGACGACAGCAGTCCCGGGACGATCGATGGCAATGTTGGTGGCCGCACTCACGGCACGGAGACTGATGTCGCCAAGAGCCATCTTCGCGGAGGCTTCGTCGTTGACGCGATGCGCCACACGACCGGTGAGTTGGGCGCGAAGGGCGGTGGCGCCGGCGCCGAGGTCGGAGCCGAACCGCTGCCCGCAGATTTCCAGGTACATGGCCGCAGCCCGGCCGAGCTGCCCGAGGCGGATCAGCTGGGTCACCATGTGGTCCCGGCGCTTCTCGTCGGACCTGTTGGCGATCAGGAAGAGCTCAGCTACCTCGTCCACGATCAGCACGATGGGCGCCGGTCGGAGGTCCTCGGGCAGGCCCCAGACATCCGAGGTGATCTCCTCCACCGCGATGCCCGCCCCGAGTCCTTGCGAGGCCCGAATCAGCTCGTATCGCCGGATCATCTCCTCGACCAACGCGTCCAGGAGATCGGACGCTTCGTCGGGGGTGTAGGCCAGACCGGACAACCGACGGGCGAACGGTGCCAATTCCACGCCCCACTTGCAGTCGATCCCGACGAGCGCGACGGGCTGCTTGGCCAACCCCTTGACGAGGGCCCTGAGGTAGACCGACTTGCCCGATTCGGTGGCGCCTACGACCAGCTCGTGAGGGCTGGCCCGGAAGTTCCGGATGTGCGGGGTGCCGTCGGCCCGCAGGGCAACCGGCACCTTGAGTAGTTCAGTCGCCGGGATGTCGGGCGGCATGACCACCTGCCGCAGTACGTCGTAGCTGATGAGCCGGATCTGCAGGAACCCGGGCTTCAGGGAGGTGACGTGCACTCCCTGCATGCGCCAGGAGTGCCGCAGCCGTTCGGTAGCTGCATCGAAGTCCCGGACTTCCTGGCCCGGCAGCATCTTGATCCGCAGGACCAACCCGAAACGCGTGATCCTGATCCGGCGCGGCTTCGGGAGCGCGGGGCCAGGCACGCGGCGCATGGCCACCGCCAGAATCACCCTGGGCCGCGACGGCTGCTCGGTCAGCCCGCAGGCCTCCATCACCGAGCGGTACGTCCACAGCAGTCGCACCACCGTGGCCAGCCAGCCGAAGCCGACCCAGTACCAGCCGGGCCGCTTCCACTTCAGCCATCCCAGTCCGGCCGCGACCAGCGATAAGCCGACCAGCGCGGCAATCTGTCCGCCGGTCATCGCGTCAGGCCTGGGCCGGAACGGGTGCGAGCGAGGTGATCGCCGCGGCGCGGAAGCTGATTCCGTGCCGCCTCTGGCCGTTGAACTCATTCTCCCACGGCCGGGCGATGAGGCCGGTGATCGCGACCGGCGTACCCATCACGAACTCTCCCGTGAGGCCGGGCTGCGGGACGGCGACGGACAGGACCTCGGACACCCCGGCCATCAGGAACACCACGTCGACGGTGGCCAGCTGGGCGCCGGTCTCCAGGTCGACGGCGATCTCACCGGTCTTGCGGTCCTTGATCTTCGGCTGCGGCGGCTGGGCGACCATCACCATCGCCGCGGAGGTGTCGACGGGAATCTGACGCATGACAGATCACTCCTCTACAGAGGCTGGACTCCGTCACTCATGTATAGGAGTGACATGAAGAAGAGTGCAGCACTCCTGTACATGAGTCAACCCGCCGCGGAAGAAAACTCGCGGCGGGCTGCGGGAAGTTGAGCGATCGTCAGTCAGCGGCAGGGATCCGGTACTCGAAAACGAACTGGTCAGCCGCCATGAGGGTGTCGCAGACCTCGACCACGCGACCGGTCTCGGTGACGGCGTTGCGTAGGAGGTGGACGACCGGGGCGCCGGGGCTCAAGGCCAGCTCGGACGCCTCCGCCTTGGCTGCCGGCCGGGCCTGCAAGGTCTCGATGAACTCGGCGAACACGTGGCCGTGCTCCTCCAGGCGGGCATAGATGCCACCGCCACCGGGGTTCTCGGCGAACAACTCGGGGATATCCTTCACCACGTCCCACGGGAGGTACGACGTCGCCGTCTCCACCGGCGTCCCATTGCGGAAGTACAGCCGCCGCCGCGCGAGGATCTGCGTACCCGGCTCGACGTCGAGCCGCCGGGCGATGTCCTCCGGGGCCCCCATGGGCCCGATGAAGATGACGCTGACCTTGGCTGTGGCACCGGACTGCTCCGACTCGGCGAGGTAGGCAGCCTTGCCCCCGCGGCGCAGCGACCGACGGAAGCGATCAGACGACCGATGCCGTACGGGCGGCCGGGCCTTCACGTACGAGCCCTTGCCATGCCGGGTGTCCACGAGCCCACTGGCCCGGATCTCGGTCATGGCCTTGCGGATGGTCCCGCCGGACACGCCGTAGCGCTCCACCATCTCGGCTTCACTCGGCACCTGGTCGCCGGGCTCCAAGACGCCGGCGCGGATCTGCTGAACGATGTCCTCGGCGATCTGCAAGTACCGAGGCACGGCCTTGCCACCTCCTACAGCTGTTCCCATGGTCCTTTTCTTCCTCCTATGCTCCTGTACATGAGTAACAGCGCCCCAACGACCCGGTCAACGCCTCGCCACTCCGTTTCTGTAGCCGGTGTGGTGGTCCGTGACGACGGCCGGCTCCTGGCGATCCAGCGAGCGGACAACGGCAGGTGGGAGCTCCCGGGCGGGGTGCTGGAGCTGGAGGAGACCCCGGAGGAAGGCGTACGCCGCGAGGTCCTGGAGGAAACCGGGCTCCAAGTCGACGTCGCCGAGCTGACAGGCGTCTACAAGAACGTCACCGTGGGCGTCGTCGCGCTGGTCTTCCGCTGCAAGCCGACTGGGGGCGCCGAGCGCACTTCGGACGAGTCCACGGCTGTCCAGTGGCTCACGCCCGAGGAGGTGTCCGAGCGGATGTCCGAGGTCTACGCCATCCGGCTCCTGGACGCCTTGGACGGACACGGGCCCCACGTGCGGAGCCATGACGGGCGCCAGCTCTTCGCGGTGCGGTGAAAGTTTCCCTACTCCATCAAGGCACCCGCCGCGCACGGCGCGGCGAGCGCGCCCGTCGGCCGGGCCTGCGCTCCTGTCTCCGCCCCGCTCCACCCCGGCCGCCGGCCGCGCGCCAGACAGCGCGGGTCTGATGGGGGAACTCCCCCGCGGCGACTGAACCCGCTCCACTCCGCGGTTGAACCCGACTCCGCCCCAGGCCACCAGGCCGAGCAAGCCCAGGCCACCGAACGACCAACCCCCACCCGAGCCCGTCCAGCCAGGCCTGCCCGAATGCACCCAGGGCCCTCACCTGCTCACGGGACCGCCCCGAGCCCGAGCCACGCTCAGAACCATGCCTCCGGCGGGGGCGCTCAGGCTCCAGGATGGACGGGGCCCGTCCTGCGGCTGCGGGCCGGTTTGTGGTGAAGGTGGGGAGCTGTCATCCCGCCTGCCGCCGACCCAGGCAAGCCATAGCAGACCAGGCTTCTGGGGCCCAGGTCGTTCGTCCAGCAGGGCGCTCCACCTGGGCCCCAGAAGCCTGGTCTGCTATCACTCCGTGTGGGTCGACGGCAGACGGGATGACAGCAAGGGGCGCCCTGGCTGGGCGGCGAACTCAGCCCACGGTTCGGCGCACTGTCTCGTGATCCCATCCTGACCACCGCCATCACTCACCTGCCTGATCGGCAAGCACTTCACCCAACATCCCATCAAGTGGAGGATCAAGCATCCATACTGACGGAGCGGAGCGCTAAACCGGAGGGGGAGGGCCATGCCGAAGCAGATGACGTTCCAGGAGGACCACATGGGGCTACAGGAAGAAATCGTTCAACGCTCTCGCGAGATCCACACTGATCGCTACAGCATGGCGATCAACGAAGCGTTGTCCATGTACGAGAATGCAGACCTTGAAATCCATCCTGAGTTCCAGAGGATTTTCCGATGGGGGCTACAGCAGCAGTCACGGTTGATTGAGAGCGTTTTTCTCGGGATTCCCATTCCTCCGATCTTCGTCGCAGCCCGCAAGGACGGCGTCTGGGACGTTGTCGATGGGGTACAGAGGCTCTCTACACTATTTCGCTTCATGGGCGCCTTGCGCAAAGGCGACAATGGCAAAATCGACCCCCCCGAGCCCCTGGTGGCGGGCGACTACCTAAAAAGCCTGAATGGTGTCGTCTGGAGCGATTCCGAACTCCCGGCAGGCGAAGGAGATTACACCGTTCTATCGGACGCCCAGCAACGCTTCTTTAAGCGCGCTCGCCTAGATTTTCAGATTGTTGAGCACACCAGCGACGAACAAGCGAAGTTCGACCTTTTTCAACGCTTGAACAGTGGGGCACACCTGTCCGAGCAAGAGGCCAGAAATTGCCTTGCAGTGATGCTGGACCCGACTTTCTTCAAATGGCTCCAAGACCTCGCGTCAATGTCAGCTTTCCAGGAGACTGTGAGCATTAGCGAGAGGCAGGAGGAGGAAGCCTACGGCGTCGAGCTCGCGCTTCGCTACCTTTCTATCGCTACCGCAGAGCGGTCCGACTTGACCGGGCTGGCAGATGTAGGCGAGTTTTTGACAGCACGCATGCGGGGTTTCATTGAGTCTGAAGATTTCGACAGGGATTTTGAGCGCAATCGCTTTAACGATATCTTCGGCTGGCTGAATGAGGCCCTTGGTGAATCTTCTTTCAAGCGTTACGACTTCACCAAATCCAAGCACAGTGGCCGATTCACCGTGTCCGCCTTTGAGTCCGTCACCGCCGGATTGGCACTCAACTACGCACAGTGGAGAGCTCTGGATCCCGGCGCCCGTCCTAAGCTTCTCAACCAGAGGGTTCAGGCAGTTTGGGGGGATAGTACATTCCAAAGCCGAACCGGGGCGGGGAAGTCGGCAGACCTGCGTATTCCTCACATGTTTGAGGTGGGTCAGAGGCTGTTCTCCTTGGGAGAATAATGCGAACTCTAGCTGAACTCCAGGACTCACTCGATGACGATCTCGCTTGGCGCAGGAGTGAGCTGCATAGTTATCTGAGCGCAACACGGAGGGCCGGATCCGAGAGTCCGGCCCAACGCGCTTTGTGCAGGGCAGGAGTGCCGCTTCTATATGCGCACTGGGAGGGCTACGCCAAGCACTGCCTATCCCTCTACCTTCAGTATGTCGGCCGTCGGCGCTTGAAGTACGGAGAGCTCCATCCAGCATTTGTCGCCCTAGGGCACGAGTCTTCACTTGACTCCCAAGAGGGCTTGTCCGCTACTCGCAGAATTGTACGTCGAGCGCATGCGCTACTGTCTGGAGATAACGTCAGGGCTTCTATTCCGTGGCGCCGGGGCGTGGACACCCAGTCGAACTTGAACAGCTCAAGATGCTTTGATCTATTCGAATCGCTGGGCCTTGACGCGTCTCCACTTAGCACCAAGGCGAGGCTGATCGATTACAGCCTACTTAGAGCACGGAACGAGATAGCGCACGGTCAGTATCTAGACATTGATAGCGCGTCATACGAGGAGCTCCATTTAGAGGTGCTCGCCATCTTGGATTTCGTTAGGAACACGGTAAGCGCCGCCGCAGAGAATGGCTTGTACAGAAGGCCTTCTGCCGTTTAATGCAGGGTCTCCGCACCCTCAAGAATAAGCCAACCTAAAATCGAGGCGAAGCTCCAGAGCTCCGTTGAAGCGGTGAGCCTCACGGCCAATATGTATGGACAGGATGCTTCCAAGGAAGCCGTCCCGCCCCACTGACCAGCAGATATCGGTGAGGTGTCATGCGGCCTTCGGAGCTGTCGGCACCAAATAGGAGCGGCCCCTGACTGGGTCTGGGGCCGCTTGGCTCGTGCTAGCTCTTGCTAGCTGAAGTGCGCTGGCAGTCGTTCATGAGCCGGGTGAGTGGCGCGCGGGAGGCGGTGGCCGCGGCTGGTTGCTACGCGGACCACGTCCCGGAGGGCTCCGGTCAGGTCCGTTGCCAGGAGGCGGAGTTCCTCGGGGTCCGGGTCCGTCTCGGCGAGTACTTCGAGGGCGTGGGCCAGGAGCTCGGCTCCCAACCCGAGCTGGATCTCTTCGGTGTTGTCGGCCAGGCGGGACAGGTAGCCGTTGGTGTTGTCAGCGCTCAGGTAGCAGGGCTTGTCGTCGGGGCCTGCCCATGGGAGGAGACGCAGTTCGCTGCTCGGTGTCATTCCTTCGAGCTCCTCTCCTCGGTCATGAGGCGGGTGGTGAATAGTGCGTCCGCTCTGTCGCCGGGGAGGACCAGGAGGGCCGCCTCGACCACGCGGCCGGTGACATCGGTTGCCACGCGGGCGAGTGAGAGGACCGCCAGGGATGTGCTGATTCGGAGGACGGTTGCCTCTTCCTGGGTCGGGAGGCGGGCGCTGAGCCGCTCTTGGACTTCGGCCAGCGGTGGGCGGAGATCTGCCAAATGCACTGCTATCTCGTCCGGTACGGACGAGTCGGTCGGCGCCAGGTCGCGGGGGACGTAGATGCGGGCCAGGCTGTGTGGCGACTTCCCTTCGTGGGTGATGTAGAAGACTTCGGTCAGGGGGCTGCGGGGTGGCACGTTCAGCAGGGCCGTCAGGTGACCGTGCGCCTCAAGGTTTGTGGTGCGGGCGGTCACTTGTAGGGGAGCAGAAGAGGTGGTCCAGGTGGGCGCCTCGCCTCTGCCGCCGGTGTACGTGATCCTGCGGAGGGGACGGCGGACGAAGTTGCCGCTGCCGTGGATCTTCTCGACCAAGCCTTCGCCTTGAAGGAGCGCCAGGGCGCTTCGCAGGGTCGGTGTGCTGACCGTGTAGCGGGTGGCGAGTTGGGCCTCGGAAGGGAGGCGCTCGCCGGCCTTGAAGTGGCCTGTTGAGATCTGGTGCCGGAGGTCATCGGCGATGGTGTCACGGCGGGAAGGCACGGGGCGGATCACCACTTCCTCATCATCCGGAGGGCGATGAGTCGGCTTTGGGCGTGCATCGTCAGCACCTCGCCCGTCTCGAAGAGCAGTCGCTTCGCGCCGGCGGGGAGTTGGACGAGGTCGGCGACGCGGCACGGCTGGCCGCCGATCTGGATGACGTCGCCGCGCTGCACGTTGACCGAAGTGATCTCGATGTTGGCGGCGAGGGCTCCGCCGGGGGCCGATCCCCTCACTGGTTCGCCTGCCGCGGTTCCGACGCGTCGTCCGTGTTGTGGCAGGAGCAGGCGCAGGCTTCGTAGATCACGGGGACACCTACCGGTGCCGTGGCGGGGGACGACTGGGCGCACTTGCGGTGTGCGCCGATCGCGCACGAGGTCGACCAGTAGGTCATCCTTGCATGCGTGGCATAGGAGAGTGTGGGGAGTTGCAGCCCACTGGTGCGGGGGGTGGTGGGGCCCATACGGTTGTGCACGCTGATCAGCTCCTATCGCTGATGGCCAGGTCCCCGGACGTCGCCCGTCGCGGGGACCGCTTCGTTTACGGCGGCCCAGAGGATGCGGCCGGTCAAGCTGCTGTCGAGGAGCCCGAATCGGTCGGCCTCCGCCACGACTTTCAAGACCTCCCGCCACGATTCGGCGGGCAGCGCTTCCGGAACCTCCGCTTCGATCGACGTGTAAGTGGCGTGCGGCTCCACACGCGTGGCCAGCCCAAGGGCCGACAACCGGGCGGCGAGGTCCTCGGCCCTTGCTTCCGAAGCGGGCACAGGAGGGCCTCCGTCACCGGTCGATCACTTTGAGTGAAGCTAGTTAACTAGATTAGAGCTAGTGGACTAGATTTTCCACATGCCTGAGCAGCCGCCTTATCTCCGCATCGCCGACGTCCTGCGGCAGCGGATCGCGGAGCACGTGTGGACGGCCGGCGATCGACTGCCGTCGCGTGCCCAGATCGCCGAGGAGTGCGGGGTGGGCGAGAACGTGGTGCGTCGGGCGCAGGAGCTACTGATCTCCCAAGGAGTGCTGGAGGGGCGGGCAGGTTCGGGGACGTACGTGGCCGAGCCTCGTCGGCGTGTGCGGGTTGTACGGTCCTCGGCCCGTGAGCAGCCCGGGGGTTCCCCGTTCCGGGCGGACATGCAGGCCTTGGGCAGGCAGGGCACCTGGGAGAGCCGGACCGAAGCGAAGGTGCCGGCCCCGACCGAGATCGCGGCGCGGCTCGGGATCGCCGAGGGCGATCTGTGCGTGCGTACCGTCTACGAGTTCCTCGCCGATGGTCGGCCGGTGCAGTTGTCGACGAGTTGGGAGCCGTACGAACTGACCGCGGGCACGCTCGTCGTCCTGCCGGAAGGTGGGCCGCACGCCGGCGTTGGTGTCGTGAACCGGATGGCCGCGATCGGAATCACTGTCAGCCATGCCGTAGAGCACCCGGAGCCGCGGCAGGCGAGCGCCGAGGAGGCATCGCTCCTGGGGATCCAGAAGGCTGCTCTGGTCACCCACATCCGACGGACGTACTACAGCGACCAGGGGCAGCCCGTGGAGACGGCGGACGTCGTCATCCCCGCCGCGCTGTGCGAGATCGTCTACGAGATCCCCGTCAAGCGGTAGCTCGCCTCAGCTCCGCAAGTGCGGCCAGCCGTCCCTGTTAGAGAAGGTCTCGAAGCAGTACCGCGTTGTGCGGTCCCACTGCTTGCCAGTGGCCAGTTCGTACGCCCGGTCCGGCACGTACAGCAGCCACTCACCGTCGTACTCCGTGGAGGTGTACGGCGCGAACTTGTCGACGTCGAAGAAGACTCCCTCCCACACCGCCTGTCCTGCCGCAACGACTGCAAAACGGGTGTACAGGAACTGGTCGGCCGACTGGGGGAAAGAGCGCCCGTCCCGGTCACTAAGGTCGGCGACGGGAAGGGTGCCGAACTTCTCCTGGTCCAAGCGGTAGAGGGCCTCGGCATGAAGCTCGGCGAAGCCGATGATGTCGTGAACGGAGCGACGCCCCAGCTCCTCGGCGAGGCGTCGGCAGCTCGCCTGGGTAGCTTCGCCGTTCAACGTGTCTATCAGCGCCCAGAAGTCGGCCCATGTCATTCTCACGGGCGCAGGATGTCAGGGCGGTCTGACATCGACCCGTCGGCTTCCTGCGGTGTGGCCGCGATGTGCCGCAACCGCGTATACCGCTCGCCGCCACTGTCTCTCCAGGGCCCCGACGGGCCGCGTCCCCCGCGTGCCCGAGCGGGAGGTGTTCAGTTCAGGGTGAGGGTGGGTGCGCGATCTGGTTAACTCGCGCTCTTCGACCCATGCACGGACGTATGACCCGAACGGACCCCTTCCGGCGTCCGGATCGAGCGCGCCCGTCGCCCGCGCCTGCGCTCCTATCTCCGCCCCGCTCCATCCCGGCCGCCGGCCGCGCGCCAGACAGCGCGGGCCTGATGGGGGAATTCCCCGAGACGCCTACGCCGCCAACTCCGCGGTTGAACCCCAGTCCGCCCCGACCACCAGGCCGAGCAAGCCCAGGACCCCACACGACCCCATCTGGGCCGAGCCCAACCACCCAGGCCAGCCCGAACGCACCCAAGCCCCGCCCCACCAGCGGGACCGCGGACGAACCTGCAGCAACGTCAGAACCATGCCTCCGGCGAGGGCGCTCACGCTCCGGAATGACGGGGGCCGGTACTGCGGGTGCGGGCCGGTTCGTGGTGAAGGTGGGGGCTGTCATCCCGTCTGCCGTCGAGCCAGGCAAGACATAGCAGGTCAGACGCCGCGGTCAAGGGGTCCGGCGGGCGCAGCCAGCCCGGCCCGTGTTCTCAGCGCCTGAAACTGGGCTGGACAGCCTGTACGTCTCGCACGGCACCGGAAACTCCAGATGCAAACACTCAGTGCAATCACATTCAGCCAGAATGCGGCTGAAATCACCTCTCCTGGATTCGGCCAACCCTGCCGGAATTAACCCTTTCATTTATTTTAACGGAAGAAGATTATGTCACGTTTGTCCATTTGCTTCGCCTTTTAGGAAGTGCGATGCTCAAGCAAACCTCAAGAAAACAAATTCCGCTTGCCAGCCCCTTGCAGAGATGGAACTGTCATATCTGCGCAGAGAACGAACACACCCTCCGCGCACAAGTGTGGCACTAGCGCTAATGCCACACCCATCGTTGACCGAAAAATGCCTATGACATTCAGTAAGAGAGGGTAGGTGACGAAGATTGCTGAAGAATAATTCTGTTCGGCGGGCCGCTGTAACTCCGGCACTTGGGGTGCTGGTGGGCGGCCTCCTCTCGCTCGGCGTCGGGACTACCGCATCGGCTTCCGAAGCCGGCGCTACTGGGCGGCCTGACGGATGCAACTTCACGGTTTCTAACTCCTGGGGTACGGAAGCCCGTTGCAGCAGCCACAACGGCGGCTCCTACCGAGCCATCGCCGTGTGCACGGACCACGAGACCGGGAAGGTGCAGGACTTCTACGGCGACTGGAGGCAGACCGGATTCTCCTACGCGTACTGCAACGGCTCCTACCGAGCCACTTCCTCAGCCATCGAGACATCCGTCAGAAACTACACACGCTGAGAACGACCAGAATCCACTGAGAAAGGACAGCGGAAATGAAGAAGCTGTACGCGGCGCTGCTCGCCGGAACGGCGATGGCGTTCATCGGACTCCAGGGCGTGGCCACTGCGGCCCCCACGGGATGGCCCACCGGGTGCTACAACCACAAGTCTCCGCTCGGTGGCGGCTGGCTGGCCGTATGCAGTGACAGCAATGGCGGGCATTACAGGGCGACCGTCATTTGCGAGCGTTGGGACGGCGGCGGTCTCATTGACATCGAGTCGGTGGCCTGGAAGAACGACGGTACCCCCTCATTCGCCGCCTGCCCGCCGCGCACTTCCGTTAAGAGCGGCGGCATTGTCACACGGTCCCATTAACGGGCCGCACCACGGTCCTCGGGTCCATAAAAATCACCACGGCGACCGTCGGTGAGCTCGTCTAGTGGATGTGGCGCCCCCTCGGCTTCTCGGAGGGGGCGCCACATCCGTTCCACTACAGAAGAGCGGGCCGGACAGCGCCCACCAGTAAAGGTCCAGTACCGCTTTCGGTGGAACCCGGTGCGTGGGTGACCCGGTCGCACTTGTAAAGCGGGGGTCGACGACTGCCATCGCATGCTTGCATGCCGTTGGGGTCCGCAGCATGACCAGCGAGACCTCAACCTGCCCCGAGTGCAGCCAGAGCATGTTTTCGACGGCTTCGTGCTCAGTCGGCGGGAGGACAATGATCAGCGGATCTGCCGGTCGCTGTGGAAGTGTGCCGGGCGGCATGTGTGGTGGCACTGAGTCGACCGGCCGGACGAGCCGTTGAAGGTTTCCGGTGCTGAAGCTGTCCCACTGACCGCGCCTGAATGAGGACACTCGTGCCCCTCACGTGTCTGATCGAACGGAGAACGACGGGGAACAGCGGTCAACACCGGTAGGGGCCCGAAGAGTGTGCAGGTCAGCGTCTCGCCAGGTCAGTGGGCAGGCGCGTACGCGATCTTCCAAACTAGCTACGCGGGTTCGATTCCCGTCACCCGCTCCACGCAGCTCAGGGCCAGGTCAGAGGATGTTTCCTCCGCCTGGCCCTGAGTCGTGTTCGGGGTCTGCGATCAGCCGCCCGCGTGCCCCGCGGACTCCGGATCTTGTTCCGTGCCCCCGCGGCTCTTCTCCACCAACCCGCTGAGCGCATCAGCAATCAGCCGGTCCCGGTCCGCACTGGCGTGCTGGTAGATCAGCGCGGCACGGGCGGTGCTGTGGCCCGTGCGCGCCATCAGCTCCCGCGTGCTCGCCCCGGTGGACGCGGCGAGGGCGTTCCCCGTGTGCCGGAGATCGTGTAAGTGCAGCGAAAGTGCCGGCCCCGGCCGAGATCGCGGCGCGGCTCGGGATCGCCGAGGGCGATCTGTGCGTGCGTACCGTCTACGAGTTCCTCGCCGATGGTCGGCCGGTGCAGTTGTCGACGAGTTGGGAGCCGTACGAACTGACCGCGGGCACGCTCATCGTCCTGCCGGAAGGCGGACCGCACGCCGGTGTCGGCGACGTGAACCGGATGGCCGCGATCGGAATCACCGTCAGCCACGCCGTGGAGCAGCCGGAGCCGCGGCAGGCGAGCGCCGAGGAGGCGTCGCTCCTCGGGATCCAGAAGGCCGCTCTGGTCACCCATATCCGGCGGACGTACTACAGCGACGAGGGGCGACCCGTAGAGACGGCGGACATCGTCGTCCCCGCCACACTGTGCGAGATCGTCTACGAGATCCCCGTCGGCCGCTGGCGCGGACATGCTGCAACCCGTTTCGTGGCCGCCTGGCGTTAGCGTGGCTGCATGAATGAACCGCTGATCAAGGTGCAGAGCTCAGCTGGCGAGGCTCACATCAGGGCCGACGCGGAAGGGCTTCGCGTCCTCGCGGAGCGACTGTTGAAGCTCGCCGGCCCCGGCCTACGGGACGGACACCACCTGCACCTCGATGCGAGCGTTGACCTTGAGGACGGCTCGTCCGGCCTCGTTCTGGAGCGTGACGACTCGCTCTAAGCGGCTCCGCCGAAGTCCGCTGCCGATCCGCGCCTGCGGGACAAACCTGGCCGTCCCTGGTGAACGGGGTCTGGGGGCGAAACCCCAGTAACTTTTTGTTCCCGCACCTCAGCGGAGCTGCTTAGGGCCTGCTCTCGAAGTCGGGTGTGAGCTTGTGACAAGATCGCGGGATGCTGCGACTCACCGATTTCATTGTCGACTGCCCGGACACGATGAAGCTGGCCGCTTTCTACTCCGAGGTGACGGGCCGTCCGATCAAGGAAGGCAGCTCTGAGGACTGGGCCGGCATCCAGTTCGGCGAGATCGAGCTGGCATTCATCCGGGTGGACCACTACCGCGCTCCGCAGTGGCCCGACAGTGAGCACCCCAAGCAGTTCCACCTCGACTTCGAAGTGGACGAGGTCGAGTCCGAGCAGCGCCGCGTCCTCGACCTCGGCGCGACGCTAAGGCAGGACTTCATCGGCCCCAACGGCTACGGCTGGCAGGTCTACACCGACCCGATCGGCCACCCCTTCTGCCTGTGCCGCAACAAGGGCGTCATCTGGACCGACCAGGGCCCGATTTGGCCCAAGCGCGGCTAAGCGGCTTCGATGAGGTTCGTTGCTGACTGTCGGATCCGGTCGCGATGCGGTAGCGCTGTGCCGCAACCGCGTATACCGCTCGCCGTCGGTGTCCTCCAGGCCCCGACGGGTCGTGTCCCCCGCGTGGCCGAGCGCGGGGGGCTCAAGGGCCAGGTCAGAGGGTGTTTCTTCCGCCTGGCCCTGGCTCGTTCCCGGGGGTGTACGCGGGTCGCCGTGGTCAGATCTTGATGCCGGCGATGGTGTCGGCGAGGGAGTTGAGGAAGCGGTTGACGTCCGGGGCGATGGAACTGGACGCCAGGAAGAAGCCGAAGAGGACCGCGACGATCGCGGGGCCGGCCTTGATGTGGTTGCCGCGGATCATCACCACCAGGATGATCGCCAACAGAACCACCACTGACAGCGAAATCGCCACTTCTGATCACACCTTCGGTCGTTTCCCGGTCGGCCTCGGGTACGCGGCCGTGCGTACCCCCACATGGACCATCCTCCCACCAACGGGTCATGACTATCCGCCACGTGACGATTCGCCGGTGGTGCGGGTCAGGGCGCGGTGAGGCCGAGGAGGGAGCGGACGCGGGCGTACTTCGCGGACAGCCGCTGCCGGGTGGGCTCGTCGAGGACGGACAGCCGGGCGGGATCCGCGTTGTGCGCGAGGTCGGCCTCCTTGACCAGGAGGGCGCCCGGGGTGGCGAGGATCCGGGCCGTGTACTCCTCGACCGGCTCTCCGGGGCGCTTCGTCACCGCGAGGACCATGTCCTTCACGGCCTGGGGCAGGGCGGCGGAATCCAGCCATTCCCGGCTGAGGGCGTCGTCCTCGACGGCGTCGTGCAGCCAGGCCGCCGCCTGCTGATCGGGGCTGCCGCCGCGGGCGCGGACGCCCTCGGCCACCGCGGCGAGGTGTTCGGCGTACGGCCGGCCGGCCTTGTCGGTCTGCCCCTCGTGCGCGGCGCGCGCCAGGGCCTCGACCTCCGCGAGGGTGAGTGGCTGCTGCGTCATGCGGATCCCTTCGCCGTCCTGTGCGCCGCGGCGCGGAGGGCCTGTGCCGCCTTGTGCACATCCGCCTCGGTGGTGCGCCAGTTGGAGAACGCGGCGCGCAGCGCGGGGGTTCCCGCGTAGACGGTGGGGGTGACGAACACCTCGTCCGCGGCCGCCTCCCGCAGGGCCGTGAGCCGGGCCGCGGTGGGGTCTTCGGCGAGGGTGAAGCAGACGACGTTGAGGCGGACGGGGGCGAGCAGCCGGAAGGCGGGGTCCCGCTCCAGTTCGGTGCCGAGGGCCCGGGCGCAGTCGATGTCCCGCTCGACGATCTCCCTGTGGCCTTCGCGGCCGTACGCGCGGAGGGTGAACCAGGCGGCGAGGGCGCGCAGCCGGTGCGAGTTCTCGGGGGTGAGGTGCACCAGGTCGGGCCGGTCGCCGAGGGGGCCGAGGTAGGCGGCGGCGTTCTGGAAGACGCGGGCCTGGAGGTCTGGTCGGCGGGTGAACTGGACGGCGCTGTCGTAGGGGACGTTCAGCCACTTGTGCAGGTCGATGCAGACGGAGTCGGAGGCGTCGAGCCCGTCGGCGAGGTGGGCGTACCGCGGGGAGAGGGCGGCGAATGCGCCGAACGCGGCGTCGGTGTGCAGCCAGAAGTCGTGGCGGTCCTTCAGCGCGGCGACGGCCCGGAGGTCGTCGAAGTCCACGGTGTTGACGGTGCCGGCGTTGGCGACGACGACGGCCGGGCCGGGCGTGTCGGCGAGGGCGCGGTCGAGGGCGGCGGGGTCGACGGCCTCGCGCCCGGGCAGGGTGGGCACCGGGACGAGGGAGGCGCGGCCGAGGCCGAGGACGGCCAGGGCCTTGGCGATGGAGGAGTGCGGGGCGCCGGAGAGCACGCGGACCGGGCCGAGAGCGGCGGCCCCGTCCTCGGCCGGGGAGACGCCGAGCCGTTCGCCGAGCCATTCGCGTGCGATGGCGAGGCCGGTGGTGTTGGACATGGTGGCGCCGCTGACGAAGGTGCCGCTGTGGTCGGGGCCGAGGCCGAACAGCTCGCGGAGCCAGCCGACGGTCTCGCGTTCGAGGTCCTGGCCGGCGCCGTCCAGGGCGGAGTTGGAGTTCTGGTCGTGGGCGGCGGTCAGCCAGTCGCCCGCCAGGGCGGCGGGGGTGGCGCCCCCGGTGACGAAGCCCAGGTAGCGGGGGCCGGCGGAGGCCGACAGGCGGGGTGCCCAGCGGTCGGCGAAGGCGGCGAGGGCGGCCTCGGTTCCGCTGCCGCGGTCGGGGAGCGGCTCGGGGAGCGGCCCGAGGAGCGGCCCGTGGTCCGGCCGTCCGGCCGGCGGCGGGACGACGGGTCGCTCGCCGAGGGTGGCGAGGGTGTCGGCAGCGGCGCGGCGGGCGGCGTCGAGGAGCTCGGGCAGGCGGGCCAGGTCGGCGGCGAGGGTGCGGTCCATGCGCGGCACGGTAGGGGGAGGGCGGGCGGTCGCGGACCGGCCAATCCGGGGAG
>NZ_JACBGN010000078.1 GCF_013401435.1 Streptomyces sp. BR123
CGGTGGCGGTTGGGCGGGCGGCGCGGGGGCGTCAGGTTCCTCCGCGGACGGGGGAGTAGGGGAGGCCGGTGTCTGCGTCGGTGTCGGCAGCGGCGCCAACGGGCGGCCCGCCACGACCGGTTGCCGGACCCCGGCCCCGGCGGGCTCCGGTGCGGCCGGGGCCGGGGGCACGGACGGCCGCACGGACACGCACCCGGCGGTCAGCATCACCACGGCAAGGATCAACGGCAGGGGCGGAGTTGCTCGGCGCGGCTGCACGGGCTGCATCGGCTGCATCCGCCCAGCTTGCCGCAATCGCGGTTCGGCGATCCACGAGCCGTCATGCGTACGGGTGATCCGTGCCCGCAGCTCACGCCGGCGTACGCCCGCGCGAGGCGAGCCGCAGCGCGTGCTCCAGCGGACCGCGGCGCAGCGGGCTGTCCGACCAGACCCGCTGCCAGCCCCAGGCCGCGGCGACCGACACCCCGGCGAACGCCGTCAGCGCGGTCCACGACCCGGCGCCGTGGGCCGGACCGGCCAGCACCAGTGCGTGGGCGACGTACGCGCTGAGTGCCATCGCCCCGAGCGCCGCCAGCGGCCCCAGCACCAGTACGCCCGCCCGGCGCTCCGCGGCCAGCAGGAAAAGACCGATCAGCGCACAGCCCACACCCGCATTGCCGAGCGTCTCCAACGGGGTCTGGCTGTACGGGTCCGCCACCAGCAGCCACTCCCAGGACGTGCTCGGTATGGCCCCGTACTGCCCGCCCAGCACGTCGCCCACGGGATCGGCGGCGGCCGTGGCCTCCGGGTGCCGCTCCGCTATCACCGACAGCAGCCGCTCCCGGCCGCCCAGGGGGTGGGCCCACAGCCAGGCGGCTCCGTACCCGGCGACCGCGGCCGCCGTGCCCCAGAGCGCCATCCGGGCGGCGGAGCGGCGCTCGCGCAGGTCGCACAGCCGGCCCAGGGCCAGCCCCACCAGGACGTACGGGAAGTAGGTGGCCAGCGGGTAGGCGCCGGTCAGCAGCAGCTCCAGCAGCGTCCGGCCCAGCCCCTCCCAGCTGGTCAGGGCGGACGGCTCGGGCACCGCGCCGCGCCCGGAGGCCGAGTACCCGAACACCGGACCGAGCAGGTACGACAGCAGCGGGCCCGCCACCACGGACGTGCCGGCGACGGCGGTGAGCACCGGGGTGGTGAGCCGGGTGAACGGCTCGGCGGCGAGGAAGTACACGGCGAAGAAGGTCAGGATGACGAGGATGCCCGGCCACAGTGCGGCCAGGACCAGCCCGAGTACGGCCAGCACCGCGCAGCGGATCAGCAGCGCGCGGTGGCGCTGCGCCCAGGCGCCGGAGGTCTCCGCCGGTGTGCCGCCGCCGCTGCGCTGGGCGAGGGCCAGGGAGAACCCGGCGAGGAGAGTGAACAGGGCGGGTGCCCGTCCGTCCGCCGCGACGACCAGGTAGCCGATGCCCTCGGGCCGGGGGCCCGGGCCGACGTGCACGGCGAACATGCCGAGGACGGCGAGTCCGCGAACGGCGTCGACCCCGGTCAAGCGACCCGGGCCCGCATCCCTGCGCGGACGGGAAGCGCCGGCCACTCGCATGCCTCTGCGTGCCTCTCCTCTGTCCCGGCCGGAGGCCGGTGTTTTCACGTGGTCGGACCGGCGGGTTTCATCCCGACAGTCCGCGCCGCGAACATACCAGGGACGGCGTAACAAGGTAATAAGTTCAGTGTGGCCGGAAGGGGCGGCGACGAGGAGCGGCAGGCCCCGTCGGGGAAATCCCGGGTGCGCGGCCCCCGGTCCCTCAGCATGGGGGCATGAGCGACAGCGTGATCACCTACACCGTCTACATCCTGGCCGATCCCGCACAGGTCTGGGAGGCCCTGACCGACCCCGCCTTCACCCGCCGGTACTGGGGCCTGAGCTTCGAGACCGACTGGGCGGTCGGCTCGCAGATGGCGTGGGTGGAGCGCGGGGCCCGGACCAGCGACCCCGAGCAGGTGGTCCTCGACTGCGTGCCGGACCGCAGGCTCTCGTACACCTGGCACACCTTCACTCGGGAGTGGGCGGCCGCGGTGGGGGTCGGCGAAGAGCTGCGGGCCGAGCTGGCCGGGCAGCCGCGTACGAAGGTGGCGTACGAGATCGAGCCCGTCGGGGACGCCCTCACCCGGCTGACGGTCCGCCACGAGGGCTTCGAGCCCGGCGGCACGCTGATCGGCATGTGCAGCCAGGCCTGGCCGATGCTCGCGTCCAGCCTGAAGACCCTGCTGGAGACGGGGGCCCCGCTGCCGGAGGAGGGCGTCGCCGGATCCGGCCCGGGACCCGAGCCGGCGGTGTGACCTGTTCCGGCAGGCCGGTGCGGCGGCACCCTGCGCACGGGCCGGCGACGCCGGTCGTGTGGAATGGGCGGCATGGGGAGACAAGAGGACCTGATACGCCCGGCCGACGCTGTGACGCCGCCCGAACGCTGGCGCTACGCCCGCCACCTCGCAGCCCTGGCCGACGCCGCCGGAGCCGCAGGGGGACGCGCCGGTGCGGCGGGCATCACGGCGGAGGCCGACGTCGTGGCCGCCGTCCTGCGGGATCCCGACCCCATCATGGCCGAGAGCGCGGTGGTCACCCACCTCGACCGCCGTGCCACGCGGCTCCTCGACGACGCGGCCTTCCCGGCCTGGGCCGATGCCCTGGCCCTCGTCGTCGCCGACCGCGCCTTTCCCGCCCGGAGGCTGCGCGAGTGGACCCTGCTCAGGGCGATCGGCCGCGGCGAGCCGTGGTCGGCGGAGGAGCTCACCGCCGCCTCCGACTGGTGCCAGCGCACCGCGGCCGGGCCGCTGGCCTCGTACGAGGCGCTCACCCTGCTCGCGGGCTCGGCCCGCACCCGTCGGGTCCGCAACGCCGCCGCCCAGCGCCTCCGCCGCCACACGGCCTGACGGCCCCGGCCCCGCCGGAGCCGGAGGCGGGCCGTGGGAGGGGTTCCGGTTGGAGCGCGTAGTCCCGCACCGGAAGCGGGAGTTGCCGTCAGGGGAGCCGACACGACGGCGCCGCCCGTCCAAGGTGCAGGCTTGGGTGCGAACCGGGACAAAAGGGGTAGACGGTGGTGGCTGCGGCTGCGGAATCAATCGCTCTGCACAGGAGTCTCGTCATTCGGGCATCCGTCGGTTTATGGTCGGGCTACCTGGCCGGGTATCAGTGTTGATTCAGATGCCGTTCCACTGGAGGCAGTACTCCGTGTCCCACGTTTCGCAAGCTCCCGTCACCACCCCCGACGGCGAGTCGGCCATGCCCGTTCCCACCGGGTACGGCGAGGTCAAGGGGTGGTTCTCGGACTGTGACCAGGCGCTCTTCGACTGGTTCCTGACCCGCCAGAACACGCACGGGGTGAAGCCGGGCGACCTCCTGGAGCTCGGCGCGTTCATGGGGAAGAGCGCGATCTTCCTCGGGCAGTACCTGCGGGACGGCGAGGAGTTCACCGTCTGTGACCTCTTCGACTCGCCGGCGCCGGACGAGTCCAACCTCGCGGAGATGCAGGGCTCGTACCCGACGCTGACCCGCCGCGGGTTCGAGGCGAACTACCTGGCGTTCCACGAGGCGCTGCCGACGATCATCCAGGCGCCGACCTTCGTGGTCGCCGACCGGGTGCGTCCGGCGAGCTGCCGCTTCATCCACATCGACGCCTCGCACCTGTACGAGCACGTCGTCCAGGACATCGCGTCCTCCCGGGTCGTCGCCGCCCCGGGCGCCGTCGTGGTCTTCGACGACTACCGCTCCGAGCACTGCCCCGGCGTCGCCGCCGCGGTGTGGGGTGCGGTCGCGGTCGACGGCCTCCGGCTGATCGCCGTGTCGGGGGCGAAGCTGTACGCGACCTGGGACGACCCGGAGCCGTACCGCCAGGCGCTGCTCGGGTGGCTGGAGAACCGGACGGACCTGTGGACCGGCGTGGAGGAGGTGGCCGGCCAACCGCTGGTCCGCATCGGTGACCACGGTGCCGTCCCGCCGGCGATCCCGAAGCCGCTGCGGCCGGCTCCCGAGCCGCCGACCCCGCCCGCGCCCGCGCCCGCGCCGGCTCCCGTGCGGCGGCCCGCGCCGCGTCCGGGTGCCGCGTGGCGCAAGCTCGCGAAGGACGTGCTCCCGCCGGTGGTCACCCGCGCGATCGTGAGCGAGCTGCGCCGTCGCCGGCGCCGCTGACCGTCCCCGCCACTGCCTGCGGTGCGGGGCCCGGATCGGGGCCCGCACCGCTCGTTCTGCCTACGCCCCGCGTCAGCGACCGCGGCGGACGCGGGCCGCGCGGCGGGCCTCGGCCAGGGCCTTGGCCTCCGCCGTCTTGCGGGACTCCTTGCCCTTGCCCGGCCGGCTGCCGATGCCGCGGAAGCCGAGCTCGCTGCCGGACGGGCGGCCCTTCGCGTCGGTCGGGGAGGCTCCCGACAGCGGCACCCCGGACGGGGCCTTGGCCCCGGTGATCCGGCTCAGTGCGGCCTCGCCGGAGCGGACCTGGGTGATCGTGGGCCGGATCCGGGCGTCCGCCATCAGCCGGACGACGTCACGCCGCTGGTTGGGGGTGACGAGGGTGACGACCCTGCCGGACTCGCCGGCCCGGGCGGTGCGCCCGCCGCGGTGCAGGTAGTCCTTGTGGTCGGCCGGCGGGTCCACGTTCACGACCAGATCGAGGTCGTCGATGTGGATGCCGCGCGCGGCGACGTTCGTCGCGACGAGGACCGTGATCGCCCCCTCCTTGAAGTGCGCGAGCGTCCGGGTGCGCTGCGGCTGGGACTTGCCGCTGTGCAGCCCTTCCGCCCGCACGCCCATGGCCCGCAGGTGCTTCACGAACTGGTCCACGCCGTGCTTGGTGTCCAGGAACATCAGTACCCGTCCCTCGCGGGCCGCGATCTCGGTCGCCGCGGTGACCTTGTCGGCGGAGTGGATGTGCAGGACGTGGTGGTCCATCGTGGTCACCGTGGCCGCGGACGGGTCCACGGAGTGGGAGACCGGGTCCTTCAGATAGGACCGCACCAGTTGGTCGACGTTGCGGTCCAGGGTGGCCGAGAACAGCATCCGCTGCCCGTCGGGGCGCACCTGGTCCAGGATTTCGGTGACCTGCGGCATGAAGCCCATGTCGCACATCTGGTCGGCCTCGTCGAGGACCGTGATCCGCACCCGGTCCAGGTGGACGTCACGCCGTCCCACCAGGTCGCTCAGCCGGCCCGGGGTGGCCACCACGATCTCGGAGCCGGTGCGCAGGGCGCTCACCTGCCGGCCGATCGACAGCCCGCCGACCACCGCCGCCATCCGCAGCCCGAGGGTCTGCGCGTACGGCGTGAGGGCCTCGGTCACCTGCTGCGCCAGCTCGCGCGTCGGCACCAGGACCAGCGCCAGCGGCCGCTTCGGATCCGCCGTCCGGCCCGCGGTGCGCGCGAGCACGGCGAGGCCGAAGGCGAGCGTCTTGCCGGATCCGGTCCGGCCGCGGCCCAGGATGTCCCGGCCTGCGAGCGAGTTGGGGAGGGTGGCGGCCTGGATGGGGAACGGCTTCTCCACCCCGGACTCGGCCATCGCCGCCAGCAGCTCCGCGGGCAGGTCGAGCTCGGTGAAGGACTCCACGGGCGGCAGAGTCGGGGCGAGCGGCTCGGGCACGGCGAACTCACCCTGCAGGACGGGGGTCCGGGGCGCCTTGCCGGCGCCCTTCCCGGCACCACGCTGGGGGGCTGCCTTGGGGGCGGGCCTGACGCCGAAACGTCCGTAGGGGGACGGGTTCCTCATGCAGAGCCTTCCGTGGGACACGAAAAGGGAAATTTTATCATCGGCGGATTCAGGCCTCCGGCCGCTGCCGGGTCCGCCGGGGCTGCGGAGGGCGGCTCGCCGGACCGCAGGTGGTCCAGGTGTGCACGTGCCTCGACGGTCGCGCGGGCGAACCAGTCGGCGATGACGGCGACCTCCTCGGGGGAGTAATCGTCGAACAGCGCGGCGAGCCGGGCGTAGAAGGGCCTGTACACCTCCACCACCCGCCGGGCCGCCACCGGATCGGCCACCACCCGGACCCGGCGCCGGTCGGCCGGGTCGGGCTGCCGCTTCGCGTACCCCGCGCGCTCCAGCCGGTTGAGGACACCGGTGACCGCGCCGGTGGTGAGATTGGCCAGCGCGGCCAGGTCACCGGCCGAGAGCGGCTCGTCCCCGGCTTCCATGACGTGCCCGAGGCAGGTCAGATCGGTGACGTTGAGCCCCAGCAGCTGCGCCACCTCCTGCCGGCCGATCAGGCCGAGGGCGACGTAGTGGTCCATACGGGAGATCGCCTCCCCGGACGTCGCCGGGGGGCGGGTCTTGCCCTGCACGCGCAGACTCCTTAGCATCTAAGTTGCTTAGCTCGCGAGATACTTGCCGATCGGATGTTTAGCTCGTGAGATAAACCTTCCTGCCGCCGAGCCTACTTCGGGAGAGCCATGTGAGCGCGCACGGAGACGTCGACCTCGGACACACCGTCGCCGGCTGGACCGGCACCACCCTGGCGATACTGGGTTCCCTCGGCGCCGGTGCGGCCCTCTGTGCGGGCTGGGAGCCGGGCGTCTGGCTCGGCCTCGCCCTCGTCGCCGCGGCCGCGGTCGTCACCTGGCTGCTGCACCTCGCGGGCTGGGGCAAGCCGAGCGGCCCCCGGCCTTCCCCCGCACGCGACTGGCGGGTCCGGGACGGCGTCGCCCGCACGGGACACGCCGACTGCCTGGGCTGCCGGATGAGCGGCGGCCGGCGCGCCGCGGCGGCGGGCCCGGCGGCCGGGCCCCGGGGCGCCGCCGCGCTGCCGGCCGCCGCGGAGAGCGGAGCGGGTACGTCCGGGTGAGGTGCGTCGGCCGTGCAGATGTACGGGCAGGTGTTCGAAGGGTCCCCGAATGGCCGTATGAGGGTGTGATCCAAGGGGCGGGTGGGCAGGATTTGGACGGCGGCACCGTACGTGCGGCCCGCGTGGAACGTTGAGAAGGATCAGCACCGATGGCTACAGGCACCGTGAAGTGGTTCAACTCGGAGAAGGGGTTCGGCTTCATCCAGCAGGACGACGGCGGCCCGGACGTGTTCGTCCACTACTCCGCCATCCAGACGTCCGGCTTCCGGGCGCTGGAGGAGAACCAGAAGGTTCAGTACGACGTCGTCAAAGGCCCCAAGGGTCCCCAGGCCGAGAATGTGATGCCCACCAGCTGACCGCCCCGCCTCTTCACGCCGCCGGCCCGACGTGACGGGCCGTGAGCCCCGCCGGCCGCGCCGGCGGGGCTCACGGTTTACGCGTACGCGGTATCCCGCGGCGCCGTGCCGGTCTCGGTCAGTCCTCCCGGAGGATCACCGCCGCGACCGGGCAGGCGCGCACGGCCTCGCGCAGCAGGGGGCTGCCGTGGCCGTCCTCCCGCCCGGGCAGGACCCGGCCGAAGCCGTCGTCGTCCTGGGTGAAGACGTCGGGGACGGTCAGGGCGCACTGGCCCGCGCCGATGCACACGGCGGTGTCGATGCCGACGGCGGTGCGCCGGGACGGTACGCCGCTCACCAGGTCACCGGGAGTTCGACCATGCCCTGGATGGTGTCGCCGGGTTTGAAGGGGATCCGGTCCGGCTCCGCCGCCAGGCGCAGCCCCGGCAGCCGTGTGAAGAGGGTGCCCAGGGCGATCTCCATCTCGGCGCGGGCCAGGTTCTGCCCCAGGCACTGGTGGATGCCGAAGCCGAAGGCCACGTGGTGCCGGGCCGGGCGGTGCCAGTCCAGCACGTCGGGCTCCGCGAAGACGGACGCGTCCCGGTTGATGACGGAGGTCGGGAAGACGACCCCGTCGTCGGCCCGGATCGTGACCCCGCCGATCTCGATGTCCCCGGTGGCCACGCGCAGCATGCCGTCCGCGATCGACAGGAACCGCATCAGCTCCTCCACGGCGGCCGGGATGAGCGAGGGGTCCTCGCGCAGCTCGGCCAGCTGCTCCGGGTGGCGCAGCAGGGTGAAGGTGCCCAGCGAGATCATGTTCGCCGTGGTCTCGTGCCCCGCGATCAGCAGGATCGCGGCCAGCGAGACCAGCTCGTCGACGTCCGTCTCGCCCGGCTCCAGGCGCCGCTCGACCAGCTCGTCCAGGAGGCCGTCGCCGCGGTCCGTCCGCTTGTGCCCGATCAGCCCGGCCAGATACGCGTTGATGCGGGTGCGGGCGTCCTCCACGTCGGCGATGTCCGGCCCGCGCAGCAGCCGCCGCGACTGCCCTTCGAAGAACTCGTGGTCCTCGTACGGGACCCCGAGCAGCGAGCAGATCACCATCGACGGCACGGGCAGGGCGAAGGCGCCGACCAGCTCGGCTCCCGGACCGCGGGCGACCATCTCGTCGATCAGCAGGTCGACGGTTTCCTGGATGCGCGGCCGCAGGGCCGCCGTCCGCTTCAGGGTGAAGCTCGGTATGAGCATCCTGCGCTGGACGTTGTGCACCGGGTCGTCGACGCCGAGCAGCGCGGTGCGGCGGTCCCGCAGGCCCTTGAAGCGCGCGTTGGGGGCGGGGAAGGCGGCGTTGTCGCGGTCGGAGGAGAGCCGGCTGTCGGACAGCAGGGCGCGCGCCTCGGCGTGCCCGGTGACCACCCACGCGGACCGGCCGTCGAAAAGGGTCACGCGGGACAGCGGCCGGCTCGTGCGCAGGGGATCGTAGGCGGCCGGCGGGTGGTAGGGACAGGTTCGGTCCTGAGGGAAGGCAACGGTCTCTGACATGCGGCACCTCATCAGCGCGGTCGATACGTTCCGTCTCGCCTGAATCCATTACATGCCCGAGGCATCTATTCCACCCATACCTTTTCCGGCCAGATCAGCCCGCTCCCCTGCCCGGACCGGGCGTTGTCAGTGGTGCCTGTGAAGCTGGCGGTATGGACGACAGGATGCTCCGCCTCCGGGTGTACGGTGCCGACCACGACGATCCCGACCCGGGTCCGCGCCCCGGCCGCAGCTACGGCGAGCTCGTGGGCGGCCCCCTCGACGGGCTCCTCCTCGACATCACGGGCTGGAGCGCCGTCCGGCTCGCCGAGGAGGCCGCCCTTCCCACGGAGATAGGCCGGTACGGGGCCGGCGGCCGGTCCCACTACCGGCGCCGCGCGGCCGACCCCGACCGCTGGGACTGGTCGGGCGACAGCCGCTGACCCACGGCGCGGCCGCAGGTCGCGGGCGGCGCCCCGGCTCACGCTCCGCGCCCACGGCACCAGCGGGACCTGCAGCGGCAGCCGACCGATGACGACCGCCCGCCAGGCGGGGGAGCGGTGCCGTGCGTCGACGCCCTGGCGCAGGACCCGGCGCTGCGCGGCCGCCACCTGCTGCCCGGCGTCCGGGGCGACCTGCCGGAGCGGGCTCGGCCGGCCCGAGGAGGCCCGCGCCGGGTTCGAGCGCGCCGCCTCCCCCCTCACCGCGAACGCCCGCGAACGGGACCTGCTGCGGCGGGCCGGATCCCGTCAACGGCGGGCGGCGTACCCGGACCCGCTCACCGCGAGCGCCGCGCCGACCGGCCCGCGGGGCGCGGCCAGCCCGAGGGGCCGGCCGAGGGACCCGTGCCGGGCGATCTCGCGGACCGTGCGCCGCAGCGCCGCCTGGAAGCCGGCCATGGTGCGGCGGGCCGCTGGGGTGTCCACGTAGATCGAGTTCATGTGCAGCCCGTCCGCGTCCCGCTGGAACCAGGAGCAGGCGCCGTTGGCCCGCGCCGACCACACGTGCGAGGCGGGCCGCCAGTCGTCGTGCCGCTCGGCGCCCGGGCACTTGCGGGTGTCGATGTACGAGAAGAAGTTCACCGGGTACGGCCAGGAACGGGCGGCGAAGTCCACCGGCGCGAGCAGCTGCCACGCCCGCACGAACGGCACGTCGAGGTGGCCCATCATCTCCCCGAACGCGGCCCGCACCCCGGCCATCACCTGGGCGAAGTCCCGGCCGGGCGAGGCGTCGAACTCGATCGGCATGGTGTTGACGAACCAGCCCACCGACTGCGCCCACCCGTCCGGGCCGCGCTCGCTCACCGGCATGAACCCCCGGTACACACCCGGCCCGCCCGCCTCGCGCAGGCAGACCGCGACCGCGGCGAGCACCCCCATGAACGCCTTCCCGTCCACCGCCCGGCACGCCTTGTCGAACACCTCGGTCTCGCCGGCGTCGAGCAGCGGCGAGGCCTCGTTGACGATCGGGTACATCCGGCCCGGCTCCACGCCGAGGTCGAGCGGGAACCGGGGGAAGAACTCCCCGCCGCCGCGGGCCACGAACTCCTGCCAGTAGCCCAGCCGTTCGTCGTCCGCGGTGATGCCGGCGCATCGGCGGCGCTGGTCCTCGGCGAAGTCGAGGTAGCTGGGGTCGGGGGCGTCGCCGGCCTCCTCGCCCCGGCACAGGGCCTCGTACGCGCTCTGCACCTGCTGCACCGCGATCGGCATCGACAGGCCGTCGCAGACGATGTGGTCGAAGGCCAGGTAGACGGTCGCGGAATCCTCGCGCAGCACGGCGCCCATCGTGAACAGGGGCCAGGACAGCGTGTCGATGCTCCGCTTGAACCGCTCCGACAGGAACCCGACCAGTGCCCGCGTGGTGTCGAAGGCCGCCACCGGGGCGACGGACAGGGCGAGTTCGCCCGGGGCCAGGGGCTCACACGCCAGCTCCCCGGCGAGCCGCCGGAACTCGCACCGCAGCACCTCGTGCCGCCGTACGAACGCCAGCAGCGCCCGGGTCATCGCCGACTCGTCCAGGGCCCCCGCGACCTCGAACGTGACGGCGAGCCAGGACGCGACGGGGTCATCGGCCCCCCGGCTCTGCTCGGCGACGGTGAAGTGCTTGTCCTGGTTGAATGAGGCCCTTCTGCCCGGCCCCTCCGCGGACGGCTCCGGCCCCGCCGCCGTGGACCGCAACCGCCATTCGACCACCCGGCCGGGTGCCATGCCGTGCATCTCCAGAGGAAACTGCCGCATTCCGCCATCCCTTCGCCCCCAGAGCCAAACCCCGTGGCCGTAACGACACCCGGGCTGCGGAAGTGACGGGCGGGCCCGCGGGCGCCGGCCCGCGCGCACCGCCGCGGGCGCGGGCCGCCTGCCTCAGGCGGCGCCGTCGGGGTGCACGGCTATGTGGTCGGCGGCCAGTTCGACGGCGACCCGGTGCTCCATCCCCAGCGCCTCCAGGAACTTCCGGGGCAGCTGCACCCGGCCGGTGCGGTCCAGCACCACGTACTCGCGTTCGCTCACCGACTCGGCGCCGTGCTCGTCGGTGACCGTGCGCCGCAGGACCTCGCTGCTCGTGCGGCCGTCGCGGATCGCGACGGTACGGCGGACCTCGCCCGCGACGAGCGGGTCGTGCGTGACGACGACCACGGTCACGCCGAGCTCGCGGTTCACGGTGCGCAGCGCCTCGAAGACCGCGGCCCCGGTCTCGGAGTCGAGCTCGCCGGTGGGCTCGTCGGCCAGGAGCACCGCCGGGCCGGAGGCCATGGCCACCGCGATCGCCACCCGCTGCTGCTGGCCGCCGGAGAGCTCGGCGGGGCGTCGGCCCGCCAGGTCCCCGATGCCCAGGGCGTCGAGGAGCTCCGCCACCCGGGCGGCCTGCCGCCGCCGGGCCCCGCCGCGGGAGCGGCCCGCCAACTGCAGGGGCAGGGCGATGTTCTGGGCAGCCGTCAGGAACGGCATCAGGTTGCGGGCCGTCTGCTGCCACACGAAGCCCACGGCCTCGCGCCGGTAGCGCAGCCGGTCCTTCGCGGACATCTCCAGCAGGTCGTACCCGTCGACGGTGGCCCTGCCGGCGGTCGGGACGTCCAGCCCGGCCAGGATGTTCAGCAGGGTCGATTTGCCGCTGCCCGAGGCGCCGACCAGCGCCACCAGATCACCGCGGGCCACGGTCAGTTCCAGGCCCTGCAGCGCCTGCACCTCGATCCCGTCGGTGCTGAAGATGCGCACCAGCCGGTCGCAGGCGATGGCCGTCCCGGCCTCCGGCCCCCGGGGCCCGGAGGCCGCGAGGGCCTGCTGTCGCAGCTCTTCGTAGGTCGGCTGGTCGGTGGTCAACGCTGGTCTCCCGCTCTCAACTCGGTGGTGATCTGGCGCCGCCCGGACACCGCGGTCTCGGCGATCACCGCCAGGGCCACCAGCGCGGTCAGCCCCAGCGCCTGCGCCAGCACCGGCAGGACCGCCGGCCGAAGCCCCGGCGGCACGGGCGCGCCGACCATGGTCGACAGGTCCA
Source organism: Streptomyces sp. BR123 (assembly GCF_013401435.1). Taxonomy (GTDB): domain Bacteria; phylum Actinomycetota; class Actinomycetes; order Streptomycetales; family Streptomycetaceae; genus Streptomyces. Next base: position 12,143 of record NZ_JACBGN010000078.1, read on the forward strand.
CGTACGGCCCCAGCAGGGCCACGGCGGACAGTCCCACGACGGCCCCGCCGATGGTGGCGCCGACCGCCTGCGGCAGCGCCTCGACGAGGATCAGGCGCAGGCCCTGCCGGGGGCGCAGGCCCATCGTGCGCAGCCGGGCCAGTACGGCGGCCCGTTCGGGGGCGGCCCGCACCAGGGTCAGCAGCACCGCCAGCAGGGCGAATCCGAGGGCCCCGGCCAGGGAGCCCCAGAACAGCCGGCCCGCCGACCGCTGGAGCGGGTTCTCGCCGAGCCCGGCGGCCACGGCGGTACTGGTCTCCAGCCGGAACCTCGCTGCCTTCCCGGCCGGCGCCGTGGCCCGGACGAGCTCCTCCAGCCGGTCCCCGTCGACCGGGCCGGTGGCGAACCACCGGTCGGGGCCGGGCCCGCGCGGCAGTGCGGCGGCGGTCGCCGGACCCGCCGGGAGGACGATGACGGCCCCGCCGCCGTCCGGCTTGGCCGGGGTGCCGTCGACCACGCCGGCGCCGCGGATCCGCAGTTCCCCGCCGGAGTCCAGGTGGAGTCGGAGCGGCTCACCGCCGGGCGGGGCCAGCCGGGCCAGCGCACTGCTGAACAGCGCCGGCACCGGGGCGGCGGCGGATCCCGCATCCGCTCCGGTTCCGTTGGAGCCGCCGGTGGCCAGGACCGCCGGGTCGAACCGGCCGCGCCCGACGGCCCGGGCCAGTTCCGCGTACCGGACCGGATCGGCGATGACCACGGTGACCTGGGTGGAGCCCTGCGCCGTACCGAACAGGAAGGCGTTGTCGTAGGTCCACACCTCCACCGCGGTCCGTACGCCGGGCAGCGCGGCGGCGGCCCGGGACATCTCCCCGGGCACGGCGTGGCCGGGAGGCGCGGCGATCTGCACGTCGCCGCCGACGGCCAGCCGGGCCGCCCGGATCCTGGCGGAGTCCACCGCCTCCAGCACCGTGGCACCGAAGCCGCCGGTGGTGACCGCCAGCAGCAGTGCGACCAGCGGGAGCGCGGACGGCCGGCCCCGGCCCCCGGTGCCGCGCGCGGCACGGGCCAGGCCGAGGAAGCCGACCAGGCCGCGCCCCCGCCCGGCCGCCCGCGCCAGCCCCCCGACGACGGCGGGCTGGAGCCGGGCCAGCATCAGCCCCCCGGACAGGGCGAGCAGCAGCGGAGCGGCGATCAGCAGGAGATCGGGGCCCTGTCCGGCGGGCGCGATCCCGCGTCGGCGGACCTCGTACACGGCCGCGGCGGTGGCGGCGAGCACCAGCAGCTCGGCGACCAGCCGGCGGCGCGGTGCGGGGGCGCGGGGCGGGGACAGCAGGACGGCGGCCCGGACGGGGAAGGCGAGCAGGACGAACAGGGTGGTCGCGGCGGCGGCCAGCAGGGTGCCCGCCCACCGTGGTGTCGGCAGCAGCACCACGGCGAGCGCGGTCGCAGCCACGGCGGCGGGAAGGACGGTGACCGCGCCCTCGCCGAGCAGCCGGCCGACGATGCCGGCGCGCGAGCCGCCGCGGGCCGTGAGCAGCCGCAGCTCGGCCTGCCTCCGGTCGGCGGCGAGCGCCCCGGCCAGGCAGAACACGACGACGGCCACCCCGGTGACACCGGCCGGGCCGATCGCGGCGAGCGGTGCGGCCGCCTGCCGGCGGGCTTCGGCCTGCGCGAACAGCTGCGGCAGCCGGGAGGTGATCCGCAGGTTGGCCCGGCCGGCGGATCGCTCCAGCTCGGAGGCGGTCCGGCCGATCGTGTACGAGGCCACCTCCTGCTTGACGGCGTCGAGTCGGTCGGCCCGGAGGACGGCGGTGTCCACCGGCAGCCGCCAGAAGTCCTCGGAGCCCTCGCCCCACGGGCCGAGCCGGTCGATGCCGTCCGGTCCGACGAGCGCGGCGGTCTGCCAGAACATCTCCGGCAGCCGGCTCCGGGTGAGGTTGGCGCAGGCGCGGGTGAGGCAGGGCAGGTCGGCCCAGTAGGGGTCGTCCTCGTCGTGGGCCGCGTACAGGCCGACCACCTCGGCCCTGTACGGGCGGCCGAAGAGGTCGGGCGGGGTCTCCAGCACCGTCCCGAGCCGGACGTTCAGGGTCTCGGCCGCCTTCTGCGACAGCGCCACCGGCACCGGCCCCTCGGGGGCTCCGCCGGCGGGCCAGCGGCCCGCGACCAGCCGGGCGTGCGCGGCGGCCTGCCGCAGGTACAGCAGGTTGAGCTGGGGCGACACGCCCTCGGGGCGGGACAGTTCGGGGTTGGTGAGCGCGCGTGAACCGAGCGCCCGGGTGCCGTGCACCGGCCCGGTCGGGGCGATCCGGAACACCGGTCCGGTCCGCGCGAGGAGCTCCGCCAGGACCTGGTCCAGGCCCTCGGGGGTCTGCGGCCCGACCCGCGCGTCGGACGTGGCGATCAGGCTCGTCGGGGCGGGGCGGCCGTGGAGGAAGGAGCGCAGCGCCTGGTCGGCGCCGCGGTCCAGGGCCCGCGGCAGGGCGGCCGCGAGGAGGACGGCGGTGAAGGCGAGGGCGGCCGCGAGCAGGGCGCCCAGCGGGGCCGCGCGCAGCCGGGTCCGCACCCAGGCCGCGGGCCGCACCCGCCTCTCCGCGGCCCCGCCGTTCCGCGCGCCGTGCTCCGTCCGCGTGCCGTCGACCGCCTGCGTGGTGCTGTTGTCGGGGTGCGTGCCGGTCGCCGTCGGCGCGGCCTTGCCCGATCGCGTGCTGTCGGGCCGGGGCGCGGCGCCCGGCTGCGGGTCGTCGGCCGGGTCGGGCCGGCGGTCCGTCACGTCCCTGGTCACAGCTCCTCCACGGGGCGCAGCCGGGCGGCCGCGTGGGCTCCCCGGCCGCGCGGCTTGCGAGTACGGCCGACAGCAGCGGTGCCGCGGTGACGGCGGCCACCAGCAGCAGGACGGCGCCGGTCGGCAGGTCGACGAGCACCTCGGGCACGGGGCGCCGTCCGGCGGGCGTCAGCACAACGAGCGGGATGACCAGGTGGACGATCGCGGCGCCCAGCCCCACCCCGACGGCACTGCCCAGCCCCACCAGCAGGCAGCCCTCGGCGGCCGCGGTCCCGGCCAGTTTCCGCCGGGACGCCCCGAGGGCCTGCAGGACGCCGAACTCCCGGGCCCGATCCCGCCCGGCAGCGGCGCCGGCCGCGGCGAAGCCGATCGCCGCGAGCACCGCGCCGACCGCCGCCAGGGCGGCCAGCGCGGCCTGCGGGCCGGCGCTCAGCGGATCCCGGAGCAGCCGGGCGGCGACCTCCTCGCGCAGCATCACCTGCTGCGCCCCGGATCCGGAGCGCAGTGCGGCGGCGGCCCGCGCCGGGGCGGGGTCGTCGGGGGATGCCGCCGGCAGCCACCACTCGGCGGGGGCGGGCAGCTCCCGCGCCCCGGCTGCGGCCAGCAGGCGCCCCAGGGACTGCAGGTCGACGGCGAGGGCCGGATCGCCCGCCACGGGGAGGGAGCCCACCGCGGCGTTGATCCGCACGGGCACGGTGGCCGGCCCCAGCGGGACGGAGATCAGGTCCCCGACGGCCGCCCCCGCCTCCGCGAGGTATCCGCGGGTGGCGACGCCGGGCACCTCGGGAACGGCCTGCGCCACCCCGGGCGGCGTGAGCGCCAGCTGCGCGCCGCCCGGGGCCTCGAAGCCGCCCTGGTAGCGCAGCCGCACCCAGGCGGAGCCGTCCCCGTCGGCGGGCAGGAGTTCGCCGGCGGGCTTCCGGTCGGCCCCGGTGCCGGGGAGCGGCGGGGCGTCGAGCGTCCAGCCGGACCCGCCGCCGGCGGCGCCCGGCGCGGGTGCGGGCACGGGGACGGCCGGGCCGTCGTGGCTGTCGGAGACGGCGAGCCGCCGGACGGCCACCTCGCCTCCGACGACGGGTGTGCCCGCAGGGAGGTACGACACCACGATCCCGGCGATGCCGAGCGGCGCCGCGGCGGATCCGAGCGGAGCCCCGGTCAGCATGCCCAGGTCCACCGAGACGGTGGCCCCGTCGCCGGGCGGCAGCTGGACAATCGGCGTCCGGTGGGTCAGCCCGAACCGGTCGCGGAGCAGCAGCCCGAGCCCCGGGTTCCCGCTGTCGCCGGGTGAGCGCAGCGCGATGTCCAGGTCGATGCGGCGGGGCCGTCCCGGCAGCGGGATGCCGCCCGTGACGGGTGCCGCGGCGGCGGGCGGGGCGAACAGTTCGCGCATCGGACGGCCGTTGCGCAGGTCGGCTCGCAGCGGGACGCGTTCGGCTGCCGCGGCGGCGTCGAACGCGAGGATCTGCGCCGTCCGCCCGCCGGGCAGCTGCTGCGCGCTGCGGATCACCGGCATCACCCGGTCGCCGCCGGGCAGGGCCGCGTACCGGCCGCCCTGGCCCATCGGGGCGAGATCGCTGCCGTGGATCCGCAGCCCGCCCGCGGTGGTGAACTCGGCCTGGTCGCGCTGGGACGCGGACCATGCGGTGTGCTGGCCCACGGCGAGCACCCCGCTGGACACGGCGAGCACGAGCAGAAGGACGGGGCCGGCGGCCCGGCCGGGCCTGCGGGCCAGCTGCCAGCCGACGAGCGCCGGCCCGAGCCCGCGGCCCCGGGCGGCGATCCGCCCGCCGAGGCGCGCCGCGAACGGCAGCAGCCGCAGCACCAGCAGGGTGCCGGCGCACAGGGTCAGCGGCGGCGCCGCGACCAGCAGCAGGTCGACGCCGAGCCCGGCCGCCGCCCCCTGCGCGTCCGCCGCCGGGCCGTCGCCGCTGTGCCGGGACACCTGCCGGTAGGCGAGGACGGCGAGGGCCAGCAGCGCCAGGTCGGCTCCGGAGCGGGCGGCCCCGGCGACGATCGCCTGCCGGCGGCCGGCCCGGCGCAGCACGGCGGCCGCGGTCCCGCGGAGTACGGCGGGCAGGGTGATCATCAGCAGGCAGGCCACGGCACACGCAGCCGCGGCCGGCCACAGCAGCAGCGGGTCGCCGTCCGGGTCGAACGGCACCCGGGCCAGCGGGCCGACCCCGGCGAACAGCCGCAGCAGCGGCGGGGCGAGCAGCGGGGCCAGCAGCGCGGCCGGCAGGGTGATCAGCAGCGCCTCGGCCAGGCCCAGGGCGGCGAGCCGCCCGCGGGACGCCCCGCGGGCCAGCAGCAGGACCCGCTCGCCCTCCTGCCGGTCCGTCAGCAGGCGGGAGACGAGCAGCAGGGCGGCCGCGGCGAGGACGGCGAGCTGCAGCGCGCCGACGAGTACGGCCGACCGGGCCACGAGCTGCCCGGATTCCAGTTCGCCCAGGAGTTCCTGCAGTTCGGTGGCGGCGGTCAGGCCCGTGGAGCCCTTGAGGCGGGCGGCGGAGTCCGCGGCACGGGCGGCGAGGGACCGCGTCTCGGCGGTGCGGACGTCCGTGAAGTCGGGGGTGATCAGCCAGGCGCGGGCGTCCTGGACGATGCCGCCCGCGGTGAAGGCGCTGTCGTCGACGAGCAGCGGGCCGTACGAGGTGAAGGTGCCGACCTGGACCTCGCGCCCGCCGAACGGGTCCAGCCGCCAGTAGGCCGCGTCCCGGTCGGCCGCCCGGTAGACACCGGTGACCCGCACGGTGAGCGGTGCGCCGCCGTACCGGTCGTCCAGCCGTACGTCGCCCGGCAGCGACTGCGCGGTGAGCCCCAGCCGGGCCAGCGCCTGCTGAGGGACGGCGACCGGCACGGGGCCGCCGGGCGCCGCCACGGCGCCGGGCCACCGGCCCGCGACGAGGACGGCCCGTTCGCGGTCGAGGGAGGCCAACAGGGTCAGGGCCGCCTCGGTGCCCTGGTTGTGCGCGCGCGGCAGCCCGTACGCGCGGCTGCGCGCCGTGCTTTCGACAGCGACCGGAAACCGCCCGAACAGCTCGCTGCCGAAGGCGCGCACGGCCGTGTCGTCCTTCCCGCGCGCGGACACCGGATGCCCGCCGGTGACGAGGACGGTGCTCCGGATCCGGTCGGCACCGGTCAGGGCCTGGCGTAACCCGGCCTCGCCCACGCCGCGGGTGAACGCGGTCAGCGCGGTCAGCACCGTGGTGGCGATCAGTACGGTCAGCAGCACGGCGGCGGCGAGCGGCAGTTGCCCGCGCAGCCGGCGCACGACGAAGCCGAGCATGCGCTGTGTTCCTCCCCCGTTCCGGACCACGGGGTCCGGATAGCGGACGATGTTGTCAGATGCGGTCGTTGCACGGAAGGGGCTTGCGCGATCCAGGTGGCAGATGAACAGAATTCGGAAGGCAAGTGGTTCGGACGTGGTCCACGGGGCGCTTGTCGGCCGATTTCCGGGGGAGAGAACGCACCATGACAGAGGATCAGTGGGCCGCGCCCGCAGCCGCCGCACGTGCCGCAGACGCTGCGACCCCGCCTGCGGCCATGGTCGTCGTGGACGACGTCCACCGCACCTTCGGCAGCGGGGAACGCGCCGTGCACGCGCTGCGCGGGGCGTCTTTCGCGGTCGCGCGCGGGAGTCTGACCGCCCTCAAGGGCCGCTCCGGTTCCGGCAAGACGACGCTGCTGAACCTGGTCGGCGGCCTGGACGCCCCGACGATCGGCACCGTCACCGTCGACGGCACCGACCTCGCCGGCCTCGACGAGGCCGGCCTGCTCGCGCTGCGCCGCGACCGGATCGGCTTCGTGTTCCAGTCCTTCGGCTTGATCCCGGTCCTGACCGCGGCCGAGAACGTCGGCATCCCGATGAGGATGCGCGCGGTACCGGCGAAGGAGCGCGAGGAGCGGGCTCGCACCCTGCTCGCCCTCGTCGGGCTGGCCGAGCACGCCGAGCAGCGGCCCGGAGAGCTCTCCGGCGGCCAGCAGCAGCGGGTCGCGGTGGCCCGCGCCCTCGCCAACGAGCCTGCCCTGATCATCGCGGACGAGCCGACCGGCCAGCTCGACTCCGATACGGGCCGCTCGGTCATGCAGCTGCTGCGCGCGGTGGCCCGCAGCGAGGGCGTCACCGTCCTCGTCGCCACCCACGACCCGGCCCTCATCGAACTCGCGGACCACGTGGTGGAGTTGCGCGACGGCCGGATCGCTCCGCCGGATCCGGGCGACGGCGGCGGCCCGGCCGCCTGAGCTGCCGCGCCCCCTTACGCGTCCCCGCCCCGGCCCCGACCCGGGGCAGGCCGCCCGCGCCACATCGGGATCGACGTCGCCGAGCAGGCCGACGATCACCGGCCTGGAGCTGCGGCCGGGGGCGTTGCGATGCACGGCGACCTCGCGCAAACCCGCCGCACCGGCGGCTCACGCCGGGCCACGTCCTCCGGCAGCGCCTCGCGGGCGAGCCGGATCGCGGTGTGCTCGTCGGTGTCCGCGAGCGCGCCCACCGGGTCAGGGGCGAGGCCGGTCCGGCCGACCGGCTCCCCCGGCCGAGCTGCTCGACCGCCCCCGCTCCGCCCCCGCTCCGCATCCGCACCCGCTGGGCGGCGGTGAGTGCGATCAGCCGGGCGAGCAGCGCCGGGTCGGCCGCGAGGCGGCAGCAGGCGAGGCCCGCCGCATCACCGTGCCGATGACGGGGCACCGGTCGCTCGTCGCTCGTCGCTCGTCGCTCGTCGCTCGTCGCTCGTCGCCCGTCCCGCGGCCACCGGACGTCCGGAACCCGGCGCCACCCGGCCGTCCGCTCGGCGGCGGGCGACCCGGGCTCGGCGGCGACACGGCCCCGGGCAGTCCCGGCAGCCCCGGGTCGCCCCCGCCGTCTCCCGGGCGGCGGCGGGGTGCTCACCGGGTCAGGCGGCCAGGCCCAGGAGTTCGAGGATGCCGTCCACATAGGCCGCCGACACCGTGTCCGGGCGGGTCACCGCCTCCAGGCGCAGCGAGCCCACGTTCGTGCGGATGTACGCCGCGCACTGCCCGTACAGCCCGGCCTCGTACGGGGACCCGTCGTCCTCCGTGCTCGCCAGCGCCAGCAGGGTCCACAGCAGGGCCTCCCGGGTGGCCAGCCGCGGCGGGCCCGCCGACCAGACGGCCATCAGCACGCCGCACACCGCCGGGGCGGGCGGCCGCAGCTGCCCCGCCTGGAAGGCGTGGCCCTCCAGCGCGCGGTAGGCCGACGGATGTCCCTCCGCCGCGTCCCACAGCTGGTCCACCAGATGTCCGGCGCTGCGCCCGCAGCCGCACACGATCGATTCCCAGTCGTGCCGGGCGATCTCCGCCACGACCGGATCCGGCACCAGCGGGCTGATGCGCGGCTTGTCTTCCTTCCCTCTCATGGGAGCAGTATGGGGATGCTCCCGGCGCGCGGGACAGGGGCCCCCGTGCAGTGCCGTCCCGTACGCCCGTCGAGGGCGTGGGGGAGGGGTGCACGAGCCGCACACACGGCCGGAACCGGATCACACGGCCGGTCGTCTGAGACCGCGTGTGGATGAGAAACCGAATCGCGGCACTGCTCCTGTTCCTGCTCGCGACCCAGCTGGGATCGCTGATCAGTCCTGCGTACGCGTGCGGCTGCGGGGCGATGGTCCCCGAGGGCAGGTCCAGGATCGGCGTCTCGCGCGAGACCTCCGTCGTGCGCTGGGACGGCCGGACCGAGGAGATCGTCATGAGGTTCACGGTCGCCGGGAACGCCCGTCAGGCGGCCTGGATCATGCCGGTGCCGACGCGGGCTTCGGTGGAGCTCGGCGACGCGGACCTGTTCCGCGAACTCACCTGGCTGACCCGGCCCGAGCGCAAGGCCCGGCACTACTTCTTCCCCCGCTCCGGCGACTGGCCGTTCTCCGCCGGCGCCGGCGACGGGGCCGCCGCCGAGGCGCCGGCCGTCGGCGGTGACGCCTCCGTCGGCGTCGTCGGCCGCGAACAGCTCGGGGACTTCGACGTCGCACGCCTGACCGCCACCGACCCGGACGCGCTGCGGCAGTGGCTGGAGTCCAACGGGTTCACGATGCCCGACACCCTGGCCACCGAGGTCAAGCCGTACGTGGACCAGAAGTGGGAGTACGTCGCCGTACGCCTCGCCCCCCGGAAGCAGGGCGGCGTCCTGTACGGCACCCTCGACCCGCTGCGGATCCGCTTCGACAGCGAGCGGCTCGTCTACCCGATGCGGCTGTCCCGGATGGCGAAGACGCCCCAGTCGCTGGGCCTGTACGTGCTGGCCGAGCACCGGATGGAGCCCGTCTCCCGGATCGGCGGATCCGCACCGGAGGTCACCTTCGCGGGCAAGGTCGCAGGGAGGGACGAGCTCGCCCCCCTCACCGGCGGCCGCGAGACGTTCCTCACCGCGATCGACCAGGAGTTCCCGGAGCCCGGACGGATCTCGGGCGACCACGAACTGCGCGCCGCCGCCTCCGACACGCCGTACCGGCGGGCCGTCTACCACGACGAGCTGCTCGTGATCGGCGGATTCCCGGCCTGGATGCTGGCCCTGGGCGCGGTGCTCGTGGTGGTGGGCGCCGGGACCTTCGTCTGGCTCCGACGCCGCCGGGACGACGCACCCATCGCATTCGACACACCTGCCGCACCTGCCGCACCTGCCGCTCCCGGCGCTCCGGCCGAGCCGCCGACCGCCCGCGCCTGACCCGTGAAGCGGGCCGGACTACCCGGGGAGGGGCGGGACCGTGTACGTGCCGCCCGGGTCGAACCGGGGCGGTGTCCGGTCCGGGACCGGCGTGTGCTGGGGCGCCGGGGGCGTGTGGGGGCCCCGGTCGGGGTTCTGCGGGATCTCCGGGGCTCCCGGCCCGGTGCTCGACTCCGGCCGCGCGCCGGGGGTTTGCGCCGGGTGGGGGACGTCGGCCGGTGTCGGCGCCGCCGACGGGGTGGGCGGCGCCGCCGGGTCCGGTGCGGCCGCCGTCGGCGTGCCGGTGGGCCGATCCGCGGCCGGACCCTTGCCGGAACCGCCGGAGCAGCCGCCGACGAGCAGCCCGGCCACCAGTACGCCGGCCGCGGCGCGCGCCGCGGCACCGCTGCGGGACCTCACACCCACCATCCACCCCCGGGGAAACGGTCGTTCGATCGATGCGATCGGATCGCGGCCAGATCGTAGCTCAGGAGACGGCGGACGCCCCCGGCCGGATGATCGTCACCCCGCGCCCCGGCGCCGACCCCATCGCCGCGAGCGCGGCCGGAGCCGCATCGAGCGGGATCGTGGACGTGACCAGCAGGTCCGGGCGCAGCGCCCCGGCCCGGACCAGCTCCATCATCGGCGGGTACGCGTGCGCGGCCATGCCGTGGCTGCCGAGGACCTCCAACTCCCAGCCGATGATCCGCTCCATCGGCAGGATCGTTTCCCCGGCCGCGGTCGGCAGCAGCCCCACCTGCACGTGCCGCCCCCGCCTGCGCAGCCCCGCCACCGACGCCGCGGCCGTCACCGGCGACCCCAGGGCGTCCAGCGACAGGTGTGCGCCCCCGCCCGTGAGCTCCCGTACCGCGGCGGCCGTCGCGCCGCCGACCGCGCCCGCGTCCACGGTGTGTGCCGCACCGAACCCCCGGGCCAGGGCCAGCGCCTCGGGCGCCGTGTCCACCGCCACGACCCGCGCGCCGGCCGCCGCCGCGATCATCACCGCGGAGAGCCCCACCCCGCCGCATCCGTGCACCGCGACCCACTCGCCGGGCGCCACCCGCCCCTGAGCGACCACCGCGCGGAAGGCCGTGGCGAACCGGCAGCCGAGCCCGGCGGCCGTCGCGTACGAGAGCTCCTCGGGCACGGCCACCAGGTTCACGTCGGCGTGCTCCAGAGCCACGTAATCGGCGAACGAACCCCAGTGCGTGAAGCCCGGCTGCGTCTGCCGGGCACACACCTGCTGATCGCCCGCCGCGCAGTCGGCGCAGCTCCCGCAGGCGCACACGAACGGCACCGTCACCCGGTCCCCGGGCCGCCAGCCGGTCACCCCGGAGCCCACGGCCTCGACGACGCCCGCGAGTTCGTGACCCGGTACGTGCGGGTACGTGCGGCAGCACGATGTCCGGATCGTGCCCCATCCACCCGTGCCAGTCGCTGCGGCACAGCCCGGTCGCCTCGACGCGCACCACCACCCCGCCCGGGGACGGGCTCGGATCCGGCACCTCCCGGACCTCGGCCGGCTGCCCGTACCGCTCGAACACCACCGCGCGCATCGCACCCGCCCTCCGTTCGACTCCCGCGCACGCTACCGGTTCCTGTCCGCGGGCGCGGGTGAGCGCACCGGTCAGGGCCCGCCCACGCCGGCCCGGGCCAGCGCGAGGACGCCCGCGCAGATCAGGGTGATGCCCAGCATCTGGGGGAGGAGCCACCACCCGGACCGCAGGTGCTCGTCGTACAGGACCACCCCCAGCGCGATGCTGAACGTTGCGTCGCCCAGCGTCAGCGCGGGCTGCGAGGCGACCAGCGGGCCTCCCTGCATGGCGTGTTCGAGCAGCAGCAGCGCGCAGATGCCGCTGAGCGCGAAGGCGTACGTCTGCCAGGTGGTCAGGAACGCTCCCAACCCGCCCTCCGCGAGAAGCGGGACCGAATCCTTCATCAGGGCTGCGGTGAGCGCGTAGCAGACGGCGGTGGCCGCGCCCAGGCAGCCCGCCCGGGCCCGCCCCGCCGGCCGGCGCAGCCCGGCGAGCGCCAGGGCCAGCGCCGCCCCCGCACACACGGCGAGGGCGGGCAGCCAGCGGTCGAGCGGGACGTGCGTGAGGTTCCCGGTCGGCGCGGCCGCGGCCAGGGCCAGCCCGAGCCCGGCCACCACGGCGGCCACGGCCGCCCACAGCGCGCCGGGCAGGCGCCCCCGCACCACCAGTGAGGCGATCAGCAGCGCGAACGGCAGCTCCAGCACGAACAGGGGCTGTACGAGCGCCAGCGCGCCCGTGGCGAGCGCCGCGGCCTGTCCCGCCCCGGCCGCGATCACGGCCAGGATCCCGGCGACCCACACCGGACGCCGCAGCAGGTCGAGGACCAGCCCCGGCCGGAACCCCTGGCTCTGCGGCACCGTCAGCGCCGCCCGCCGCTGCAGCACGGTGGCCAGCGCGTTGCTGAGCGCCGCGAACAGCGCGAAGAGGACCGGCAGTACGACGCCCATCCGCCGATCCTCGGCTCCCCCGGCCCGCCGCACCCCGCCGACACGCCCCGCCGGCACCGATTCCGCCCCGGACGCCGGGAGCAGGCGCGGCGGCCCGGCCCGCAGGACCGTTCTCGCGGCCGAGCGGCGGGCCCGGTCTGTGCCGCGGTCGGGTGGCCCGTGCGGCAGGCCGGCACGGGACAGCCGGGGTGGTGCGGCACCGTGGGGCTGCATCGGCGGCTGCGGCCGGGACAGCCCGTGCGGCTCAGCCGTGGCGGGTCGTGGCGCGCGTGAGGGCCAGGCCGGCGAGGGCCTCGGGGGCGCCGTCCTGGCCGCGGATGCCGGGGAAGGCGTTCACGTCCACGACCAGCGGGACACCGCCCCCGGTATCGATGACGTCCACGCCGTACACGTCGAGCGCGAACACCTCGCCGACCTGCAGCACCAACTGCTCCCACCCGTCGGGCAGCTCGCCGAGGGCCAGCGGCAGCGTCGGGCCGCGGCCGTCCGGCGCGAGCTCCGAGCGGCGCAGGGCGGCGAAGACCCGGCCTCCGACGGCCCACAGCTTGTGGTCCCAGCCGTTGTTCGGCGCGAAGTCCTGGACCACGACCGGCTCCTGCGGCCACTGCGCGGCCAGCTCCCGCAGCCGGGCCGCGTCGTCGGCGCGGGCCACCAGGTCGTGGCGGCGGCTGTGTCGGCTCTTGACCACCACGGGCCCGTCCGGCACCGGGTCGCCCGAGGCCGCCCAGTCCCCGAGGGAGTCGTGGGTACGGGTCGCCGCGAACGGAAGCCCGGCCCGTACGGCCAGCTCCGCCATCGCCGTACGGTCCTGGCAGAGCGTCGTCGCCGCCGCCGAGTTGACCACGGGCGCGCCCTGCCGCTCCAGCTCCCGCGCGAGGGCGAGGGCCTGAGGCGTCCGCGCCTTCAGCAGGTACACGTCGGCCTGAGGCGGGGTCGGGGGCCCGGCCGCCGTCCCCGGGTCCAGCGGTTCCACCCGGTGCCCGTCGGCGCGCAGCAGCCCGGCCGCGGCGGCCAACAGCGGATGGTCGGGATCCGGGGTGATCAGGCAGACCCTCACAGCGCGGCCTCGCCCGCCCGCGCGGCCTGCACGGGAATGGGCACGGGCACCGCCCGCGGCCGCGGACGGCACACCGGCGGGGCGGGGGCGGCTGCCGCACCGCCGGACCGCGAGGCGAGGCCCAGTACTGCCCGGGCCACCCGGGCCGCAGCGTCGGGGACCTGGCGGAAGCTCGGGAAGTCGTTCACGTCGACCACCACCGGGCCGTCGGGGCCGAACAACACGTCCACCCCGTACAGGTCCAGCCCGTAGACCGCACCGACCTGCGCGGCGATCGCCGCCACCTCCGCGGACAGCGGGATCCGCCGCTCCCGGACGGCCGGGTCCGGGTGCAGCGGGGAGCAGCGCTCCGTCGCGAACAGCTCGCCGCCGACCGCGTACACCTTCACGTCGGTCCCCGCATTGGGCACGTACGGCTGGGCGATCAGCATGCCCTCGGCGGCGAGCGCGGGCAGCAGCGCCTCCATCCGCTCCGGCGAGGGCACCAGGTGCACTCCGCGGCCGGAGCTGCCGTCCGCGGGCTTGACGACCAGCGGGTACTGCGCCGCGGGTATCTCCCGCAGGAGGTCCGGCCGGGCCACCGCGTACGTCTGCGGCATCGGCAGGCCCCCGGCCCGCCCGATGGCGGCGGCCAGCGCCTTGTCCCGTACGCCGCGGATGGACCGGGCGTCGTTGACGGTGGTGGCCCCGGCCGCGGCGGCGGCCTCCAGCAGGGTGAGACCGGGTCCGCCGGACACGGTCTTGAGCACCCACGCGTCGTGCGTGCCGGCGTCCATCAGCTCGGTCATGCGCAGCAGCGAGCCGCCGGGCCGCAGCACGTCCACCCGGTGGCCCCAGGCGGTCAGCTGCCGGACCACCTCGTTGGGCATGCCGTCGTGGCGGTAGTGCTCCTCCACCAGGAAGCAGAGCCTCATGGACCTTCCCCACCCTTGTAGTCGCCGGACGTCCGCCGATTACGTCCGGCGAGCTGTGACGTCACAGGATGTCATGGACCGCAATGTGATGATCGGTCCGGTCCGCGCTATGTGCACATTTCGGCCCACCCCTCCCAGGAGCGGGGGAAACCGGGCGACCGGCCACAGCGAACCCGCCCCCCTCCACGAGCCGGCACACGCGCATGGCGTGGGCCCGGCTCCTGAATCCAGCGCTGGGCGACGGGGCGGCGAGGCCGCCCCGTCGCCCAGGGGATACCCCGTCAGG
>NZ_JACBGN010000079.1 GCF_013401435.1 Streptomyces sp. BR123
GCCCCCCGCCCGTCCTCCGTCAGTCGTCGTCCGCGCCCTGCTCCGGGCGGGCGCGCCCGGACCAGTACGGCTCGACGCGCGCCCAGTCCCGCTCCCACTGCCGCAGACTGCCCGCCTCGATCCGGCGCAGCCGTACGGAGACCAGGCCGCCGGCGCTCAGGACGACCGCTGTGAGGGTGCCGGCGGCAGCGGCGATCGCGTCGAGGGTGATCGCGTCCGCAGCGCGCGGCGGCCTGAGGGAGACGTCTCCCGCGTCGTCCACCCATATGGCGACGGACTGCCCGGCCGGCGTACGGGGTGGGACGGGGACCGGCCCGGTGTGCACGCGGGAGCCCGGATACCGCCAGGTGGCCTGCGCCGAGGTCGCGGGCGCGCCCGCGGTCCGCGCTGCCTCCGGCCCCACCGGCTCGGCCACGGTGGTGGCCGTGACCCGGTGCAGGAGACGGGCCCGGGCCTCGGCGGCGCGCTCGCCGGCAGCGTGCACGGCCAGGCCGGTGCCGATCGCGCAGGCGACCGCGAGCACGCAGGCCAACGCGAAGACGGCGTGCCAGCGGGCGCGGGCACGGTCGGCCCCCCGCCGCAGCGGGTTCGCCCCCGTACCGGCACCCCGGCCGGGCGTCCGGCAGGACATCGTGCACCTCCGGGGTAAGCCCCTCTCCCCCACTCTCCTCCGCTGCCGCTCCCCGGGCCACGCAGCGGCGAAGGGGCGGGGTCGCGGCGACGGAGAAGGGCACGCGCCGCGGCCGGCCCGGGCACCCCCGGCCGCGACCGCAGGGCCTCCCCTCGGGAGGACATCGTCCGCTGCCCGGCAGTGAAGGGGAAGGGGGCGGCGGTCTCAGCCTGCGTCGGCCGGGCCGCTGTCCTGGTCTCCCCGCCAGGTGCTGTAGGCGGCGACGGCGGTGGGGAGGGTGGCGAACATGCGGTCCTCGCCGATGGACGCCGTGAGGCCGTAGGCGTCGAGGGGGGCGCGGAGGTCCTGCTTGACGCGGGCGAGGGCGAAGACGACGCCCCGGCCGGTGAGTTCGGCGCGCAGGGCCTCGACGGCGTCGAGGGCGGTGATGTCGACCTCGACATTGGCCTCGGTGTTCAGGACGAACCAGCGGACGGATCCGTCCTGGGCGTCCACGGCGGCCAGGGCGCGGCGGCGGAAGTCCTCCGCGTTGGCGAAGAAGAGCGGGGAGTCGTAGCGGTAGACGAGCAGGCCGGGGATGGTGCGGGCGGTCGGGTAGTCGTCGATGTCGTGCATGCCGGCCAGGCCGGGGACGATGCCCTGGACGGCGTCGTGCGGGCGGGCGACCCGGGTGAGGAGTTCGGCGACGGACAGGGCCACGGCGACGAGGACTCCGTACAGGATGCCGAGGACGAGGACGCCGAGGGTGCAGCCGACGGCCAGGAGGAGTTCGCGGCGGCGGAAGGCGGCGAGCCGGCGGAACTCGTCGGCCTCGACCAGGCGCAGGGCGGCGTAGACGACGATGGCGCCGAGGGCGGCGGACGGGGTGTGGGCGAGCAGGGGGCCGAGGAAGAGCAGGACGGCGACGACGCAGGCGGCGACGGCGAGGGAGTACACCTGGGTGCGGGCGCCGGCGGAGTCCGCGAGGGCGGTGCGGCTGGCGCTGCTGCTGACGGGGAAGCCCTGGAGGACACCGGCGCCGAGGTTGGCCGCGCCGAGGGCGAGCAGCTCGCGGTCCGCGTCCAGGAGCTGCGGCTCGTCGCGGGAGGCGAAGGCGCGCGCGGTCAGAACGACGTCCGAGTAGCCGACCAGGAGCACTCCGAGGGCCGGAAGGACCAGGTCGGGATAGTCGGACGGGCGGGGCAGGGCGAAGCCCGGCAGCCCGGTGGGGACGGCGCCGATGACGTCGATGCCGTACCGGTCGTCGAGTCCGAAACCGGCCACCACGGCCGTGGAGAGGGCGAGGACGACGAGCGGCCCGGGCACGGCGCGCCCCAGCAGGGGCAGGCCGAACAGCAGGGCCAGGCATCCTGCGGCGAGGACGGCCGTGGCCCGGTGCACGTCGCCGAGGCCGCGGAGGAACGAGAGCAACTGCGGGAAGAACCCGGACCCGCTGCCGCCGACCCCGGTGAGCTCGGGCAGCTGGTCCACGATCATGATGCAGGCGACTCCGGCCATGTAGCCGACGAGCACGGGGTGGGAGAGCAGGTCCGCGAGGAAGCCGAGCCGGACGGCCCACGCGACCGTGCAGAGCAGGCCGACCACGACCGCGAGGGCTGCCGCGAGCACCGCGTACCGCGCGGGGTCACCGCCCGCGAGCGGGGCGACGGCCACGGCGGTCATGAGGGCGGTGGTCGACTCCGGCCCGACGGACAGCAGCCGGGACGACCCGGCCAGGGTGTAGAGCACCATGGCCGGAAGTACCGCCCACAGGCCGGTGACCGGCGGCAGCCCGGCCACCCCGGCGTAGGCCATGACCTGGGGAACGAGGTAGGCGGCGACCGTGATCCCCGCCAGGAGGTCGCCGCGCAGCCATGCCTTCCGGTAACCGCGGAAGACGGGCGCAGGCACAGCGATCGGTCGCCGCTCCGGCATGGCACCTCCGGGACTTCCTGCGGGCGTGTGCCGCACCATCGTGCCGTGCGGGCGGGCACGGGCGTGTGAAGCGCGCGAGCGCGGCCCGGCCGCTGCCCGCTACCGGCAGCTCACGGGGGTGCGGGCCCCGGGGCGTGGCCGCGCAGTACGGCGAGCCGCCGCGCGTACTCCTCGTCGTCGATCTCACCCTTGGCGTACCGCTCCGCGAGGAGCGTCTCGGCCCCCTCGGCGGAGGCGGCGCGCGGAGCGGGCGCCGCGTGCGCGGCCGCACCCTGCGCGGCCGCACCGTCCCGCTTGAAGCTGCGGGCCACGAGAACGGCGGCTGCGATGATCAGGGCCCAGAAGACGAGTGCCGTGAGGGACATGGCCAACCAGCCCCAGGGACCCATGTGACCGTTCCAGTACATGCCATACCTACCGGGTCGACGGGTTGGGCGGCGGAAACCCGGCCGCCTGCTGCCAGGATCCCCGGCCGGGCGGCACCGGACATGAGCCGGTCGGGCCACAGCGGGGGCCACAGGGCCCATGGCCGCCCTTCCTGAGACAATTCCGGTGGAAGCGCACGGCGCTGACCCGACCAGGACCGAACCAGGGGCGACACAAACAGAACCAGGGGCGCTCATGTCCGACGATCCGGCCACCTCCGCCGGGGCACCGATCAAGGTCTTCCTCCTCGACGACCACGAGGTCGTCCGGCGCGGACTGCGCGACCTCCTCGACTCCGAGCCGGACATCACCGTCATCGGTGAGGCGGGCACGGCAGAGCAGGCACTGACCCGCGGCCCGGCGCTGCGCCCGGACGTCGCCGTGCTCGACGTACGGCTGCCCGACGGCAACGGCATCGGCGTCTGCCGGGAGCTGCGGTCGCGCATGCCGGGGCTCGCCTGCCTGATGCTGACGTCGTTCGACGACGAGGACGCCCTGCTGGACGCGATCATGGCAGGTGCCGCGGGTTACGTACTGAAGCAGGTCAAGGGCTCCGACCTGGTGGCCGCCGTGCGGACGGTCGCCACCGGCCAGTCCATGCTGGATCCGGCCACCACCGCCCGCCTGATGCACTCCCTGCGCGAGCCGGAGCCGGCCGGGGTACCGCAGGACCCGCGCCTGGCGGGGCTGTCGGAGCGGGAGCGGGCCGTCCTGGAACTCATCGGCGACGGCCTCACCAACCGGCAGATCGCCAAGCGGCTGTACCTGTCCGAGAAGACGGTCAAGAACCACATCTCCCGGCTCCTGGGCAAGCTCGGAGTCGAGCGCCGGGTCCAGGCGGCCGTGATCGCCGCACAGGTCCACGACCACGACCGCGGTCACGACCACGACCGCGAGCACGACCACGAGCACGAGCACGGCCGCGGCGGCTGACCGTCCGGACGGCTCGTGCCGAACAGCGGCGCCGAGGCCGGTGGAGGAGGGCCGCCCGGGCCCCGGACGGGACCGTTCGGCCCTCGCTCCCCTCTCCGCTCCGGCGGATGGTGAGGGGCACGCGCCGGAACCGGATCAGGTGGCGGACGCGACGCCGGTAGCCGACACCCGGCCGACCACAGGGAGGAACTCGCCGTCATGAAGAACCACGTGGCAGTCGGAGTCGACGGTTTCGCGGAGAGCCGGGCGGCGGCACGCTGGGCCGCGCGGGAGGCCGTGCTGCGGGGCGTGCCGTTGCGGCTCGTCCACGCCGTCGACTGGCCCCTGGACCCGGTCCTCCCCGGCCTCGGCCGCCAGGACGTCGACCGCTGGGCCGACCGGGCACTGGCCGAGACGGCACAGGAACTCAGGCAGCGCCATCCGCAGCTCGACGTCACGGCCCGCTGCCCCACCGCCCAGCCGGCGGCCGCCCTGGCCGCCGAGGCCGCCGACGCGGGGCTGCTCGTGCTGGGGTCGCGGGGCCTGGGCGGGCTGGTCGGCTTCGTCGTCGGCTCGGTGGCGATGTCGACCGTGGTCGCGACCGACGCGCCGGTGGTCCTCGTCCGCAACGCCGACACCCACGACGACGCCGCCGGGATCGTCGTGGGCGTGGACGTCCACGAGGCGTGCGACCGGGTACTCGCCTTCGCCTTCGAGGAAGCGGCCCGGCGCGGCTGCCCGCTGCGGGCCGTGCACGGCCGGAAGCTGCCGCCCGCGTATGCGTACGCCCCTTCCGCCCGCGCGGACATCGAGCGGGAGATCAGCCGGAGCGTCACGAACCTGCTGGACGACGTGCTCTCGCCCTGGCGGCAGAGGTTCCCCGAAGTGAGCGTCACCTGCACGGTGTTCACGGGCTCCGCGAGTGAGCGGCTGGTCCGGGCGAGCCGCAGTGCGGCACTGGTCGTGGTGGGACGCCACCGCCGCCGCTCGCCCCTCGGTGCGCGCCTGGGCCCGGTCGCCCACGCGGTCCTGCACCATGCCGCCGCCCCGGTCGCCGTCATCGCCCACGACTGAACGGGGGCTCAGTCGACGGGCACGTCCGGGCGGACGATGGTCACCGGGCACGGGGCGTGGAGTGCCACCTGCTGGCTCACGGAACCGAGCAGGGCCCGGCGGAAGCCGCCGCGGCCGCGGCTGCCCACGACCAGCAGCTCGGCCCCCTCGGCCTCGGCCACCAGGACGTCGGCCGGATGGCCGTGCACCAGGCGCTCGTGGACGAGGGAGGCACCGTCCTCGCCGAGTACGGTGCGGACCTCCTCGACCAGGAGCCGCTCGGCCTCCTCCTCGTCGAACGTGGCGTCCACCGCCGGAGCCGACCACGACGCGCTGCCGGGGACCTCCCACGCCGTGACCGCCACGACGTTCCCGCCGACGAGGCCGGCGTACCGCACCGCCCAGCGCAGCGCGGACTGCGAGGAGGGCGATCCGTCGACGCCCACCACGATCCGCGGAGTCCCGTTGTGCGTGTCCATGCCTTCACCCCTTCCGGCCCTCTCCCTACCAGCGTGTACGAAGCGCGTACGCACCGCCACGCGAGGAGGCCGGGCGGGGGAACCTCAGCCGACAGGCAGGCGGAACCACCGCTCCCGGCCCGCCGCCACCCGCACCCGCCGGCCGCCGGGCAGGACGAGGGGCACCGGGCCGAGGGGCGACGGCGGGACGCGTACGCCCAGCCTGCCCGGCCGGAAGCTGATGCGGACGTCCCGGTGCCCGAGGTACGAGAGGGAGAACGCGGAGCCGGGGATCTCGGAGAGCGGCACCGGGTCGATGTGCAGCCCGTCGGGGCCCGGTTCGAGCCCGGTGATGCCGCGTTCGACGAGGTCGAGGGTGCCGGCCATGGCTCCGAGGTGGATGCCCTCGCCGGTGGTGCCGCCCTGGATGTCGGTGATGTCGCCGATCAGGGCTTCCTGGCAGTACCGCCACGCCTCGGGGCCCTGCTGCCGGGCGAGCACCCAGCCGTGGACGAGGCTGCTGAGCGTCGAGCCGTGGCAGGTCCGCTGCAGGTAGTACGCCACCGTCCGCGCCCACAGCTCGTCGTCGAGGGCGTAGCCCAGTCGCGTGAAGAGCCGGGCGAGTTCCGCGGGCCGGAAGAGGTAGCCGAGCATGAGGGTGTCGGCCTGTTTGGACGCCTGGTAGCGGTTGGGGGTGTCGCCTTCGGCCTCCAGGATGCGGTCCAGGCGGCGGATGTCGCCGTAGCGGGCGCGGTACGTGTCCCAGTCGAGCTCGGCGAGGTCGCCGTAGCCGTGGAACTGGCTGATCACATCGCGGTGGAAGGGCACGTACATGCGGCGCGAGAGCTCCTCCCAGCCTGCGAGGTCGTCCGCGTCGAGGCGGAGCTGTGCGAGGAGCTCGGCGCGTCGGGCGGCGGGGAGTTCCCCGTACAGGTCGAGGGCGCGGGCGAGCACCCAGGCCGCGGTGACGTTGGTGTACGCGTTGTCGTCGATGCCGGGAGCGGCGGCGTCGGGGTAGGCGTCGTGGTACTCGTCGGGGCCGACGACGCCGCGGATCCGGTAGCGGCCGGGGCCGGGGTCCCAGGTGGCGGCTCCGGCCCAGAAGTGGGCGATGTGCAGCAGGAGTTCCGCGCCGGGTCCGTGCATGAAGCCGGTGTCGCCGGTGGCGAGGCCGTACTGCCACGCGTTCCAGGCGATGGCCGAGCCCACGTGGTGCTGGAGGTGGGAGTGGTCGGGCAGCCAGCGGCCGGAGCGGGGGTTGAGGTGGAGCCGCTGTGTCTCCTCGGCGCCGGAACTGCCGCTCTGCCAGGGGAACATCGCCCCCGTGGCGCCCGCCCGGCGCGCCGACTCCCGGGCGGCGGGGAGCCGTCGGTGGCGGTACGTCAGGAGGGCGCGGGCGGTCTCGGGGAAGTGCAGGGCGAGGTAGGGCAGGACGAACAGCTCGTCCCAGAAGACGTGGCCGCGGTACGCCTCCCCGTGCAACCCCCGGGCGGGGACGCCGGCGTCGAGCCCGGCGGTGTGGGGCGAGAGGGTCTGCAGTACGTGGAAGGCGTGCAGGCGCAGGATCCGGCCGGTCTCGCCCTCCACTCTCAGCTCTCCCTCGCTCCAGATCCGCTGCCAGGAGGCCCGGTGGGACGCCAGCAGCGACGGGAAGTCCGGGGCGTGCTCGGCGTGCTCGATGCTGCTTCGTACGGGATCGGCGAGGGGGCGGTCGAGCGAGGTGAACAGGGCGGCGGTCTTGACGACGACGACCGGCCGGCCGCGCCGGATCGGCACGACGGACGTCTGGGTTGCGGCGGTGGCGGTGGCCTTGCAGGCGCGGTGCGCGGCGGCCAAGGGTCGCACGGAGGTCCGTACGGCGAGCCCGATCCGGATGGCCGAGGCGGAGGTGCGGCAGGACAGCCAGGCGGTGCCTTCCGCCTCCACCCCCGCCCGGTGCGCGACGAGATGCCGTCCGGCCAGGGCGCGGTAGCGGTCCACGCCCGCGTTGGTGACGTCCCCGTCGAGCACGGCGGCGACCTCGATCCGGCCGCTCCAGCCGTACGCGCGGAAGACGGTGCGCTGCGCGGCCAGGTACGGGTCGCCCATGTGGACGAGGCGGGTGTGGGTGACGCCGAGGCGGCGGCCTTCGGCGTCGTGGAAGAGCATGTGGCGGGTGAGCGTTCCCGTGCGCAGGTCGAGCGAGACGCGGTGGTGGCGCAGGCTCGGATGGTCCGGGGTGAGCCAGTCGCCGGGCTGTACGGCGTCGGGCGGTGCGGCTCCGGGTGGTGCGGCGTCCGGCGGTGCGTCGTCGGGCAGGCAGCGGTAGCGCAGGGCGGTCCAGTCCGGCAGCCGGACCAGGTCCTCGTTGGAGACCGTGCGTCCGGCGACGGTGGAGGTGAGGCGGTTGTAGCAGCCTGCGAGGTAGGTGGCCGGGTAGTGGACGGCGTCGGCGGTGCTCTCGGGGGCCGATCCGCGGGTGGCGAAGCGGCCGTTGCCGAGGGTGTACAGGGACTCGGCCAGCCGCTCCGTCTTGGGGTCGTAGGCCCGGTGCTCCCAGCTCCAGGCGGTGGTCACGGCCGGTCGCCTCCGAGGGCGGCGAGCGCGGCGGGCAGCCCGCCGAGGCCGGGCAGGACGAGGTGGGCGCCGTGCGCGCGCAGGGCGTCCGCGGTCTGCGGGTCACCGTCGCGGTCGATTCCCACGACGAGGCGGAAGCGGCCCCGCCGTCCCGCGTCGACGCCGACGAGCGCGTCCTCCACCAGGGCGGTGTGCCCGGGGCCGGCGCCGAGCCTGTCGGCCGCCTCCAGAAAGAGGGCGGGGGCCGGTTTGCCGGGGAGGGCCAGCGCGTCCGCGTCCGTCCCGTCCACCAAGGCGCCGAAGAAGCCGGTGAGGTCTGCGGATGCGAGGAGGGAGCGGGCGTGCCGCGAGGCCGAGGCGGCCGCGCATCCGACCTTCATCTCCCGGAGGCGAAGCAGCGCCGGCCGGACGTCGTCAAAGACCTCCACGCCTTCGGCCCGCACCATCGCGGAGAAGATCTGCTCCTTGCGGGCGGCGACCGCGTGCGCGCTGCCGCACCCCGGCGGGTCCTGTGCGGTTCCGTCGGGGAGGTCGATGCCGCGGGCCGTGAGGAAGGCCCGTACGCCGTCGAGCCGGGACCGGCCGTCCACCAGCTCCCGGTAGTCGCGGACGGCGTCGAACGGGCGCGGCCGTTCACCGGTGTCCGGGTGCTGCCATGCGGCGAGGCACCCGTCGAAGGTCTCTTTCCAGGCGGCAGCGTGGCGGGCCGCCGTGGCCAGGAGCACCCCGTCGGTGTCGAAGACGACCGCGCGGACGGCGCCCATCAGCCGTGCACCACGCGGCGGCCGGTGAGCCGGACGGGGGTGAGCTTCATCCAGTGGGTGCGCTCGCCGCCGGCCCACGGGTGGGACCGGCCTTCGGCGTTCAGGTGCCGCAGTTCGCCGGCGTCGGTGACGGCCGCGAGTTCGCCGACGGCGAGGACGCTCCAGCCTTCGGAGGTCACGTCGTCGATGCGGTCGATCTCGAAGGCGGCCTCGGTTCCCGCCGCTCTGGCGGCAACGGCGTGCGCATGCGTACGGAAGGCGATGCCGGTCCCCGTGACCAGGTAGTTGACGGGCAGGACTGCCGGGCCGTCGGGGGTGAAGACGGCGATGCGGCCCACGCCGTGCGTGCCCAGCAGCCGCCGGCACTCGGCCTCCTCCAGCGCTGCGAGCGAGGTGTCGCGCCGGCCGGTGGACCGGCCGGGGACCCGGTCGGCGCTCGCGCCGGTCAGGTCGTCGACCGTGACGCCGAGGGCGTCGGCGACGCGGACGAGGGTGCCGATGGACGGCGAGGCCGCGTGCTCCTCCAGGTAGGCGATGTAGTTCGCGTCCGCTCCGCACTGCCGGCCCAGCTCCTCACGGCTCAGGCCGAGGGACTCGCGGCGGGCCGCCAGGCGGCGGCCGAGGTCGGTGCGTCCGCCCGTACCGCCGGACGGCCGATGTGGGGTTCGCGGGCTGCTCTGCACGGTGATCACTGCTCCTCGGGCGGCACGGGCACGGCGACCGTGTCGTGCTGCGGTCCGCCGAGCACGACCTTCAGGGCGCCGGTGGCGGCGGCGCGGGAGAAGACGTCGTACGCCTCTTCCATCTGGTCCATCTCGAAACGGTGGGTGACCAACGCCGCCCCGGGCAGCCGGCCCGCGGCCGTCATGCGCAGCAGCATGGGGGTCGAGTAGGTGTCGACGAGACCGGTGGTGAGGGTGACGTCCTTGATCCACAGGTCTTCGAGGTGGAGCGTCGCGGGCTTGCCGTGGACGCCGATGTTGGCGACCCGGCCGCCGGGACGGACCATGCGGGTGCACAGCTCGAACGCCTCCGGTACGCCGACGGCCTCGATGACGACATCCGCCCCGAGCCCCTCGGTCAGGTCCTCCACCAGCCGGTCGGGCTCCTCCCCCGCGCTCACGGTGGCGTCGGCGCCGAGCGCGCGGGCGGCTGCCAGCCGGGAGGCGGCGAGGTCGACGGCGATGGTCCGGAACGGGCTGTACAGCCCTGCGGTCGCGATGGCCGCCAAACCGATGGGTCCGGCGCCGACCACGACCACCGTGTCGCCGGGGCGCACGTTTCCGTTGAGGACGCCCACCTCGTACGAGGTCGGGAAGATGTCCGCGAGCAGGACCGCCTCGTGGCTCGCCAGGGTGTGGGGCAGCGGGTGGACGGAGAGGTCGGCGAAGGGAACGCGCACGTACTCGGCCTGGGTGCCGTCGATGGTGTGGCCCAGGACCCAGCCGCCGCCCCCGCGGCACTGCCCGTAGCGGGCTTCTCGGCAGAAGCGGCAGCGGCCGCAGGCGGAGATGCAGGAGATCAGGACGCGGTCGCCGGGACGGACGGTGCGGACGTCGCCGCCGGTCTCGACGACGGTGCCGACGGCTTCGTGCCCCAGGATCCGGCCGGGGGTCACGTCGGGTACGTCGCCCTTGATGATGTGCAGGTCGGTGCCGCAGATGGTGACGGCGTCGACCCGTACGATCGCGTCGGCGGCCTCCTTGATCGAAGGGTCCGGGACGTCCTGCCAGGAGGTCTGTCCGGGCCCGTGGAAGACGAGAGCCTTCATGGCGGGTCCTTCTCTCTGTGTTGCGATGCCTGGATGCCGTGCCTGTGTCCTGTGTCCTGTGTGCGGGGCGGTGCGGTGCGGTGCGGGGTGCCGTGCCCGGTCCCTGCGGAAGTGGTCACTGCCAGGCTGTGCCCGCACCCCTCCGCCCCGCTTGGGCCGGTCGGCCCCGGGCGGGGACCGGTCGGGCCCCTGCCGGCGGGCCCGCCGGTGCGACCCGCCGGCCCCGCGCCTCCGCTTCCGCTTCCGCCGCGCCGACCCGACCGCCCGAAGCCCGGATCCCCGTCGTCTGCGGCTCTTCCAGGGTGTCGCGGACCTGCGCCGCCGCAACCGGGCCGAGCTGCCCTGCGAGGCCGCCGGCACCCACGCCGTCCAGGGCGCCCGTCGGCGGCGTCCACTGCACACCGGGAAGCCCCCGCCGCCGCGCCCTGACCCCGTAGTGCCCGGGACGCCGGCGCCCTGTGATACTGCTCCGATGATCAACCTGCCTGCTGCCGCGCTGGATTCGTTGTCCGGGCTCGCCTTCGGCGATGCCTTCGGTGACCGCTGGTTCGGCATCCTGCGCCGCGAAGGCCCGGCAGCCCTGGAGGCACGGACCCTGCCCCCGGAGCCGCTCTGGCGGTGGAGCGACGACACCGCCCAGGCGCTCGTTCTCGTCCGCGAACTCGCCGAGGGCGCCGGCACCGTCGACCAGGACCGCCTCGCCCTGCGCCTCGCCGAGGCCTACGCCGACGACACGCACCGCGGCTACGGAGCCTCGATGCACGACGTGCTCCGCCGGATCGGCTCGGGCGAGCCCTGGCGGGAGGTGGTGGCCGGGCAGTTCGGCGGCCAGGGCTCCTGGGGCAACGGCGCGGCCATGCGCGTCGCCCCGCTCGGCGCCTGGCACGCCGCCGACCTCGACGCCGTCACCGAGCAGGCCGCCGCGCAGAGCGCGGTCTCCCACCACCACCCGGAGGCGGTCGCCGCGGCGGTGGCGGTAGCGCTCGCCGCGGCGCTGGCGACGCGCAGCCGGGGCGGGCCCGCACCGTCACGTCCGGACTTCCTCCAGGCGGTCGCCGAACGACTCCCCGACAGCGACGTCCGGTCGGGAGTGCGGATCGCGGCCCGGATGCCGGCACGCACCTCGGTCCGGCACGCCGCGGAGGTCCTGGGCTCCGGCTACCGGATGTCCGGGCCCGACACCGTCCCCTACGCCCTCTGGTGCGCGGCGGGACACCTCGACGACCTGCACGAGGGCCTGTGGTTCACCGTCGCCGGGCGCGGCGACATCGACACCACCTGCGCTGTCGCGGGCGGTGTGATCGCCGCTCGTACGGGTGTCGCCGCTCTCCCGCCCGCCTGGCA
Source organism: Streptomyces sp. BR123 (assembly GCF_013401435.1). Lineage (GTDB taxonomy): Bacteria > Actinomycetota > Actinomycetes > Streptomycetales > Streptomycetaceae > Streptomyces. Next base: position 11,830 of record NZ_JACBGN010000079.1, read on the forward strand.
CGCAGCCCGTGAACCGCTGCCCCCGGTCGGGCCGCGGTAAGGGCTCACACCGGAGTCCTCAGCGTCGGACGCGGGGCATGCCCAGGCCGATCCAGGAGATGATCTCGCGCTGGATCTCGTTGTTGCCGCCGCCGAAGGTGAAGATGACCGCGCTGCGGTAGCCGCGTTCCAGTTCGCCGTGCAGGACGGCGCCCGTCGAGCCCTCCTTGAGGGGGCCGACCGCGGCGACCACCTCCAGCAGCCAGGCGTACGCGTCCCGGCGCGCCTCGGAGCCGTACACCTTGACGGCGGAGGCGTCCTGCGGAGTGAGGGTGCCGTCCTGGACCGCGCTCACCATCTGCCAGTTCAGCAGCTTCATCGCGTCGAGCCGGGCGTGGGTGCGGGCGAGGCGGCCGCGGACCCAGGAGAGGTCGATGACCCGGCGCCCGTCCGCGAGCTTGGTCGCGGCCGCCCAGCGCTGGACGTCGTGCAGCGCCCGGATCGCCATGGTGCCGTGGGCGGCGAGGGTGACCCGTTCGTGGTTGAGCTGGTTGGTGATCAGCCGCCAGCCCTTGTTCTCCTGCCCCACGCGGCGGCCGGCCGGGACGCGGACGTTCTCGTAGTAGCCGGCCGTGGTGTCGTGGGAGGCGAGGGTGTTGATCAGCGTGTACGAGTAGCCGGGGTCGTCCGTCGGCACGAGGAGCATGGTGATGCCCTTGTGTGCGGGGGCGTCCGGGTCGGTGCGCACGGCGAGCCACACCCAGTCGGCGGTGTCCCCGTTGGTGGTCCAGATCTTCTGGCCGTTGACGACGTAGGTGCCGGTCTCCTCGTCGCCCTCGCGGACGGCCCGGCACTTGAGGGCGGCGAGGTCGGTTCCGGCGTCCGGCTCGCTGTAGCCGATGGCGAAGTCGATCTCGCCGGAGAGGATCCTGGGCAGGAAGTACGCCTTCTGTTCGTCGGTGCCGAACTGCATGAGCGTGGGACCGACCGTGTTGAGTGCCATCAGCGGCAGCGGGACGACGGCCTGCGCTGCCTCGTCGAAGAAGACGAACTGGTCCATGGCCGACATGCCGCGCCCGCCGTACTCCTCGGGCCAGCCCACCCCGAGCCAGCCGTCCTCCCCGAGCCGGCGGATGGTCTGCCGGTAGAAGCGCTTCCGGGCGGTGGGGTCCGCGTAGCGGGCATGGACGTCCTGCGGGACCAGCTCGGCGAAGTAGGCGCGCAGCTCGCTGCGCAACCGCTGCTGCTCAGGCGTGTATTCGAGGTGCACGGCCCCTCCGGGTGCTCTGCTGTCGGGTGGTGCGGCCCGGCCGGCCGGCCGGCGGGGGCAGAGTAGAACCTGTTTCAAGAATCCGGAAGGGTCCGTGTCCCGGAGGCTGGCCATGGTCGGGTACGGCCACGAGCTGCACCTGGTGACGGAGGGCTGCCTCGATGCCCGGCAGGACCGCGTGGGCACCTCCCCCAACGGGAGCCGCTCCACTCCACCCCTCTCGGAGGCGCACACGTGCACCTCGGCGAAATCCGGGATCCGGCCTCACGGCCCCGGCCCCTGGCCGTCTTCGCACAGACCGTGCCCGCCGCGCCGAACGCCTGACAACCGGGACCGCACTGGCCGACAATGACAGGTCGGTCGGGGTCGGGGCGCGCATCCGGAAGGCTCAGGGCATGGGCATGGGCATGGGCATGGGCATGGGCATGGGCATGGGCATGGGGAACGACATGGGCGGGGACGAGGCGTGGCGGCGCGAGTTCGCCGGGCGGGACCGGATGCCGGAGCCGCGCAGTGCGGACCGGCCGCCCGGACAAGGGTCGCAGGAGAGCCGGACCGGCGCCCGGGCCGAGCAGCAGCCCGAAGGGCTGACCCAGATCCACGAGCCCGGGCCACTGCCCGTCGCCCCGGACCTGCCCGACCGGGAGGCCTGCTGGGAACGGCTGCCGGCCGATGTCCGGGGCAAGACCCTGGAGAAGGCCGGCACGGTCCTGCTGTGGTGGGCCCACCTCACCGAGGACGGCGTCCCCTTCGCGGTGGTGCTCGGCGACCGCGGGCTCTGCCGGGTCCAGCCGACACCGTCCGAGGGGCGGGCCTGGGACTTCCGTGGAGAGCGGGTGCGGCTGGAGCCCGGGACCCTGCGGAGCCGGTCCTTCGGCGGGGGCACGGCAGCAGCGGCAGCGGCGGGGAGTCCCGCCGCGCCCGGCCGACCCGGGGCACGGGTGGAACGGCTCGCCCTGGACCCCGCCGAGGCCCAGGACGTCCTCGGCCACTTCCCGCTGGACGTACAGGACTTCCTCCAGCGCCCGTTCCTCACGGGCAACCGGTCCGTCCGGGCCGACTGGTACTACCTCGAGAGCGTCGAGCCGGATCGGACGGCGCTGTTCCTCGTCATGTGCCTCACCGACGCCCGCCACGTCACGGCCGTCGAGGCCCGGCGGAGCCTGTCCCCCGGCGCCACCCCGGACCGGGCCCGCTGGCACGGCATCACCTGCCACCAGGCCCGGCTGGTACCGCGCTGAGCGGGACGGGCGATCGAGCCTCGTCAGCGTGTCAGCGTGCTGATCAGCGCAGCCGCCGTCGCCGCCATCGCCGTACGGGCCGCCGTCAGGTAGGGGCGCGGGTCCGCCGGGGTGAGGTGGGCGCGGATGGCCTCGGTCATGGCCAGGTTCAGCGCCGTACCGATGTTGACCTTGCGGATGCCGCCCGCCACGGCGGCCGCGAGCTCCCTGTCCGGAAGCCCCGAGGAACCGTGCAGCACCAGCGGCACACCCACCGCCTCGGCCAGCCGGGCGAGCAGCCCGTGGTCCAGGGCGGCGGTGCGGCTGGTCATCGCGTGGGTGCTGCCGACCGCCACCGCGAGGGCGTCCACCCCGGAGTCGGCCACGAACCGGCGGGCCTCGTGCGGGTCGGTACGGGCCCCGGGCGCATGCGGATCGAGCGGCGCCTCACCGTCCTTTCCCCCCACCTCCCCCAACTCGGCTTCCACCCACAGCCCGTTGGCGTGCGCCCAGTCGGCGGCCGAGCGGGTCGCCTCCAGGTTCTCGGCGTACGGCAGCTGCGCGGCGTCGTACATCACCGAGCTGAAGCCTGCGTCCACGGCCTGCCGGAGCAGGTCGGGACTCTTGACGTGGTCGAGGTGCAGGCCGACCGGGACCGCGGCTGCCTCCGCGCACGCGGCGGCGGCCCGCGAGATCGGCAGCAGTGCCCCACCGCGGAACTTCACCGCGTTCTCGCTCAGCTGGAGGATGACGGGCACACCCGCCTGCTCCGCGCCGGCGACGACGGCCTCGGCGTGCTCCAGCGTGATGATGTTGAAAGCAGCGACGGCCCTCCCGGCGGAGGCCGCCTCCATGACGAGCCCGCCGGCGGAGGCCAGGCTCATCGGGCCGCCCCCTCGCCCGCGGTGAGGATCACCGAGCGAGTGAGGTTCCTCGGCCGGTCCGGATCCAGCTCCCGGTGGGCCGCGGCGGCCAGGGCCAGCCGGTGGACCCGCACCAGCTCGGCGAGCGGGTCGAGCCGTCCGGCCGCCATCCACTCGCCCCCGGCTTCGCGCACCTGCCCGGCGAGCCCGTCGGGTGCCTCGCCCAGGCACCATGTGACGGTACCCGGGCCGGCGATGCTGATGGGGCCGTGCCGGTATTCCATCGCCGGATAGGACTCGGCCCAGGACAGTGACGCCTCGCGCATCTTGAGCGCCGCTTCGTGTGCCAGGCCCACGGTCCAGCCGCGGCCGAGGAAGGTGAACTGGTGCCGGCTCGGGAGGTGTTCGGGCAGCGGCTCGGCGAGGGCGGTCCGCGCGTCGGCCACCGCGGCGGGGGTGTGCCGGCCGACGTGGGCGCGGAGGAGGGTCAGGGCGGTCGTCGCGAAGCGGGTCTGGACGACGGACTGCTCGTCCGCGAAGTCCAGGACCAGCAGCTCGTCGGCGAGCCCCATCACCGGAGTCGCCGGATCCCCGACCAGAGCGGTCGTCGGCACGCCGGCGCCCCGCAGCCCGGCCAGCAGGTCCAGCACCTCGGTGGTCGTGCCGGACCGGGTCAGGGCGATGACCCGGTCGTAGCGGCGGTGCAGGGGGAACTCCGAGGCGGGGAACGCGTCCGTCTCCCCGTCGCCAGCCTCCTCGCGCAGCACGGCGGCCGCCTGCGCCATGTAGTACGAGGTCCCGCATCCCACGATCGCCGTACGCTCCCGCGGCTGCGGAAGCGCGGCCTTCCAGACGGGGGCCAGTTCGGCTGCCCGCTCCCAGCACTCGGGCTGGGTGCCCAACTCGTACGCGACGTGGCTCTGGCTCATGGCGGCTCCCTGCCCGGCTTGTGCACTCGCTCGCTTCACTGCGGTTTGCTGCAAGGTATCGGGCACTTTCACGCAACTTCAAGCATCTCAGGTGTGATCGCGTGGGCTAGTGTCGGGACAGGTGAGACCTACGGCCGGGGGACGACGAGCGGCTGACCGGCACGGGGAGAGCGGAGGGGCGAAGGCCATGGCGTCCATGACCCGTAAGGAGCGCTGGCAGACACTGCTGGACCTGCTCGTGGAGCGGGGCGAGCTCGAGGTCGAGCCGGCGGCGGAAGCCCTCGGCGTCTCCGCCGCGACGATCCGCCGCGACCTCGACCGGCTGGCCGAACAGCAACTGCTGGTCCGGACCCGTGGAGGGGCGGTCGTACACGGGGTCTCCTACGAACTCCCGCTGCGCTACCGCACCTCCCGCCGGGCCGCCGAGAAACACCGCATCAGCGAGGCGGTGGCAGCCCTGGTCGCGCCGGGCGAGGTCATCGGCCTGACCGGCGGCACGACGACCACGGAGGTGGCCCGGGCCCTCGCGGGCCGCCCGGACCTGGCGTCGGGCTCGCCGGCGCTGACGGTGGTGACCAACGCCCTCAACATCGCGGGAGAGCTCGTCATCAGACCGCAGTTCAAAATCGTCCTGACCGGCGGGGTCGCCCGCTCCCAGTCGTACGAGCTGACCGGCCCGCTGGCCCAGCAGGTACTGGGCCAGCTCACGGTGGACACCGCGATCGTCGGCGTCGACGCCTTCGACCCGGCCGACGGCGCGGCAACCCGGCACGAGGACGAGGCCGCGATGAACCGCCTCCTGTGCGAGCGCGCCCGCCGCGTGGTCGTCGCGGCCGACTCCAGCAAACTCGGGACCCGCGCCTTCGCCCGCATCTGCCCACCGGAATCGGTCCACACCCTGGTCACGGACACGGGCCTCCCGGACGCGGTGGCGGAGGCCTTCGAGGCGGCGGGCGTCGGGGTGATACGGGTGTGAGGGGTTCCGGGGGCCAGGCCCGTATGCCCGCGGCCGAGCCGGCCTCCCGCCGTCCGGTGACGTGCGTCACACCGCACGCCGGCTGCCCGACCTACACTGGTCCGCCACGAGCGGAGCAGCGCAGCTTCGCGCCGCAGCTCGCGGACCCGGCACGGGCAGGGCGAGCACGCTCCCGAGGAAGCCGCCGTGTCCGCCGATCTCGCACCCGTCATAGCCGCCGGCACCCGCTGGCTGCTGACCGCTTTCCCGCCCGCCCCGGGCGCGTACAGCCAGGCCCTGGCCGAAGCCCAGGCCAGGCAGGCCGTCACCCTCGCCGCCGCCCTGCGCTACCCGACCGCGCTCGACGCCCGTCTGCTGCACCTCCTCGGCCCGGGCGGAAGCGCCCGACTGGACTGGCTGACCGGCGCCGAGCACGAGAGCGACGACGCCGGCACCGCCTGGCGAACGTGGGTGGACGAAACCGTGGTCAGCTGGGCCGCCTGCCTCCTCGCAGACCCGGCCCTCGCCGTCGCTGCCCACCGCGTCGCCGACATCGGCCTGGCGGGCGAAGTCACCCGGCTCCTGCGGCCCGGCAGCCGCGAACACCGCGCCGCGCCCTTGCTGCGCCACCCCGACCTGATCGAGCCGGTGGCCGCCCTCCATCGGGTGCTGCTGCAGGATCTGCTGGCGAACGAGGACGTCGCTCTGGGGTAGGACTGATTTTTCGCTCAGCACATTTCCGAGGTTTGGAATCCAGCAGGCGGCGCAGATTGATTTATGCACGATTCATGTATTGAGCGTTGACAAGAGGCATTCCATGGGCATCATCGGTTGGATTCTTCTGGGCCTGCTCGCCGGCATCCTCGCGAAGCTCCTGATGCCGGGTCGGGACCCCGGCGGCATCATCGTCACGATACTCATCGGCGTTGCCGGCGCTCTTCTCGGCGGATGGCTCGGCAAGGTCATTTTCGGAGTCGAATCCATTGACGGATTCTTCGAGCTCTCCACCTGGATCGCCGCCATTGTCGGTTCCCTCATTCTCCTGGCCGTGTACCGTCTGGTTGCCGGCAGGAGACACTCGTGAAGTTCACACCGCGGCGGCGCGGACACAAGCGGGGAAGGCGGCGGGTGCTCGCTCGTTGGACGCCTCGGGCGGTGCTCCGCCGTACCGTTCTGCGCATGTCGGTGTGGGGTGTCCGGCTGATGGTGTGGGGCGTGGGACTGGCGATCCGGCGGGCGCTGCGGTCCGTTGTGCGCGCGGCGTTAGGGATCACAGACGATGCACGCCGGATCCCCGAGTGGCCCGGCTCAGGGCTCGCAGCAATAACGGCGGTGGGGAAGGCATAGGTAGCGCCGCAGAGGGCAGCGGCCAGGTAGAAGCTCGGAGGTGACCACATGGCTGCAGGCAAGAAAGCCAAGAACGTGGGCAAGAATCTCAAGGGGAAGGTGAAGGAGACGACCGGCAAGGCCGTCGGCAACGAAAGCCTTGAGGCCAAGGGAAAGATCGAGCAAACGGCCGCTGACGCCAAACAGACCGGGCGGAAGGCGAAGGACACCCTGACCTGACCGAGCCGCGCGCACGGGGCCGCCGTCCCTTCGTGGACGGCGGCCTCGTCGTACCGGGGCGGCACCGGGGGGTCACCGGCGGCTGCGCTGGCGACGGCGACGGTGTTCGGCCCGGTCCGGGCCCTCGTCTTCGCTGTCGTCGCCTTCGCCCTCTTCCTCCTCCTCGTCCTCCTCCTCGTCGATGTCCTCCTCGCCGCTCTCGTCTTCGGGGTACTCCTCCTCGTACGCCTCGTCCTCGTACTCTTCCGGACCCTCCTGCTCTTCCGGATCCTCTTGCGAGGCCCCTTCCTCTTCCTCTTCTCCCTCTTCCTCTTCTCCCTCTTCCTCTTCTCCCTCTTCCTCTTCTCCCTCTTCCTCTTCGACAGCCTCCTCGTGGGTACGCACCACTTCACCGTCGCGTATCTCGCCCCGCCATCCGTCCGGCTCCTCGTCCGAGAGGGTCACGTAGCGCGCGAAGTGCTTGAGGTCCAGCCGCAAGCGCCGGCCCTGCGCACGCCACAGATTGCCCGTCCTCTCGAACAGGCCGGAGGGGTAGTACTCGACGATCACGAGCACGCGGGTGAGCGAAGGGGCGAGTTCGTGGAAGCTGACGCATCCACGCGTGGTGCCCTTGGGTCCTTCCGAGGTCCACACGATCCGATCGTCGGGGACCTGCTCCTGGACGGTGGCCTGCCAGCTGCGGGTGGACGGGCCTACCTTGACCTTCCAGTCGGACGTGGTGTCGTCGCCCTGTGAGACGCTGCGGACGCCCTTGGAGAACGTGCTGAAGTTCTCGTACCGCGTCCAGTGGTCGTAGGCGTCGCGCAGCGGGACTCCGACGTCGATGACTTCGCAGATGTGCGTGGGCTTGGATCCGCTCTTGCGGCCCTTGCCCCCGCCCGTCAGGCTGCTGCCGATGTCCTTGACCTTGTCCTTGAGGCCGCCGAAGGTGCTGCCCACGGCGGCCTTGAGGGGTGAGTCGCCCTGCAGGAGTCGGCTGCCGATGTCAGCGAGCGAGCCTCCGTTGTCGGCCACGTCGTAGAGGTCGTCGGTGAGGTCCCCCAGCTTGCCGACCGCTTTGTCGGCCAGCTGATTCGCCTGGGCCGCAAGATAACCGCCGACTTCCTCGAGCAGCTGGTCGACGGGGCCCCCGGACGTGCGTGAACGGTTTGGGGTGGCCATGGCGCTACCTCCGCGTCGACGGCTTGCGTGCCGTCGTCTTCTTCGCTGACGTCGCGGCCTTCCTGCCGCCGGTGCTCCGTGTCGCCCGGCGCGTCGTGGCCTTCTTCGCCGGTGCGCTGGCCTTCTTCGCCGCAGCCTTCTTGGCCGGCGGGGCCTTCTTCTTCGCCGCTGCACCGGTCTTCTTCGCCGCCGCCTTCTTCGCCGGGGCCTTCTGGGCCGCCGCGGCCTTCTTGGCCGGTGCGGCCGTCTTCTTCGCCGAGCCGGCCTTCTTCGCGGGCGCGGCCTTCTTGGCGGGCGCGGCCTTCTTGGCGGGCGTGGCCTTCTTCGCAGGCGCGGCCTTCTTCGCCGGCGCTGCCTTCTTGGCGGCCGGCTTCTTGGCGGCCGGCTTCTTGGCGGCCGGCTTCCTCGCTGCCTTGTCCCCCTTCTCCGCCGGTGAGCCGCGGGAAGTGGACGTCTTGGACGGGGCGGCGCCCGTACGAGCGGCGGTGGACCGTGCACTCCTGCGCCGGGGACGCTCCTCCTCCGGCTCCTCCTCCGCTTCCGGCTCCTCCTCGTAGAGCTCTTCCCGCTCCCCCTCCTCCTCGCCCTCGTAGGGCTCCTCCTCGGCCTCGTAGGGCTCTTCCTCGCCCTCTTCTTCTTCCTCGCCCTCTTCTTCTTCCTCGCCCTCGTACGGCTCCTCGTCCTCGTACTCCGGCTCCTCGGACTCTTCGTCAGCGTAGGGCTCTTCGTCGTAGCCGGCGGCCTCGTACGCTTCGTCCTCGTCCTCCTCGGGGGCCTCGTCCGGCCTCTCGCGCCCGCTGCTGAGTTCGAGCGTGCGCTGGTGGAGGGAGTCGGCCAGGCTGGAGAGCTGCCGGTTGGCAGCGGCCGTGAGGGCCTTGCGGCCCGCGTCGAGGGCTTCACCGCGCAGTTGTTCACCGAGCTCGGCCGTCTGTGGCATTTCCCCCAGTTTGCGCAGCCCCAGTGCCATGAGCTGGCCCGGCTGCAGGCTGAACCTACGGCCGGCGAGGTAGGTCGCCAACGACAGGGCCATGCGGCCCTTCTTCGTTCGTCCCAGTACGTAGCCTCCCGCGACGGCGGCTGCCAGGGCGAGCTTGGACGTGTCCTCCATAGCCTGATCCCTTCCCGACTGGTGGATCACCTGGCCGCAAGCCAGGTGGCGGTGGTCCGTCCATCAGGAGGAGGCCCTGACGACGTCCGTACCTACCAGGGGGCTGCTCACCCTGGCGGAGGATATGCACTTACATGTGAAGAAAATCCGGTTTTGGGGGTGTGGCCCGGAGGTGACGGGGGAGGCGTTTTAAGTCCATGGAGATCGGTTCACGAGGGGAGCAGATGACCACGTCGGAACCGGCTCGCCGTCGGCGCCGCCCGTCCCAGGGCGACGACGACGAGCAGCCCAGTACCAGGCCCGCAGGCAAGGCCGGCACCTCCAAGAGGAGCGGCGTGCCCAGTGCGGCGGGCGCTCTGAGGGCTGCCGCGGAGCAGTTGTCGGAGCTGCTCGGCCGGCGCCCCGAGTCGGTCTCGTCCCTGAAGCCCACGGACGACGGCTGGGAGGCGGTGGTCGAGGTGGTCGAACTCGAACGCATCCCGGACACCACCAGCGTCATGGCCAGTTACCGCGTGCAGTTGGACGGGCAGGGCGAGCTGATCTCCTACGAACGGACCCGGAGGTACAGCCGGGGCATGATCGACCGGCTGGGCGGCTGACACCGCACCGGCCCGGAAGGGAAGAGCCATGACGATGGTGCCGCAGGGAGCGAGCGGAGGCCTCAGCCGCAGCGGCGGAGGGACGAGCAGCCTCTACGACGTCCTGGAACTCATTCTCGATCGTGGGCTCGTCATCGACGCCTTCGTACGCGTCTCTCTGGTCGGGATCGAAATCCTCAAGATCGACGCCCGCATCGTGGTCGCAAGCGTCGACACCTACCTCCGCTTCGCCGAGGCCTGCAACCGGCTCGACCTGGAAGCGGGCCGCAAGGCCCCCGCCCAGCTGCCGGAGGTCGTCGGCCAGATGGTCGAGGGCGGCAGCCAGGGAAAGGCGAAAGGTGCGCTCACCGGCGCGCTCGATGCCGTGACGCAGTCCCTGCCCGGCCGGGACAAGGAGGAGGACGAGCCGGAGGAAGAAGAAGAGGAACAAGAGCCTCCTCGGCGCCGGCGACCCGTCCGACGGCCCGTGCGGCGTGAGAGGGAATGACCATGGCCGTCTACGTGTACGCCGTCACCTTGCACGACCATCCCTGCCGGATCGACGGCCTCACCGGCGTCGGCTCCCACAGCCCTGCCGTGCGAACGGTATCCACGGGGGTACTGCGCGCCGTGGTCAGCGACATCGACGAGGAGATCCGCCCCAAGAGGCGGGACGTGGCCGCCCACCAGGCCGTTCAGGACCGCCTCATGGCCGACGGGACGCCGCTGCCGCTGCAATTCGGATACACCGCGCCCGACGACGGGGCCGTGCGCCAGGTGCTCGAAGAGCAGGAGGACGCATACCGGGCCGCCCTGGAACGTGTGCAGGGCTGCGCCGAGTACAACATCAAGGCCTCGCACGAGCAGGAGCACCTGCTCCGCGAGATCCTGGACGCTTCACCCGAGGCGCGGAGGCTCAACGAAGAGATCCTCAGCGGGTCGCCGGACCCGCGCCTTCCCTTGGAACTCGGGCAACTGATCGCCGCCGAGGTCGAGCAGCGGCGTGCGAACGCGGCCGACGGACTGCTCCGGTCCCTGGCGCCGCTGGGGCGCGAGCACACCCTGCACGTCCCTGGCGGCGAGGACTTCCTCAACCTGTCCCTGCTGGTCCCGCGGGACGGCGCAGCAGCCCTGCTCGACGCGCACGCCGAGCTGGTCCGGGCAGATGGTGCGGGGCTTTCGGTCCGCCTGACCGGGCCGCTGCCTCCGTACAGCTTCGTGGCCTAGAACGCGCCGGCCCCCTGAAGAAAGGAGCACCCCGCGATGGGCTTGCTGGAGAAACTGATCACCTCACCCCTGCTCCCGGTCCGGGGCGTGGTCTGGGTCGCTCAGCGCGTGGCGGACGAGGCCGAGGCGGAGTACTACGACCCGGCAACCGTCCGGGCGGAGCTCGCCGAACTGGAGCGTCGGCTCACCGACGGCGAGATCGACGAGGAAACCTTCGAACGCGAGGAAGACCTGCTGATCGAACGACTGATGGAGATCGACAGGTACCACAGGGGCGACCTGTGACGGCGGCAGACGACTGGGAGGCGAACGCCCGTGACGAACCCCCTGGACCGCAGATTCGGCGCCGGCCCACCGATGGCGGGCTACCCGCCCAGCTCCTCGGCCAACCTGGCCGACATCCTCGAGCGCGTGCTGGACAAGGGAATCGTCATCGCCGGAGACATCCGCATCAACCTGCTCGACATCGAGCTGCTCACCATCAAGCTACGGCTCGTGATCGCGTCGGTGGACAAGGCCCGGGAGATGGGCATCGACTGGTGGGAGCACGACGCGTCGCTGTCCTCCCGTCACCAGGACCCCTCCCTCGCCGCCGAGAACCAGCGCCTGCGCGAAGAACTGGCGCAACTGCGGCAGGACCGGCTCACCGCGTCCGAACCGCAGCCCGACCCCCTGGGCCTTGAGCAGGACGAGCGTCGCGCCCGCGGTACGCCGAGGCGGAGGACCGAACCGTGAACGCCCCCGCCGCCCCGACCTTCACCTACGTCTACGCCGTCACGCCCCCCGCGTCCGTCCTGGACCACGTCCTGTCGGCCCTCGTCGGAGTGGCGGGCAGCCCCGTCACCGCCCTGCTGCCTCCCGGTGATGCAGCGGGGCCGGTCGCCTTCGTCATCAGCGAGGTCCCACGGGCCGACTGGGCAGAAGACGCGCTCAGGGACCACTTCGAGGACCTTCGCTGGCTGGAGGACACCGCCCGCGCCCACCACCACGTCATCGAGGCCCTCGCCGCTCACACCACGGTGCTGCCCCTGCGCATGGCCACCCTCTACCAGGACCGCACCCGAGCACTCCAGGCCCTGCAGGCACAGGCGCAGGACTTCGCCACCCAGCTGGCCCGGCTCAGCGCCCACACCGAGTACGGCGTCAAGATCTACGTACGCCCCTCCACCGAGCCCCCCGCCGCTGCGGAAGCCGCATCCACCAGCCCCGGCAAGGCGTACCTGCAGGCCCGCCGTGCCCACCACGATGCCCGCGAGGACCACTACCGGCAGGCGCAGCTCGCCGCCGACCGCCTCGCCGCCATCGCCGGGCAGTGCACGACCCAGCGCGTACGCCACCCCGCGCAGAGCGGCCCGCTCACCGAGTCGACGGCCGGGGAGAACGTCCTCAACGACGCCTTCCTCGTCCCCGACGAGCAGGCCGACGCCTTCCGGGCAGCGCTCCACAGCGCGGCCGAGGACCTTCCCGGAATCCACATCGAGGTCACCGGCCCCTGGGCTCCGTACTCGTTCGCCACCCCGCTGCCCGCTGCTGGACCCCCACCACCGGTCACCCCTGCGCCATGAGTCCCTCCGACCGCAACGACCACACCACCGCCCTTGCCGGTCGGCAGGTCGCACTCGTCGACCTCCTCGACCGGCTGCTGGCCGGCGGCGTCGTGATCACCGGCGACATCATCCTGTCCATCGCGGACATCGACCTCGTCCGGATCTCCCTGCGCGCCCTCATCAGCTCCGTCAGCACTGCCGACGCTCCGCGACCGGGGTCGAACGGTGAGCCCCATGAGCCGTGACCCCGATCGCCTGCCGCATCCCGACGCCCCGGACCTGCGCCCGGTCGGCGACGCGATGGCCGACGCCGTCCGGCTGCTGCCGGCGTCCCCGACGGACGCGCCTCCGTCCGGCCGCTCCCGCGGACGCCGTATCCGTACCGGCCCCGACACGGTCGAGGAGGACTTGGTCAAGCTCGTACTGACCGTGGTCGAACTCCTCCGGCAGCTCATCGAGCGGCAGGCAATACGCCGCGTCGAAGCGGGCGGCCTCAGCGACGCGCAGGAAGAGGAACTCGGGGCCACCCTCCTCGCCCTCCACGACCGCATGACCGAACTGTGCGCCCAGCACGGGTTCAAGCTCGAAGACCTCAACCTCGACCTCGGCCCCCTCGGCCCCCTTCTCCCGCCACCCGGACCCTGATGGCGCCTCCCAGGGCGCACGCCCGGGCCGATTTCCCCGCGTTTCCGGGGTAGGGGCGAACAGAGGAAAGAGGGAAAACAGACATGAGTGCCCGCGAGAAGATCAAAGCCAAGGCGGAGCAAGCGGCCGGAAAGGCCGTGAGGAAGACCGCGCACGCTCTGGGCAACAGAACCACGGAGGCCAAGGGCGCAGCGCTGGAGGCCCGCGGCAAGGCCCGGGAGGTGAAGGAGAAGGGCAAGGACAGCCTCAAGCCCTGAATCGAAACCGCCGGAGGTGTTCAGCAGGTGGCCGGGAAGCCGTCAGAAGAAGCCAGGGCAGGCCACCCCCTTCCGGGGTTGAAGGCCGCGCTGTACGGTGCACCGCATTACGAAGGCACCGTCGTCACGGTGCCACCGGACGAGGGGGACGAGGGTGCGGCGGCGATCGCGTACTCACTCGCCTACCTGGGGCTGAGCGGCCTGGGCTCCCTGCGCGCCCCGAGGGAGCCCGCGCAGCACGACAACCCGTTCCACCAAGTCCTCCACTGGGTCACCCATGTCACGGTGTGGGAGGAAAGGCCGGAAACCTGGCTGCCGGACGGCGAGGAACGGGGCAAGACCTGGGAGATCTACAGTGCCGACACCGGAGATCTGGGCGTCTGGGCCACGAAGGCCAAGTACGTCCGTGTCGGGAAGCAGACAGCAGACGGCATCTCGGACACGGCACTCTTCCTCCCGCCCAGTGGCTCGTTCCCGATCACGATCGTGGAGTTACGCGGCGGACCTCGGGTTGGCGAGCTGCTGCCGTGTGCGGCGATGTGTCGCCCTCCGGCCACGGACGGCCGTCAGTCGCCGAGTCAACGAGGAGCACGTAGCGATCTGATGCGCAGCCGCGCCCCGAGGGGGCTCTGGTCGACATTTCCTGCGGGCAGCAGGGCTTGGCGGCCGACTTTTCGTACCCGCAGGTGCCGGCAGGTGCCCGCAGGTGCCCGCGCCCCACGCCGGCCAGCAGGCATAGTCCGGCCGCATGAAGACGCTGCAAGGCGCAGCGGTGGGCCCTGCCTCTCTGATCTCCCCTCCCCCTGGCCGTCCTTCAGGGGTTTCCCGGCAGCTCTTTGTCGTTCCGGGGCGGGTCGGTCTGTCAAGGGTGGCCGAAGGCCATCGCGCAGCGACGCGACGACGAAGGAGGAGCGCCCTTTACAGGCCGGCCCGCACCGGAAGGACGATGGGCGGCCGGGAAACCCCCGGATGCCCACCGACCCAGGCCGGGCGAAGCGCCCCGCACCGACGCACCAC
>NZ_JACBGN010000007.1 GCF_013401435.1 Streptomyces sp. BR123
AGTTCCGCGCGATCGCGACCAGGTACGACAAGCTCGCCGACCGCTACCGCGCCGGAGTCGTGCTGGCCTCGCTGATCCTCTGGCTCCGCGAACCAGCCAGATGATCATTTGTCAGACACTGCCTAGCGCGATGAGCATGTGGGACTTGCCCGTTCCGGAGTCGCCGATGAGGCAGAGCGGCTGGCTCTTCTTGATCCATTCGCAGCTGGCGAGGGTGTGGATGGTGGCCGCGTCGATGTTCGGGTTCGCGTCGAAGTCGAAGGTCCGCAGGGACTTGTCCCGGGGGAAGCCGGCCGCCTTGATCTGGCGCTCGGAACGCGCTGACGCTGCCCACGGGCGAACTCCTCAGCCTCCTGGACCGGGGCTGGAAGCACGCCTTCAAGGTCCTCTCCCCCACCGCCGCCATCACCACGGTCCAGGGGATGCCCACCATCACCGGCGCGCTGTCCGACTGACGCCCCACCGGACCCGCTCCGGTGAAGTGCAGAACCGTGTCCGCCGACCCCACTCCGCCCCGGTCCGGTGCCGTCGTACTTGTCCGCGACGGCACCGGACTGGCACGCAGCAGCAGGCCAGAACCCACCCGAACACCCGTCGACTTCGAGGACCCCGATGCCCGCCCCGGACACCCGACCCAGCGCCCAGCGCCTCGCCGACCGCCTTCCGCCTTTACCTCCGGCCATGCGCGGCAACGCAGGCCGAGAACGTGCCCGTCACGCCTTTGTCACCCGCACCCTCACCACACTGCGTACGGAACAGAGCATCACCGGTGACCGCGCGGAGGACTGGCGCCGGGTGGCCTCAGAACTCGCCATGCTCGGGCAGATGGCCGCCCTCGGGGACGACTTCCAGGTGGCCGTCTTCGAACTGGAAGCGCTCGCCAGGCTGACCGCCGGTCTTGAACCGGCACCCGCAGGTCTTCCCTCCGGCACCGGCCCCCAGGGAGGAGACCTGATCTTCCCCTGGCAGGCCGGCGAGGACGACTGGATCTCGGTGCCGGGCGGCCCGGCGGGGCCCTTCGTGTCGACGGCTATGGCGATGCCGAACCAGGCGGGTATCGCCCGGACCGTGGTCGTGGTCAGCCAACGCCATCGGTACCACGCTGGTTCGTCGCATGCCGATGTCCACATCGAGGACGGAACGCGCATCGAACGTCTGGACGCAGAAGTGGAGCGGGTCCGGGCCCGGAAGCAGTGGAACGAGGACCACTCTGCTTGGCACAACCGCTGACCGGGCTGGGGCGCCTGGCCAGATCAGCCGAGCGACAAGGGGCGACGGTGCCCGGACCGTTCGGTCACCGCGCGTCGTCGTCCGCATCCTCCAGGGCGGGGGGCTCCTGCCAAGTCAGCGTGTCCAGTGGCCGCGGCAGGTTCCGGGCCTCGCCAGGCACGGCTCTCGTCACCGCAGAAGCCTCGTCGCTGAAGAGGGCGACGGGGGCGCCCGGCGTACGGCTGGGCACTGATACTGCCGAGCTTGAGGTCTTCGTCGTGGTGGTCATCTTGTCCCCCTGATTCGTCCCGGGCCGAGCCCGGCTGCAGGCCGGCGCGCAGGCCGGCTGCGAAAGCGTATACAGATTCCGAACTGCGGCCCGAGGAGATTTCCTTCGGGCCGCATTCCCATGTCAAGCCTCGCTCGCTCCCGACCGCCGCTCCTCCTGGCCGCTCGCCTGCGCCACGTCCGCCGGCACGAACACGTCGTCGACCACTGCCTCCGGGCCCGAACCGTCACCGCTCGTCCGCCCCTTCACGCTCACCCCTCGGAGACCACTAGAGCGGTCGCAATGGCCGACTCATTTCGTACACCCAGCGGGTGGGCCCGGCCAGCGCCGGGCCGGAGGCAGGCTGGCGTTACAGGCCTTCGCCGAACGCCGCTCGGTCCGCCGGCGTGATGGGGAATTCCGCTGGACGCCGACTGCGTGCTCGAGGGCCGGGGCCGGCCGGCTCCGCCGCACCGCAGATAGTGGACCGCGGTGCGGCAGGGCATGCGTGAACGGCTCGCGAGACGAGGCGGGGGGCGGACCGGCTGTCAGTCCTTGATCTTGTACTCACAGGGCTTGGGCGACTTGCCGTCCTGGTTGTCAGCGACCTGCTTGCCGTCGACCTTGATCGTGCACGGGGCTGGCTTGAGCATCCCGTCCGGGCCCGTGACCGAGCCGGGCACCACCGAGACCGTGACGCCGACCTTCAGCTCGGCACCCTCCAGCTGCATGGCCTCCGTCTTGGTCCAGGGCAGCGTTACCTGGTCGAAGTGGTTGCTGTTCCCGTTCCACATGACCTGGGCCGCGCCCGTCCCGCCCACCTCGAAGACCACCTGGTGCGGAACACCCTTCTTCCCCGAGGACGAGCCGTTCGCCTCGCTGCTCGCCGAGGCGCTCGGTGAGACCTCGCTTGCCTTGGCCGGGCTGTCGTCCTTCTTCTCGCTGCCGCACCCGGTCACCAGGACCGCCGCCGTGAGCAGACTGATGGTGAGTGTTGCTGTCTTGCTCATGTGCGTATTTCCCCGTTGCTGAAGATCAGTGCTGGTGCGGTAACGACCGTAGATCATGCCGCCGCGCGGGTTGCCATCGCCTGAGGGGCGGGGCCTAGAACAGGGTCAGGGGCGCAGGTGGGGGCGGGTTGGTCTGGTGTGCCCGGATGGCGTCCCGCAGGTGGGCGGGGGTCACGAGGGTGGCGTCGAACGTCTCGGTCCAGCCGTTGGGCATCTGGGCGGCGGTGAGGAAGATGCCGTGCCCGTCGGCGCGGAGCCGGCGCAGGATCGTCTGCTCGACGGACAGGGCGTCGTCGCCGGTGGGCACGTGGCGTTCGTAGAACAGGGCCCATCCGAGGCGGCGGTGCTGGGCGATACGGTCGTTGCGCTGGAGAGCGCCTGCAACGCCGATCTTGACGGCGCCGTGCTGTGCGTGGGTGACGACGTAGACGCGGGCGGGCGCGGCACGGTCGAAGCCGTGGCGGGCGCAGTACTTGCATCTGCGGCCGCTGCGGATCTTGGCCAGGGTGGGGGTCGAGGTGCGGCCGCAGGTGGTGCAGCGGCAGCGCCAGGGCGTCATGGCCGTGGTGTAGGGCTCCAGGGGCTCGAGGCCGGCTTCGCGCATGGAGGCGGTGGCGCGGTCGGGGTCTTCCCGTCGTGCGGCGGCGGCGCGGAGGTCGGCGCAGCGTCGGCATCCGCTCTGGCCGGCGAGGATGGAGCCGAAGGTCGGTGAGGTGATGGTGCCGCAGCCGTGGCACAGGCACCGGGGTGCTTGACCCCGCGGTACGGTTCCTGGGGTTCGAATCCGTGCTCGCGCATCTCGGCGACGGCCAGGTCCTCGTCGTGGCGCTGTGCCTCACCGTTGGCCCGGTCGGCGCATCGTTTGCAGGCCGCACGTCGGCTCCGGCCGGCCAGGGAGCACAGGCGCGGGGAGACGATGGCCCCGCACTTGGTGCAGCGGCTCTTCCACGGGAACGCGGTGCCGAGGTAGGGCTCCAGCGGCTCCAGGCCCGCCGCCCGCATCACCGCGGCCGCGGTCTCGGCGTCGTGGCGCATCGACGCGTTGGCCTTGCGCCGGCCACAGGGGTAGCAGCCGCCCTGCCCCCGCCGGATGGAGCCCAGCGTGGGGGTACCGGGCGCTCCGCACGCCCGGCAGCGGACGGGCCACGGCGTGTCCACTCCCGGGTACGGGGTGAGGGGTTCCAGGCCCGCGGCCCGCATGTCGGCCGCGGCGACGGCCGGGTCGACTGGCGCGTTCGGTGCGCACCACCGGCAGGGTCCGGAGCCGGAGTTGATCCGGACGTAGGTGGGTGTGACCTCGCGTCCGCATGCGAGGTGGCGGCATCGCCACTTGCGGTCGCTGCCGGGGTAGGGCTCCAGGGGTTCCAGGCCCGCCGCCCGCATCACCGCGGCCGCGGCGTCGGGGTCGATGCGGGCCCGCCCGGAGCAGTACACGCAGCCGCGCTGTCCCGTGGTGACGTTGCTCAGGCGGGGGGTGACCTCCCGCCCGCACGTCGTATGGCGGCATCGCCACGGGGCGGAGCTGCCGGGGTAGGGCTCCAGCGGCTCCAGGTCGGCCGCCCGCATAATCTCTTCCGGCTCGCGGGGGTCCTTCCGCGGTCTGCCGGTGCGCGCCATGGGGCCAACTCCCCGCACTTGAAGGGTGAGCGAGGTCGTGCCTCGCTGTGCGGCGCAGCATAGGGGTGGCCACTGACATCGATGCTGGGCCTGGCCTTGTCGCCGATGGGAACGGGTCCCGGGCGGTCCGGCGGCTCAGTGAGGAAGCGGCCTACAGGTGGTGGCGTCGTTCAGGTGGGGGTAGCGGCGGGCCGGGGCCGGGTGCCGAGCCGGAGTTCGAGGCTCGCGGTCCTTCGCCGACGTGGGAGGGGCATGGCGGGTTCGGCGCGGTGTGAGGACCGCGGTGAGAAGTGCTGCGGCCGGCCACAGCACGACGCCGGCGGTGACGAGCGTGAGCGGCGGAAGGCCGGCGTGGGGGGCGGCGACCAGCACCGTGGTGGTCTGCAGGGCGCCGGCGGTCGTCGCGAGGTCGCCGTGCCAGGCCGTGCGGTGGAGCGTGTACTCGACCAGGTGGCGCAGAGCGCTGGCGCAGGCGAGTAGGGCCGGGCCGCCGAGGACGCTGATGGTCAGGGCGGCCGCCCAACGGGAGACGTCGGTGACGAGGATGGTGAACGCCGCGCCGCCGGTGAGGAGCAGGAGGGTCATGAGGGCGGCCGTGGTGATCTTCAACTGTCCGGGGTGCGGTGGCTGGGGCGGGTCGAGAAGGTAGAGGACGGCGAGCAGCAGCCCGGCGAGAGCGCCAAGGCTGGCCGTCCCGGGCATCGGCAACGTGGTGGTGAGCGAGAGGGCTCCGGTGATGGCGGCCGCGGTCAGGCCGGCCGCGCACATCGTGGTGCGGCGCGCGCCCGGCTCGAGGCGGTGGCCGACGCCGTGGGTGGCAGTCAGGGTGGCGACCAGGGTGGGCGGGTGCTGGTGCGCTGGCGCGGTGGGTGCGTCGGCGAACGCGCCCAGCGCGGTGTGCAGCCGGGTGAGCCGCGTGCGGGTGGCGGCCGCGGTGGGCCGGCGGTCGGGGTCCTTGTCGAGGAGCTCCAGGACCAGCTGCTCGAGCTCGCGGGGTACACCGGGGCGCAGGGCGGACAGCGGGGCCGGCGCGTCGTTGATGTGCTGGTTGAGGACCTGCCAGCCGGTGCCGGTGAACGGGACGTGGCCAGTGAGCAGCTCGTGGAGGAGGCAGCCGAGCGAGTAGAGGTCGCTGGGTGCGCCCAGGGTTGTGTCTCCGCGGGCCTGCTCGGGCGACATGTAGGCGGGGGTTCCGATGGCGATGCCGGTCACGGTCAGGGTGTGGTGGGTGGCCTCGGCCAGGCGCGCGATGCCGAAGTCGCACAGCTTCGCAGCGCTGCCGGAGGCCTGGTCGAGCAGGATGTTGGACGGCTTGAGGTCGCGGTGGACGATGCCGCGGTGGTGGGCGGCTTCCAGGGCCTGGCTGATCTGGATCGCCCAGGTCAGGGCCTCGGGGAGCGGGATTGGGCGGCCGGTGAGCGTGTTCAGCGGGCGACCGAGGACGAGGTCCATGGCCAGGAAGAGGATCCGGTGGCCGTCGAGGTCGGCGGCGCTGTGGTCCCGGACGGCGACGACGTTCGGGTGGGACAGGCGCGCGGCGACCTGTGCCTCGCGCCGGAAGGCCGCTTCCCGCACCGGGTCCCCCTCGCCAACCGGAATGATCTTGAGGGCGACGTCGTGGTTCTCGTGGAGGTCCTCGGCACGCCACACGGTGCCCATGCCTCCGCGGCCGATCGCCTCCTTCAGCCGGTACCGGCCGGCGACCGTCGTGCCGAGCATCAAGTCCTCCAGCCCTGCGTGTCCGAGCACCGGGGCCGGCCGGCTCCAGGCGCACCGCGGACGAGGGCGTTGCCCGCGGTGCGCCGGAGCATACGAAAACGCTCCGCCGGGGCCGGGCCGAGCGATGCCGGCTCAGAGGCTCCCGGCCACGACCAAGGGGTGTTTTGCAGGTCAGCTGGGTGATGGCGGCTGTTTCGGGGTGCGTGGCCGGCCGCGTCGTTCGCAGACGCGGCGGGCGTGCTGTCATCGGGTTCCGGTGGAATCCTTCGGATATGGACGACAGGTGTTGCGCGTGGTGCGGCGCCAGGCTTCCAGGTGGGCGGCGCCGCCGGTACTGCCCTCGTCCGCGTTCCTGCCGGCAGGAGGCGTACCGGGAGCGACGGCGGGCCGCGGCCGCTCTGCGGGCCCGGATCGC
Source organism: Streptomyces sp. BR123 (assembly GCF_013401435.1). GTDB lineage: Bacteria > Actinomycetota > Actinomycetes > Streptomycetales > Streptomycetaceae > Streptomyces. Next base: position 6,239 of record NZ_JACBGN010000007.1, read on the forward strand.
TCTGCTGCAGATCTCTCGGGAGATCCGGGCCCGGTGCGAGGCCCTGGAGCTGCTGGTGGCTGACGCGATCGGTAGCGAGCGAGCCGGCGCCGGGCTGCACAGCACCGCTGCTGCGGACTTCCATCACCTGACCAGCGAACTGGTGCGGTGCGCGGTGATCGCGGATCGGGAGGTGGGTGCGACCTGGGAGCAGATCGGGCGCCCGCACGGGCTGAGCGCGGACGCGGCCCGTGCCCGGTACGGCCGGGCACGGCTCGTGTGGCCTCCTCCGATGCCCGAGTGATCGGGGTTCGCGGGGAGGAGCTGGTCAACTGCGCCGGGAGGAGGCGAGGACGTCGTTGGCGCCTTGGGCGATGAGGTCCTGGGCGACCGCGTGGCCCACGGCCTGTGGGTCGGGGCCGGTCCGTGTGGCGGCCAGCATCTGCGATCCGTCCGGGGTGTAGACCCGGGCGGCCAGGTGAAGGTCGCCCGCCACGGCGGTGGTGGTGGCGTGGCCTGCGATCGGGGCGTGGCAGTGCCCGGCGAGGGCGCGCAGCAGGGTCCGTTCCGCGAGGGCGGCCCGGGTGGCGGTGGCGTCGGTGAGCGGGGTAAGGAGGTCGAGGAGGTTCTGGTCGTCGGCGCGGATCTGCAGGGCGAGCTGGCCGGCGCCGAGGGCGGGCATCATCCGGTCGGTGTCGATGATCTCGGTGCTTCGGCTTCTCGGCCCAGACGGCGCAGACCGGCGAGCGCGAGGATCACCGCGTCGACGTCGCCGGCGTGGGCGAGACCAAGGCGGGTGTCGGCGTTGCCGCGTACGGGGACGATCGTCAGGTGGGGGTGCGAGGCGCTGAGCTGGGCGATCCGGCGGGGCGCGGAGGTGCCGATGCGGGTGCCGGCGGGCAGGTCGTCGAGTTTGCGTCCGGCGGGGTCGACCAGGACGTCGTGGACGGCGTCGCGCCGCGGGTACAGGCAGAGGGTGCCGTCCGGCTCGGGCTCGTCGCCAGGCATGTCCTTCGCGCAGTGCAGCGCGAGGTCCGTGCGGCCGTCGAGCACGGCCTGGGCCACGGCGCTGGTGAAGGCGCCCTTGCCGCCGACCTCGGCCAGGGGCCCGCTCCAGCGGTCGCCGACCGTCGTGATGGGTACGAACTCTGGTACGACGCCGGGGCTCGCGCGGGTGATCTCTTCCATCAGCCAGTTGACTTGTGCTGTCGCCATGGTGGATGCGCGGCTCGCGATCCTGATGTGCTGCGTCATACCCATGCACCGTAAGCCCGGCGTGGGGATGCACATGCCGGCACGGTGTCCGTTGTGGGGCCGGGTTTCGCCTGTCGCGGAGAATGCGCCGCAGCGCGCGGCACGCGAGGAAGGCCGGCAGCGAGTGAGCCGACGTGTACGAAAGGTGCCGGAGCCGATGGTCAACGGCTTGCGGCCGACTGCCACCGAGCCGTGAAACAGTGGAGCGCACCAGCACGCAGCCGGTGCCCTCAGCCGCCCGCCGCAGGTCCCGGGCCGCCGCAGTCGCCCGGTGAGGCACTGTTCCGACGAGGGCCTTGGCCGCTCCCGGGGAGGGCTGAACTGCAAGATTCACCTGGCCAGCGAGGGCGGTCGTCACCCGTTGGCTTTCGTCATCACGCCCGGACAGTGGGGTAACGCCCCGCAGTTCATACCTGTGCTCGGCCCTTCAAGATGACCGGCCATCCGGAGCCGCCCGGCTGCCAGGCCGGTGATGAAGCGTCGACCGGTGCGCGGCGGTCGCGGTCCACCGTCACCGTGATGCCGTCGCCGGAGGCGGCCAAGTGGAAGTTCGTCACTCCCCCGGCGTGGCGCTGGGCGTTGGTGACGAGTTCGGTGACGACGAGCAACAGCGGGCCCGACTCGGTTTGTGGCGGTATTCCGTGTGCGGTCAGGAAGTCACGTGTGAGGTCGCGCGCCGCCGCAGCGCTCAGCATGCTCGGCGCTGGGGGGGCCGGCTGTGGGCCTTGATCCATCTGCATTCGTCCTCCCCCTCCTGGTGGTGCTGCGTGCCTGCAGCCTACGACGCTCGGCCACGTCGACGGCCCCGCGTCCCGCCGAGGATCTAGCGTGGCCGGGCTCGGTGCGCGTTTGCTGCCGTGTGGCGCCGGCCCGCGTGGGAGCACCCCCGCGCACGGGTGTCAGGGGTTGAAGCGTCCGGTGAAGGTGCGCAAGGAATCGAGGTAGCCGGGGGTGAAGAGGCTGCGGGGGGCGAAGACCGCCGTCAGGAAGGCGCGCGTCTCGGAGCGGATCACGTCGAGGTCGGCCAGGCCGTGGTCGGCCTGCGCGTAGTGCTCCACCTGCAAGGAGCTAGGCGGAAGTTCGCGGCGGTAGACCGTCTCGGTCTCGGCCACGTCGACGTTGCGGTCGTGCCCGGCCAGCACCAGGAGCGTGGGAACGCCGCGGGCGCCGGCCGCTCGTAGGTCAGAAGTGGCGTCGGAAGCCCAGTTGCGGCTGATGAAGTGCCAGCGGTCCGCCGTCATCGCCCGGTCGGAGGGCACGGCCGCGCGGTAGTCGGCGTACGTGCCACCACGGCGCAGCACCGCAAGGGCGGCTTCACGGCGAGCGAGGGCAGCATCCCGCTCGGCCGGCGGTGCGCCGCGGTCGGCAAGCTCGGCGAGGGTGTTGTAGCGGCCTTGCCGCAGCCAGTTGATGGCTGGTGAGACGGCGATGACGAAACGGATGCCGGGGGTGGTGGCCGCGACCTTGGGCAGGACCCAACCGGCCTGGCTGGCGCCCCACAGGCCGACGCGGCGGCCGTCGAGGTCGGGCCGGGTGCGGGCCCATGCGATGGCGTCGGCGGTCTCGGCGGCGCGGTCGGCCATGCTCTGGTCAAGCCAGTTGCCCGCGGACCCGCCGACGCCCGGCTTGTTCCAGGACAGCAAGGCGTAGCCGGCCTGGGCGAACGCCTCCCACATGGGCCGGTAGAAGGTGTCGTGGGTGGCGTCGATGGGTCCGTCGCCGTGGACGAAGACCACCACACCGAACGGGCCCCGGCCGCGGTGGGGCAGGGCCAGGACCGCGTTCAGGGCTCGGCCGCCGGTGTGGATCACTACGTGCTCCTCGCGCAGGTCGTATGTGTTTTGCCAGGCGGCGAGGCCAGTGAGAGCGACGGCAGCCAGCGACAGTGCGGCCGCCGTTGCGGCAATTGCCCGCAGAAAGCGGCGCCTTCGCGAACGCGGTCTGCTCGCGGGGCCGAGCTGTCCCTCGGCTTCCTGCTCGGTCTCGTGGGTGTGCGACATCGGCTTCCTCCCCCTTCGCGCGCCCTCTGACGCGCCCTCCCGCTCTTGCTATTGGATAGCAAACTATCGTTTCACATTCGAACGTACTACAGTTGATCACATGATGGCTTTGACGGAGATCCGGCGGGGCGTGCCCGAGGGCGCCGAGGGACGGGTGGCACAGCTCTACTGGGAGGCGTTCGGGCGCAAACTGGGCCCGGCCCTCGGCCCGTCCGAGGCGGGGCAGGCCTTCCTTGCCGCCCACCTGCACCGCGATCGGGCCGTGGTGGCCCTGCGCGAGGGACGGGTCGTCGCGGTCGGCGGGTACAAGACCGCCGATGGCCGGGGCCTTACGGGCGGTGGCGCGGTGGACGTCCTGCGCGCGTATGGCCCTGTGCGTGGGCTGCCCCGGCTCGCGCTGCTCGCCCTGCTGGAGCGCGATGCGGCAAGGGGGGAGATGGTGATGGACGGGCTCGCCGTCGCGCCGGAGCTGCGGGGCAACGGCATCGGGGCGCGCCTGCTGCGGGAGGTGTACGCGGTCGCGGCAGAGCACGGCTGCGACCGGCTGCGGTTGGACGTGATCGATGTCAACCCCCTGGCCCGCGCACTGTACGAACGCCAGGGCTTTCGCGCCACGGCGACCCAGCGCACTCCCTTCCTGCGGGATCTGATGGGATTCGAGGCCGTGACCACCATGCACCGCCCCGTCACCGCAGCCGACCGCACCCCAGGAGCGACATCATGATGAGCGAGGCCGCGAAGGCCACCGGGCATGCGCCCCGGGCCGCAGCCCGGACCGGGGCCCGCGCCGCCACGGGGGTCAAGGCCCCCGAGATCCCGACCCGGCTCCTGGTCGAGGCCCTCGTACGCGAGGACGGCAGCGTGGACGCGGGCGAGCTGTACGCCGTGGCGACAGCCCTGGGCATGACGGACCAGCAGGTCCGCCTGTGCATCAAGCGGCTGGTCGCGGAGGGGCGGTTCAGCCACGAGGGGCGGGGGCGCAAGGCCGTCCTGCGCGCCGTCACCGACGCTTCGGGGGCGCTCGCCCCGGACGCGGCCTTCGTACGCTTCGCCTATCGCCAAGACCGCGGCCAGGCCCCGTGGGACGGCCGGTGGCACCTGATCGCCTTCGCCGTACCGGAGTCCCGGCGCCCCGCCCGCGACGCGCTGCGCGACCGGCTGCTGTCGCTCGGGGCAGCACCGCTGCAAGGCGGGCTGTACGTGACCGCCAATGACGTCGGGCCGTACGTGAGCGCGGCCGCGGCCGAACTCGGCATCGCTTCGGCCATCACCACGCTCACGAGCACCGATCTTCGTGTCGGGGGGACGTCCGACCCGAGCAAGCTGGCTGCCTGCTTGTGGCCGCTTCAGGAGATCGCCGCACGGTACGAGGACCTTGCCGCGCTCGCCATGGACCGGCTGGCACGCATCGAGGCGGCACTGGACGCCGGAGCCGGACCCGGGCAACTGGGTGCAGTGCAGCGGCTGACGTACGCGGTGGAGACGGCCGCGGAGTTCACGCGGGCCATGACTCCCGACCCGCTGCTTCCACCGGAGCTCCTGCCCGCGGACTGGGCCGGGAGGCGAGCACGGGCGCTGGCGGCTCAGTTGTGGCAGCGGCTGGCCGAACTGCCCGCCGAGCCGAACGAGCCCCGGCTCTTCCGGCTTTACACCCAGGGCACCGGACACGCTCCGAACCCATAGGCGAGCACGACGGCAGCAGGGCGAAGCAGTCGGTCACCCCGCCTGGGGCCGCCCCAGGCAGCTGCCGAGCCGGCTTTCGAGGCCATCCTAGAGCGAAGTGCCAGCGGCGCCCGCCAACTGCCGAGGCTTTGCTCTGACTGGCCCGGCGGCAGGGCGTGTGCGACCACCCGACCCTCCCCGCAGGGCACCATCGGGCTCACCGCCGCCCTGCACAGCCGCTCCGATCCCGGCCCGCCGCGGAGCAGGGACGCGCCCTGGTCGTTATCGTGCGGGCGACACGACGCTGGACGGCTTGGCGCACGCACCGGCCGCCACTGGCTCGCAGGGCCGCCGCACGTCCTCGACGCGGTGGTGGCCGCCACCGCTCCTCCTTCCCGCGCGCATAGACCAGGGGTGAGTGGAAAGGCGCCGACCATGAGGCCCACAGGCAACGAGCAGCACGGTGACAAGCGGCGCGCTGCTCGAGCGAACGCCGATCACAGGGGCGGGGCGGGGTCCGGCCCCGACCGGGAGGTGTCCATCGTGGACTCGACTTCCTGCCGCTGGTGCTGGACCGGCAGGTGACCTTCATGGCGAAGGCGGAGTACATCGACGGAGGTTCCTGGCCGAGGCGGATCGTCTCGGCCTTCATGCGGGGCAGGGGGCAGGTTCCGGTCGACCGCGGGAACCAACGTGCGGCAGTGGCCTCGCTTGACGCGTGTCTTCGGGTGGTGAAGGACGGGGGCGTCTTCTGCATCTGCCCCGAGGGCACACGCTCCCCGGGCGGCCGGCTCTACCGGGCCAGGACGGGCGTGGCATGGCTGGCTCTCACGTCCGGCGCGCCCGTGGGGCCTGCGGCCATGAGCGGCACCGATCGCGTCCTGGCACCCGGGCGCGTGCTTCCGCGTCCGGCCAAGGTCAAGGTCACCTTCGGCAAGCCCGTCGACCTCTCCCTGCACGAGGGCTCCGTCGCTGACGCCGGCGCGCGAAGGGCGGTCTCCGACCTGATTGTGCGGGCCATAGCGGAGGTGTCCGGCCAGGAGTACGTGCCGGTCTACGCGGCGAGCGCGAAGACGCGCGGCTGACCCGGCCCCGTTCTCTCCGAAACTGCGGCGAAGTGACAAGCGCCCCTGTCCTCCGCCACGGCCGGAACGAGCACGCTGAGCTGCTGCGCCGGAGAGCCTCCGACGGGGCGCCATCCCGCCGGGCGGGGGGAGCCGTGACCGGTCCACGTGCGGCGCCCGGTGGCACGACGCCCCCGAACTCAGGAGCGTCGAGGCGTGTCACGCCCGCGATGGTCTTCTGCCCCACCTCGACAGCGGCCTCGACGCCCTCGGGGAGGTAGACGTCGACGCGCGAGCCGAAGCGGATCAGGCCGATGCGGTCACCCTGCTCCACCTTCGAGCTCTGTGGGATGTACGGCACGATGCGCCGCGCGACGGTCCCGCGATCTGGACCATCTCGATGTCGCCGAGCTCGGTGTCGAAGTGTCAGACTGACACTGCGTCCCCTGCTGCCCTACGGCGGCACGGGTGAGGACGGCCACCCGGTGCCCGCACCGCCCGCGGCGCTCCCTGCACCCGGGGACGCCGTCGTGGGGCACGGCGTCGTGGACGATGTGCGCTGGTCGCTCGTCGCACGAACCGACCTCGGCACCCCCGGGGGCACCCCTCGCGGAGCCGGTACGTCAGGCACGGACTGTCAGATGAAGCTCTCCGTGCAGCCGGCGGCCGACTCCGTGGCCCCGGAACGCCGGGACCGCCCGCCGACCCCCGGCTCGGAGGGCCGCTGGTTCCCCTGCCCGCAGCCGCCCGACCCCCGGCTGGAGGCCGACCACGGCGACGGCAGCCGCTGGGGGACCCTGCTGACCGCCCGTGAGACGGGCGTACCCGGCCTCACGATCTGGCTGGGCAGCCCCGGTCCGAACGCCCGTACCGGACGGCTCGTCTTCGAGGACGGGCTGATCCTCATCGCACCCGTCGGCGACGTCCCCGCGATCGGCCGGCGTACCTGCGCTCTCGCCTGGAACACCGAGGAGCACCGGCTCGCGGGCTACCGGGAACTGGACGTCGACGGCCACACCGTCTCCCGGTTCGAGGTCCAGGGTGCCAGACAGCCGGCTCCCTGAGGCGCCTTTCCGTTGGCGCTTCGGCTCCTCGTGCCGAGCATGCCTTTTCAGGGGCGGGCGACGGGTTCTGCGCTGCGGCGCAGGGCGCGGGAGGCCAGGGCGTGCAGGAAGCGGACGTAGGGCGACCAGCCGGCGGAGCGGGAGACGGTGCCGGTGCAGGCGAGTTCGGCGCGGTCGAAGGCGTCCTCCATGCAGGCGTCGTGCATGGGGCGGAAGACCAGGGGCCAGGTGATCCGGGCCTGGCCGCGGGGGGACATGGTCAGGGTGTGATGCAGGCGCGTGCGGTCCGGGCCGGCGGGCAGGACGGCCAGTTCGTGGAAGCCGTGGAAACCGCTGGGGCCGGTGAACTCGAAGCGGATCCACTGCCCCGGCACGTATCCGGCCACGGTGTAGCGGACCGGTCCGTGCCCTCCCGCGGCGCCGGGTCCCAGCGGGCGGTCGAACTCCATCGGCGACCAATGGCGGCCAGGCCAGAGCCGGTCGTCTTCCCCACTGGCCAGCGTGTCGATGAGTGCGCCCACCTCGTCGGCCTTTGCGGCCAGCAGGCGCTCGTGGACGTTGTAGACACCCATGCCATCTCCTCCGCACGTTTTGGAGACATGCCTCTAATAAATTGGAGGGTACTCTCTGTTTCATGGCGAGACCACCCCGCTTCGACACAGGGCAGCTCCTCGACGCCGCCGTCCGCCTCGCCGCGAGCGGCGGACCGGCCTGCGTGACCATGTCGGCGGTCGCCCAGGCCGTCGGGGCGCCGAGCGGATCCGTCTACCACCGCTTCAGCGGCCGCACGGCCCTGCTCGCTGAGGTGTGGCTGCGCACGGTCGAGCGCTTCCAGGAGAGCTACACGGCTGTGCTCGGCAGCCACGACGACCCGCGTCTCGCGGCGCGCGCGGCATCCCGGCACGTGATCGCCTGGAGCCGCCACCACCCCGACGAGGCCGCCCTGCTCCTCTACGGCGCCGCCGACTTCGACCGCGCCCACTGGTCGCAGGAGCACACCGCACGCGCCGACGCCGGCAACCGCCAGACACTCACCGCCGTCCACGACCTCGGCAAGGCCCTCGGCGCCACCGGCGAACAGGCACGCGAGCGCATCACGCTCGCCCTGATCGACTTCCCGCTGTCCCTCGTCCGCCGCCATCTCCGCGCGGGCGCGGAACTCCCCCCGCACGCAGAAGACCTGGCCGAGGAGTGCACCGCAGCACTCCTGTGAAGACCGCACCCGCGCGCGGAACCGCGGCCTGTCGCCCCTCGCCGCCCGGGGCGCGGCCGGGGTGCGATCGGACTGGAGGACACTTCGTGGGCGCGTGAGATCGAGGTGCGCGACTGCGCGGCCGCCGCCAGCCGCGGACCGGCCGCGCTGCTCATCTGCGGTCGGCCAGGAAGGCGGGGATGTCCTCGCGGGTCGGGTAGTTGGGCAGGGGGGCCGGCCGGCCCTGGAGGAACGCGCTGATGACGGCGGCGGCTCGCTCGTCGTTGTCGTCCAGGCCGTTCCACATGTGGTGTCCGACCCCGGGCATGAACTGCGTGCGCTCGACGGCCGGATCACGGGCGAGGACCGCGGTCGCCCACTGGCGCAGCTGGGAGAAGCACTCGGCGATCATCAGCATCGCCGGGGTCGTCGACCGGCTCAGTTGCGGGGCGAGGGAGGGCGAGTCCCTGACCGTCTGCTGGACACGGAGGCTGGCGGCGGGGCTGAAGGAGAAGTTCTGCGGTGTGTCCTCGACGGGGATGCGGTGCGCGTCGCGCGCGCAGTAGGCGGATGCGGTGTCGCCGCCGAGGTCGGCGGCGGTGAAGGCGTTGTCGCCCTCGGCCTGTCCGACCAGCCCCGTTTCGGGTGTGAGCAGTCCCAGCCGCATGAGGCCGAACGCCGCGGCGTAGCGGGGGACGTGCGTCGATCGCGGTCCGGCGGGGGCAGGTGCGAGGCCCCGAGCCGACGGCCGGCCCTTGTGTCCGTCGGCGCGCGCGGTGGGGCCGTCCATGGGGCCCGGCTCGGCGATCACGGCGCGGTGCAGGCGCCCGGCGACGTCCGGGTCGGCCAGGGCCCTGGCCAGGACCGCCCCGCCCGCGGAGAAGCCGAGAACGTCGACCTCGCCCTTGCCGAGGCGGTCGACGAACGCGGCGAGGTCGCGGACCGACCTGGAGACCGTGTACTGGCCCATGGGCAGCAGGTCGCTTCGGCCGCCGCCGGCCTGCTCGTAGGCGTAGACGTCGTAGCCGCGCCGTGCCAGCAGCTGCAGGAAGCGGTGGTCGAGCACCGAGATGCCGCGGACCGGTCCGCCGTGGAGGTACACCAGCGGAACGGGCTGCCGGGCACCGGGGCCCGCGGACGGATAGTGGTACACCGCAACGCGGCTGCCGGTGGCCAGGCTCCAGTGCTGCGTGGCCACGAACGGCAGGGCGGGCGGGGCCTGCCGGGCGGTCGGCACCGTCGGAATGCAGACGGCCGCCGACAGGGCCGCCGCGACGACGACCAGCAGGAACGGCACCAGCTGCGCCGGCCAGGCGCGCCGCCGTCGCCGCACCCGCCACACGGCGAGGGCCGATCCCACCCCCAGGGCCGTCAGCCATGCCGGGAGGCCCGAGCCCGCGCCGTCCGTGAGGACGACCAGCACGAGAAAGACGACGACCAGCGCGGCAACGGCCGCCACGGCCAGGGATAAGCGGCCGATGGAGCGTACGAGACGTATGGCGGGTGAGGGCAAGGCGGACCTCCGGACAGTTTCGGAACAGTGTTTTGAAACGACGTTATCAGAGAAGGTAGGCTGCGGGACGTGGGTAGGCCGAGAACGAACGACGACGCCGTCAGGGAACGGCTCGTGGCATGCGCGACCGAGATGCTCGCCACCCGCCCCAGGGAGTCGGTCACCGTCCGCGCCGTGGCCGCCGCGGCCGACGCGTCCACGACGGCGGTGTACTCCCTCTTCGGCGGCAAGGACGGGCTGATCGGCGCGGTGCGCGACAGAGCCGTCGCCGGCCTCTTCCGGAGCCTGTCGGCGGTGCAGCCCTCCCCGGAACCCCTCGCCGACCTCTACGCGCTGGCCGCCGCCTACCGCCGCTGGGGACTCGGGCACACCCACCTGTACACGGTCCTGTTCGGCGGTGTTCAGGCCTTCGACCCCGCCGGGCAGGTCGGCGCCGCCGACCCCGTCCGACCCCTCATCGAAGCGATCGACCGCGCACGGGCGGCGTCCCTCCTCGCCGGCGAGCCGACACCCATCGCCCTCTCGATCTGGGCCACCCTCCACGGACTCGTCACCCTCGAACTCGCCGGGGCCCTCGACACCGCCACCGCCGACACCGCATTCCGGTCGGCGATCCACGCCACACTCCGCGGATGGACCACCCCCGCGGTGTTCCGGACCCTCCGCCAGAGCGAAGCCGCCCCCTGACCACGCGGCCGCGGCACCGGCACCGGGCAGGGGCGGGGCGCGGCATTGCAGGAGCACGAGGCGGGACGTCCGGGACGGTCGGGCCGCCTTGCGCATCAGGCACGGCAGTTGCCCACTGCCGACACGCCGGCGTGCTAATCGAAGGCAAGGCCTGCGACTGGGGTTTCGACCGGGTGCGCCACCACCACACCCGCTTCACGCCGCCGTTCCCGCTGGAGGACACCCAGGCGTACACGATCGCCAGCGACAAGATGATCATTACCGGGTTCCGGGGCACCGAGCCCGCGCAGGGTTCACCGACCACAGCCTCGGCGGCGCACTTGCCATGCCCGCCGGATGCCGCATGTACCTGGAGGCCCCGTGCCTGCAGGCCGACGGCATCTCCACCTACGGCCAGCCCCGTACCTGCGACCGCCTCCTGGCCGCCTCCTGCAACAAGGGCTTCAAGAACCGCCTGCAGCTACGTCGACAACAACGACATGTCCCCCAGCTGCCGCCCGAGCCCGCCTGCACCCATCTCGAGACCCTGCACTACATCGACGCCAGCGGTCGCGTCCGCTCCTCGCCGATTGAAGCACTACGTCGCCGCCCTGGAGAAGAACCTCGTCTGCGCCGGCTGCGGGCTGTGCTGCCTGGCGGTGTGGTCGATCGTCGAGGGTGGGGACACGGCATTCTCCCGGCCGGCGTCGAGGATGGGTGGGACCTCCGCGGAGCGGCCCGCGGGTGACCAGCCCGGCGCGTGGCGGCCTGCGGAAGGGCCGTCGCGAGGCCGGGTACCGAGACGCTGGCTGGGGACCGGTGCGGCGTGAGGGCACCACCGCCCGGGTGGCCTACCGGAACGATCCCGCATCACCCGTACGCCGTGAAGGAGGCCCACTCGCCTGGTCCACATAGCCTGGGCGGCGCGCACCGCCCGCCGGCCTTCGACCGCGAGGCAGCGAAACACCGTCGAGCGCTGCATCAACAAGCTCAAGCAGCGGCGCGGTCGAGCCACTCGGTACAACAAGACCGCCACCATCTACCTCGCCGCACTCCACCTCGCCGCCATTTCATCTGGCCGGCAAGGTGATCCGGAGGGAACGGCCCACACCAGGCCGGCGATCGAGGGCATCCGCGTCGGCCGCCCCTACACCGAACTCGGCTGGACCTGACCCGGGGGGAGCGGCCGCTTCCTCACCGGGTCAGCCGGTGATCGAGAAGAAGATCGAGCCGTCCTCGGCCCACCACCAGGCGCCCTCGCCCTTGTTCCACTCCGAGGCCCAGCCGTCGAGGGCCTCGATGAGCTCCCCGAGGTCGTACCGGAGATCGGCGTCGACGCGGTCCAGCACGGCGCGGTAGGCCTCCACCGCGGGGCCGGCCTTCGCGAGTGGCCAGCAGCCGATCTCCGGTGAGCCCTCCAGGGGATGGGGTATGTGGAACCCGATCTCCGAGGGCGGGCCGCTGAAGACGTACTGGTAGGGCAGCAGGTCGGCCGGGACGCCCGCCGAGCTGAGGGCGTCGTCCAGGGCGGAGAAGTAGGTGACGGGGCTCCGGTAGCTCGCCAGGGTCGAGCTGTCGCTCGCGTTGTGGTCGATGATGATCTGGAGGGCCGCGTAGTAGGCGCAACCGGCGTAATCGGCGGAGGAGTCGGCCCGGCCGGAGACCAGCTGCTCCAAGGCGTCCGGGACCGACAGCCCCCAGTCCACGCCCTGATGGTCGAGGCTGTCCTGACGTGCCTTCGCCCTGACACGCATGTTGTCCAGGCGTCGTGATTCGTCGGCGCTCAGGTCCAGGGCGGGCACGAAGCGCACGATCGCGCCGCGGTTCGCCATGCTGTAGTTCACTACCTTGCTCATGGATTCATGCTGCCAAAGGGCACTGACAGCCCGGTGTCCGGGAGCGGGTCTACGCCAACGTCCTGCGCCCGGGGCGGGAGCGCCCGTAGCGGGAGCCTGGGCAAGCCGCCCTCGCGGTGGGCTTGCCCAGGGTCGCCTAAGTGCCTGTTTCTGAACCTCTACGGCGGGATTCTGAGCGGGAGCATCGGGCCAAGCCCGTGCTTGTGGGAGCCAGCCGAGGGCGGACATGGCCCCAGTAGGGCACGGCTGTTCCGTGGAACTACGGTGGCTCGTTATGAACTCTGAAGACTGGTTGGCAGACACCCAGGCGTCCTACGACACCGTCGCCGTCACCTACACGGACCAGGTGCGCGACCTCCTGGATGAAACGCCCTACGAACGTGCGGTCCTGGAGTTGTTTGCCGGCCTGGTGACCACCGCAGGCGGAGGACCGGTGGCTGATGTGGGCTGTGGACCGGGGAGGATCACGGCCTACCTGCATGGACTGGGCATGAACGCGTTCGGAATCGACCTGTCGCCCGCGATGATAGAGATAGCTCGGCGTGAGCACTCTGGTCTCCGGTTCGAGGTCGGTTCCATGACGGACCTAGACCTAGCCGACGCCTCGTTGGCCGGCCTGGTCGCGTGGTACTCACTGATCCACGTTCCTGACGATGAGATCAGCTCAGTTCTCACGCACTTCCGGCGAGTGCTGCGGCCCGGTGGGCCGCTGCTGCTCGGCTTCCATGTTGGTGACGAGTCGAGGCTGAAGACGGAGGGCTATGGCGGCCACCCGATGAAGGTCTACGTCCATCTGCGTCAGCCTGACCAACTGGCCGCATGGCTCAACGATGCCGGCTTCAGGGTCGAGGCACAGATGACTCTCACCTCAGCAGAGAGTCCGCTCGGAGGGATTCTCTTCGCGCGTCGCCAGCCGGATACTCAGGAAGGTCCGGGCAGCGAGAAGTCCTGACCTGGGCGGTGCCGTGAACGGGGCAGGAGCGGGGTGACGGTCGCCCGGGCGACCGTCAGTCTCGTTCGCCCTCGCGAGAGAGGGCTTGACCGGTCCTTCGGGACTGCCGACGGGTGATTCTCCTGGTCATGAGCGTGATCGCGGCCCAGGTGATCAGCGACTCGGAGTGCTGGATGAGCCGTTCGTAGTCGCGGGCGTGTCGGCGGGCGTGCATGATCCAGGCCAGCGACCGCTCGACGACCCAGCGGCGGGGCAGGATGACGAACCCGACGGCTCCCTTGGGCCGGCTGACGGTCTTGAGCGTGAGGTTCAGATACTTCTTCGCCCAGTTCACGAGCTGTCCGGCATAGCCGGAGTCGGCCCAGACGATGGTGATCTCGGGGTGCATGAGGCGGAGCCGGAAGAGGACTTCCTTGGCCGCGTCGCGGTCGGTCATGTCGGCGGGGGTGACCATGACGAACAGTGGCAGGCCCTTTGTGTCCACGACCAGGTGCCGTTTGCGGCCGTTGATTTTCTTTGCTCCGTCGTAGCCGCGTGAGTCCTTGCCGACGGTCTCGGCGGCTTTCACGGACTGGGAGTCGATGACGGTGGCGACCGCGCCGGGGGCCCGGCCCATCTCGCGGCGGATGCGTTTGCGGAGCTGGTCGCGGATCTGTCCGACGATACCGGCCGCCACCCAGCGGGCCATGAAGCCGTAGCAGGTCCGCCAGGGCGGGAAGTCTCTGGGGAGGGCTCGCCACTTGCAGCTGGTGTCTACGACGTACCGGATCGCGTCGACGATCTCACGACGGGGGTGTTTCTCCGGGCGTCCGCCCCTGCGGCTCTCGCAGGCCGGTGACGGCAGCAGCGGTTCGATCAGGGCCCATTCGTCGTCGAAGGTGTCGGAGGGGTAGCAGCGGCGCCGGGCCAACGGTCCCTCCCTGGAAGACGGGCCGGGGCCGGCCGCTTCGCGGCTGGCCCCGGCGGTCAGGCGTCGATGAAGTCGGCGATCACATCGAGCGTGGACTCCACCGAGCTGAGCTGGGTGTTCAGGTGCTTGATCCACCGTCCCTTCGGTTGCAGGGCGGCGTGCGGGGCGACGACGCCGGTGATGAACCGGCGGATCTCGGTGAGCTTCTCTCGGATGATCGCGACTTCGTACGCCTGGAGCTCGGCCAGGTCGGAGCAGAACTTGTAGCCGTCGGTCCTGGTCCAGATCAGGGGCGGCCAGCCGCGCTCGGTGATGATGTCTCTCAGGCAGGCCAGGCCCGCGCGGGCCTGGCTGGGCGACAGCTCGCTGGATCGGATCAGCTGGTTGAAGGCCAGGCCCGCCGGCCTCGCCTCGAAGAGTACGAACCGGACGGTGTCGGCGTGTCGCTGGGCGGCGGGTGATCTGCGCTCGGCAGCGCGGGGCATCGCCTATTCACCTTGCAGGAGACGGGCCAGCTCTCTGTCGACGTCAACCTTTCCGGTGTCGACGGCCGTCTCGATCCAGTCCAGCGTCGCCCGGACGCGGGCGATGTTCTCGTGGACGACTCCGCGTTCGTCGTCGCCGAGCTGGCGGTCGCGCAGGCCCGGGACGACACGACCTGCCGCCGCGACGAACGCGTGGCAGGCGGTGACCAGGTCCAAGAACTCCACCGACCGGTCGATGCTGCGGATCGCCGGAGCGACGGGGCTGGTCTCCTCGAAGTGCTCGCGGGCCTGCCGGCCGCGTTCGACCTGGGCGTGGTTGACCTGGTGGCGGGCGGTGTCGTCCGACATTGCGCGGAAGGCGACGTCGGGACGCCGCAGCAGGCCGGTGGTCACCGTCGCGGCGACCTGGTCGTCGCGGGTGAGTTCTTCGACGGCCCGGACCTTGTCCTCCTGTCTGACCTGGGCGACCACTGTCGGACGCCGCAGCAGGTCGCTGGTGACGGTGGCGGCGACCTTCTCGTCCCTCGCGAGGGTGTGGATCGCGCTGACCTTCTCCTGCGGGGTGATCGGGTGCTCGACCTGTCGGCCGACCCGGCGCCGGGCCTCGTCCGCGGTCCACCGCGGTTTGCCCTCCGGCGGGGTCAGGATCGCGGCGAACCGTTCCCGCTCGTCGCCGATGCCCGCCAGGATCTTGTGGACGGTGAAGGACACCGTGCTCTGCCGGTGTTCCTTCGGCCAGCGTGAGGCCGTCCACCTGGCCTCTTTCACCGTCGAGTACGACAGTCCGATGTCCTCGGCCAGGCGGAACATCGACTCCTTGACCGTGAATAGCTCCTCGCCCCGCTCCTGGCCGCCGGCCTCGCGCATCGGCTCGATCTCCAGCGCGTAGTCGCCGATCGTGAACTGGCCCCGGGTCTGGTTCTCCACCACCGTGCGCAGCTCGGCCACGATCTGCTCGTAGCGGCTGGAGCTGACGCTGCCGACCATGTCGGCGTTCTTGATCTCTTCGGGCATGGCATTCACCACCCACCGCGGGCCGGGGCACAGCCCCTCGGCCGTGACAAGACGCGGCCCGCTTCCTGGCCCGAGAGTCAGACCGGAAATCCTAAGATCACAACGAACGACCACGAATGACCGGAATCTGACCGAAGGTGCGATTCTGATGCGTTCGCGATGCGGTCACTGTGACCGTTCGCCGAACGTTTCCTTCCGGGCCCGCCAGGCCCTCACGACGCACCGACGTGAGCAGTAGACGGCGTTCGACCGCCGGTCCACCCCCGCCACCCAAGCCGTCCCGCACTCGGGACACTCAGCCCGGCCGGCACCACTCAACTCCGCGGCCACCCGCTTGCGCAGACGGCGGCCCCGGCGCCACTGCCTGGCACGACAGGCCGTCGAGCAGTACACGGCATCGGGCCGCGCTTCCGGCCTCAGCCGTTCACCGCAGCCCCCACACACCCGCTCTCCGGCCCGCCCGAAACGCTCGGACACCACGCCAGCGTAGGCCCCCTGAGGCTACTCAGCACGGCAGTTCAGAAACAGGCACTAAGGCTTGCCCGGCCGCTCAGGCTGCCCGGCAGCCGCTTCAGTGCACCATGGTGCGCGGATAGGACGACCGGCCGTCGTGCGGGAGAGAACTCGTGTGAACGGTGATGTCGATGACCGGCAGACAAGAGGGACGCATACCCCCGCCGGTACGCCAGCAGCGCTCGCACCTCGGCCGGACCTCGGGCTGGTGGCGCCCGCACCGGGCGGCTGGCACGGGCGTCTTCACCACGCGGGGTGCCGGCGTCAGTTCGCCCATACGGGCGCCCACAGGCTGACGCTCCAGATGTCCCCGTGCCCCACGTGGTAACCCCTCTCCTCCTCCTCGTCGTCCACGACGATGACGGAGACACAGGACGCCTCCGACCGGTACTCCAGGAAACCGCCCTGGTCGGTGACGGTGAACTCCGGAACCGGAGCGACGTTGGAGAGCGCCTGCCGCACGTCCGCCCAGGCGGTGTATGGGGTGAACTCGACGCCCGTGCTGCCGCTCCACCGCGTCGCCGGCTCGAGGGCGTTGGCGAGGCGGTGCAGCTCGATCGACCCGCCGGACATCACCCGCTCCTCCCCGAGTGTCGGGCCCCCAAGTGGGTACCGAAGGAGACCCCGAAGTGCCCTCTCAAGGAGCTCCCTTCGGCTTGCCCAGCCAGCGCGCGGCTTGCCCACGTCCAGGTCGACGCGCGGCCGGGCCGCCGACCGCACGCCGTCTCCCGGGCGGCAGTGGATCGTCGCCATCGTCGTATCTCCTTCACTCCTCCTTCACCGCCCCCCAGCGTGCCACGCCCGCGCGTGCACGCCTCATGGCGGTGCCCCATTACGCACGCCTAGCTCCTACCTGCGCTTCCCCACTGATATGCCCAGCGGAGGGTGCCAGCACCGCGCCTGTGGAAGTCGTTCCCGGGCGCGGTGGTTCACAGGGCCCCTGACGGGCCGAGGTGCGGCGGCTTCGGTGAGGCGGTCGAGGCGCTCGTGGGCGGCGCGGATCAGGCGGGCTCGCCACTGGGCGCAGCGGACGGTGCCGTGCGGGGCGGTGCCTGCTACGCGGCCAACGTCGCGTAACGCCTGGACACGCCCGGCGCCCGCGCGTTCCCCGCCCCGCTCGCCCCACTGCCGTAGCGGGCAACCGCCCTGCGCCCCCGTCCGGACTCGGACAACTGTTCATGACCGCCTGCGCAGGGCGGTGCCGTGCCCCTACGCTCGGCCTGGGCAGACGTGCAGTCGACGGGGACGGGGTGGGATGCGTGGAGATCGGGTTGGCGGACGCCGTGGCGGCGGTGCGGGACGAGCTGCTGGAAGCCGCGGCGAGCGGTGCGGGACACGAGATCTCGTTCGTGGTCGGGCCGGTGGAGATGGAGTTCGAGGTCGAGCTGCGCGCCGATGCGCGGGCGAAGGCGGGCTTCCGGGTGTGGGCCGTGACGGCGGACGCGGAGGCCGGGGTGGCCCGCGGCCGGACGCACCGGGTGTCGTTCACCCTCACCCCGAGGAGTCCCGCCGGCGGCGATCTGCTGGTCAGCGGGGGCGCGGACCGGCCGGCCGGTCCCGGCGACGTGAGCGGCCGGATCCAGGACTGACCGGGCGTCGCCGTACGGAACGGGGGATGCGATGAGGCGGGATCGTCTGGTCGCGGTCGGAGGACCGGGCGGGCCGGGATCGGGGTACGTGATCGGTCCGCGGCTGGTGCTGACCTCGGCACACGTGGCCGGTCGGCGCGGCACGCGGGTGCAGGTGTTCCGGCCGGGCGGCAACGCGGTGTTCGGCGGGGCCGTGGTGTGGTGCGGCACGCCCGGCGGGCGCGACGATGCGGCCCTGGTGGAAGTGGACGACGCCGGGTGGCGGCCACCGGCGGGCGCGGGGGTGCACTGGGGCCGCCTGGTGACCGAGCAGCCCGGCCAACCCTGCGCGACCTGGGGCGTACCGGACGTGGTGCAGCGGCCGGGGGCGGCGGTGGAGGCCGCGCAGCTGGCGGGGACGGTGAATCCGGGCAGTGGCTTCGTGGCCAACCGGCACGTGATGGACCTCGGCCCATATCCGCCGGTCTGGCCGACCGACGGGTCGTCGCCGTGGGGCGGGCTGTCAGGGGCCGCGATGTTCTGCGGCCGCCTGCTGACCGGGGTGGTCGCGGCCGACGCGGGCCGCTCCGGGCATGCCGCGCTCTCGGTGGTGCCGGCGTACGTACTGCACCACGACGCGGAGTTCCGGGCCGTGCTGGCCGAGCACTGCGCCGGTGCGATGGTGCTCGAAGCGGTGGAGTTCCAGGACGTGGCCGAGGCCGGTCCGGTGGCGCCGGCCGGCGGTCTGGGCTCGGCGGCGGCGCTGCTGCAGGCTGGCCGGCAAGTCGTGGCGTTCCACGGCCGCGAGGAACTGCTGGGCCGGTTGGCTCGCTGGTGCCGGCAGGAGGGGTTCGGCAGCTGGCTGCTGCACGGCCCGGCCGGGCAGGGGAAGACCCGGCTGGCCCACCAGCTCGCCGCCACCCTGGCTCCGGACGGCTGGGCGGTGCTGTGGCCGCGCGCCGGTGCCACCCCGGCAGAACTGCGGGCGGTGGGCCGGGCCGCCAAGCCGCTGCTGGTGGTGCTGGATTACGCGGAGACCCGCGCAGCACAGCTCGCCGCGATCCTGGAGGCCGCCGCCGAGCACGGGGGTGCCACGCCGTTCAAGGTTTTCCTGCTGGCCCGGACGGCCGGGGACTGGTGGGCCAGCGCGCAGGCAGTGAGCCGTACCGCCGAAGAACTACTCGACGGCACCCCGGTGGCCGCGCTGCCGGCGCTGGAGAGCGATGCAGCCGCGCGTCCGGAGGCGTACCGGCGGGCGGCGGAGGCCTTCGCGGCCGCGCTGCCCGAGGTGCGCGGCCGGCAGGGGCCCGACTGGCCGGCGCTGGCCGCCGCCCTCCCCTCCCTCGAGGTGAACCGGGCGAGCATGGACAACGCGCTGACCCTGCACATGACCGCCCTGGCCGATCTGCTGGACGCCGCCGACCCCGGTCCGGCCGAGGACGGGGCGGGACCCGCGGCCGGCGTCGAGGACCGCCTGCTCCTGCACGAGCGCCGCTACTGGGAGCAGAGCGCGACTGCCTGCGGTCTCCGTCCGGCGCTGAGCACGGCCACCCTCGATGCCGCGCTCGCCGCCGCCCTGCTGGTGGGGGCCGCCGGCCGCGATCAGGCCGCCGAGGTCCTGCGCAAGGTCGGCGGGCTGGCCGACCAGCCGCGCGACCGCCGCGATGCCGTACTGGCCTGGATCGCCGCCCTCTATCCTTCGGCCGATCCGGGTCCTTGGGGCAGCCTGCAGCCCGACCGGCTGACGGAGCGTCTGATCGGCCGCCGCCTGGAAGCGCAACCCGGGCTGGCCCACGACCTCGTACCGGGCATCACCGAAGAGCAGGCGGGCCGGCTGCTGACCCTCTACAGCCGCGCGGCCGCGCACGCCGTCTTCGCGGGGCAGCTCGACGACCAGCTGACCGCGCTGTGCGTCCGGCACCGCACCGTCCTGGCACCCACGGCGATGGCCGCCGCCACCCAAGTGGAGCGTCCCGGCCCGCTCGTGGCCGGCCTGCAGCAGATCGCCGCGGATCCCCGGACCCCGCTGGACACCCTCAGGCAGCTCGACGACCGAGTCCCGCGCAGCCAGCGCCTGGCCGTCTGGGCCTGTGACCTGGCCTGGCACCTGGTCGCCCGCCACCGCGGGCTCCCCCACAGCCCCGACCTGGTGTGGAGCCTGCATTCCCTCTCCTCGCGCCTGGCGGCTCTGGACCGACGGGAGGAGGCGGTGGCCCCCGCCGAGGAAGCCGTCACCGTCGCCCGTTCACTGTCGGACGCCGTCCCCCTGATCGCGAGCCTGAACGCGTACGCCGACCGGCTGCGTGACCTCGGGAGCCGTGAGGAGGCCCTGGCCACGATCACAGAAGCCGTGGCGCTCTCCCGCAGCCTTGGCAGCGGCCGCACCTCCGACCTCGTCGAGAGTCTGAACAAGCTCGCCGCCCTGCTGGGCGATCTCCGGCGACAGGAGGCGGCACTGGCCGCGTCCGAGGAGGCGGTGCGCCTGCGTCGCGATGCCGGGACAGGTTCGGACGCCGAGGCCCGCCAGCTCGCCCGGAGCCTGAACGTCCACTCCGAACGCCTGTGGGACCTGGGCCGGAAGGAGGAGGCCATGGAGGCGCTCATCGAAGCCGCCCGGCTGCACGACGGCCTGGCCGGTGCAGGCTCTGCGTACTCTCCCGCCCATGTCGCGACGCTGAGCGAGATGGCGGTCAAAGGTGCGGAGATGGGCTGGCTGAAGGGGGCCCTGTCGGTGGCCGAACGCGTGGTGCACCTCAGCCGCGCCATGGCCAGGACCCGTCCCGACGCCCACCTGCCCCAGCTGGCCCAGAGTCTGGGTCGGCTGGCCTGGGCCCTGGAGGACTCGGGCCGGAAGGAAGAGGCCCTGGCCGCCGCCGAAGAGGCCCTGGCCATTCACCGGGGCCTGGTCGCCATCCATCCCGACGCCCACCTGATGGCGCTCAACGCGAGCCTGAGCACGGTCGCGGCGCTCCACGCGGCCCTGGATCGGCCCGAGCAGGCACTCGCCGCCACCGAGGAGTGCGTACGGATCCTCCGCGGCCTGACGCGCGCCTACCCCGAGGCCCACCTGTCCCACCTGCCGGTGCAACTGCACACCCTCGGCACCCGGCTGGCGGCCGTGGGGCGCACGGAGCAGGCCCTGGCGGCCCTCGAGGAAGCCCTCGACATCCGCCGCACCCTCGCTTCCCGCGACCCGGACGCCCACCTGCAAGGGCTGGCGAGCAGCCTGATCGCCGTGACCGTACGGCGGGAGCAGTCCGGCCGGCCGGGGGAGGCCCTCGCCGCCCTCGAGGAAGCCGTCGCCGTCTATCGCACCCTGGCCGCCACCCGCCCCGCCCACGTCCCCGACCTCGCCAAGGCCCTGTACACGCTCTCCCGCAGGCTGGAGGGGCAGCACCGGTGGGACGAGGCGCTGGCCGCGGCCCGCGAGGCGTTCCGCCTCCTGCCCGAACTCGCGCTGTACGAGCGGCGCTGATCCGGCGGGCGTCGTGCGGGATCCCGGCGAGCCGGGGCTGCGGGGCGCGGGCTTCGGCGCCAGGTGGACCTCGGGGGCGAGCATGCACCATGCGTTCACGCTGTAGCGGGCGAGGATGCGGGTGGCGAACTGCTCGCGGACCTCCGGGCCACCAAGGGCGCAGGCCACTTCGACGGCCGGGGAGGTCTCTTGGAAGAGCCGAACGATTTACAGTCCCGGGCCCGGCCGCCGCCGTACCCCCGCCCTTGGCCAGCCACTCGGGCGGCACGGTGTCCGGGTAGTCCTCGACCCGGCGCAGCGGGAACTCCCCCAGGCCCGGGGGCAGGGCGTGGGTGCCGGACTCCGGCAGCCGCAACGTCCGGATAGAACGGGTCTACACCCCTTGACCAAGGAACAGTGCATTTCCATCGACCCGTACCGAACCTGTCACCACGGACCCTTCATCCCGTTCGAAGCCATAATCGCCGCAGAAGCGCCGGTCGAGCCGGATCGTTACCTCAAGTTTCGCCCAGATCCAGTGACACCGAGGCGGCAGCATTCTTAGCTTCCTCTTACACGCGTCTTGACGCTTCTACGTACCCCGCGGTTCCACGCGCACCGGCGATCCCGCTCCGCGTCCCGCGTCCCCGAGGAAAGAGTTGCAACATGAAGGTCCCCAAGGCTGGCGCGATGGCCGCTGTGATCGGCCTCGCCCTGACCGCCACCGGCTGCGGCGGCGACGAAGGACCCAAGGGGACCCTCTCCATCGGCATCGCCTTTGACCAGCCCGGTGTCGGCCTGCGCGAGGCGGGGGGCACCTTCTCCGGCTTCGACGTGGACGTCTCCAGGTACATCGCCAAGGAGCTCGGCTACAAGCCGGAGCAGATCGAGTTCAAGAAGGTCGACAGCTCCGAACGCGAGCTGCTGCTCCAGTACAACGAGGTCAAGTTCGTCGCCGCGACCTACACGATCAACGACAAGCGCCGGGAGAAGGTCGACTTCGCGGGCCCGTACTTCACGGCCCACCAGGACCTGCTCGTCCGCGCCAACGACGCCACAATCACCAAGGCCGAGGACCTCAACAACAAGACGCTCTGCTCCACCGCCGGCTCCACCTCGGCGCAGAACGTCAAGCAGAACCTGGCGCCGAAGGCCAGCGTGCTGGAGCTCGACGGCTACTCGGAGTGCGTGATCGCCCTCCAGGACGGCGTGGTCGACGCCATGACCACGGACAACGCGATCCTGGCCGGGTACGCCGCCCAGAAGGGCAACACGGGCAAGTTCCGGCTCGTCGGGCTGAGCCTGAGCAACGAGAGCTACGGCATCGGCATCAAGAAGGGCAACAAGGATCTGCACGCCAAGATCAATGCCGCCCTCAAGAAGATGGTCCAGGACGGCTCCTGGGACGCGGCCGTGAAGAAGAACTTCGGCCAGTCCAACTTCAAGCACGAGCCCGCCCCGCAGGTCACCTCCGCGGGCAGCTGACGGCGCCCGGGGCGGCGGCAAGGGAGAACCGGAAACCCCCTTGCCGCACCCGGGTCAGGTCAGCGGCGCCTTGTCGGCCAGCACCTTGAGGAACTCCCGCTTCCAGGCCGGGTGGTCGGGCCAGGCCCGGGCCGAGACAAGGGTGCCGTCGACCACGGCCTCGGAGTCCTCGAAGGCCGCCCCCACCGCCTTCATGTCCGGCTCCAGGGCCGGGTACGCGGTCACCCGCCGACCGCCCGGGAGGGCCTGGCCGAGCTGCTGGACCGTGAGACGCCGCTCAGGCCGGAGCAGGCGGCAGCTCGGCTCGGCGTCCGTCGGGTCGATTTTGAGTGGATGCGCCGCCTGGGCTGGATCGCTCCGATCTCCTGGGGCTGCGTCCAGTTCGGCGCGAGCAAGGCCGGCGCCGTCGACGTCCCCCGCTTCTCCGCCGGCCACGTCGACGACCTGCCCAGGGCACACCCCAGGTCGACTGGGCGCAGCTGCGCACGGTCGGCAAGGGCCGGCGCTCTCCCCTCGCCGGACTCCAGGCGCAGCCGGCCTGAGCTCCGCGGCCCGGCCCTGAAGGGACGACACCTCTTCCCCTCGGCTATCGCGTGGGAAAGACACCTCATGCGGTTAAGCCGTCAAGCGAAGACCGGTCCCTTGCGGAAATCGGATACTCGCCGCGGATACGGCCTGCGAGGCTGTGGGGGTGACTGAGACGACCCCTTACGACGCCGACCGTGCCCGATTCACCCGCCAGGCTCTGGCACGCCTGGTCCTCTGCGACCACTCCGTGAACGTGGCCGACCACGCGAGTGGCTTGGTGGCCACCGAGTGGGACGCCGACACCGGTCCCGGGGGCCGGGTAAGCCAGGCATTCCAGCTCATCGAGCTCGCAGAGCGCGCTCTGGCCGCGGCCGTGATCTACGAACGCGAGCGCGGCAGTTCCTGGGCGGAGATCGCCCAGTACCTGGGAATCGGTCCGGCGCAGGCGGAAGAGCGTTTTGCCGCGGACCTGGACGGCTGGAACACAGCTTTCGACGTTCCCTACCGCCTCGACGAGACCGGCCGCAAGCGCATACCGCAGCTGCCCACGGCAGCGTACGACCCCGACTCGGCCTGCTACCTCCTCAACCGCTGGGCCTCCGTCCAGCGCGTGGGGATCGACGCCGTGAGCTCGGGCCTGGTCATGGCCGCGCCGGAGGAAGAGTGCCCGTCAGTCACCCCGTAGCGGCGTTCGCGGGGAAAGCGATCGCTTCGTCGAACAGACTGCGCGTCTGAAGGCAGTGGTGGAGTTGGCCGAGCATCCGGTTGAACAGGTGCCGGAGGGCCTGCGTGTGCCAGTCACCTCCTGCTCGGCGGCGCCGGTGGTGGGAGTCCGCGCCGGATGAACCGCTGAGGGAGGTGAAGGCCCACAGGTGGCCGACGTGGTTGAGCCGGTTGTTCTTGACGAACCGGCGTCCGACGTAGCGGCGCTTACCGGAGGCCCGCGTGATCGGGGCCGAGCCGGCGTACGCCTTCAGTCCTCCAGCCGTGGCGAACCGGCTCCTGCCGTCGCCGATCTCGCCCAGGATGCGGGCACCGACCTGGAGGCCGATCCCGGGGAAGCTCAGCATGATCGTCGCGTCCGGGTGTGACCGAAAGGCCTGCTCGGTGGCGCTCGCCAGGTCATCGACCGCCTGACAGGCCGCGTCCAGCTGCAGCAACAAGGCCAGTGCCTGCTTGCCCATGGCGTCCTCGACGAGAGGCAGCTGCCGAGGAGCTTCCTCGCGGAAGAGCTGCTGGATTCGCTCCGCGTCCGTCTCGATGCCCCGGCGGCGGCCGGCTCGCCGGAGCATGGCGGTCAGCTTCCCCATCGGCAGCTTGGCCGCCAGAGCAGGTGTGGGCGCGACGGCCAGGATGCGGCGGGCATCGGGGCGGGTCAGGGTTCCCGGCTTGTCCCTGAACGCCTCGATCATCGCCGGGAAGTACTCCCTGAGCAGGGACCGCAGCTGATTGGCGACCTGCTGCCGGTTCCAGACCGCGTCCTGCTGTGCGCAGGCCAGGACAGAGACGGCTTGGGCCAGGTCGTTGTCAGCGGGTAGCGGGTAGCGGGGCGGTGTACCGGCGCGTCGGTGCGGATGATGTTCGCGAGCACCAGGGCGTGGCCCGGGTCTGACTTCTTGCGGCTGACTCCGTGCCGGTCGCGGTAGCGGGAGGCAACCATCGGGTTGACCGCGTAGATCTTGCGGGGGCCCTGCCGCAGCGTGGCGACCAGCAGGCCGCGGCTGGTCTCGATGGCCACCGGGATCGGCGCTTCCGCGGTGTCGCCGTGCTCGGCCAAGAGGTCCAGCAGCAGCCGGTAGCCGTCCAGGTCGTCGTTGATCCGGCACTTGGCCAGCAGCTTGCCGGTGTCATCGACGAGCGCGACGTCGTGGTGTCCCTCTGACCAGTCGATTCCGCAGAACACGTCCATGGATCCCGCCCCTTCTCCGGTGCTGTTCTCGAAGGCGAGCACGCAGGGCCGCACGGCGCACTAATTCCAGGGCTCCAAGGCCCGCCACCTCATCAGCCGTGCGCGGCACCGCCGGACCGCACGGGCGCACGCCGTGTCCAGAGCTCGAAGCTGGCCGTTCCCGACGACCCGCCACACTCGGCCGTCGGCTCCGTCGCGGGTCAGCCGGGGCAGGGTGGTGGTCGCCACGGTGAGCCGGTAGTTCACGTTCCCGACCCGGCGGGCCCGCTCGTGGAAGACGGCCCCTCGTAGCCGGCGCCGCGCGGCGCGGGGCCGGGCGAAGGCGAACAGCACCGCCGGGAAGGGCCGCGCCAGAGACGGCCCGGCTTGCCACCTGAGCAACCCTCACCCACCACCGCGAGGCCTGAGCCGCAGCGGATACGGCCTCGCGGTGATGCACGTTTCCGGCAGGAACTGGCGAGCCGCTACCAACGCGCTGTCTTCCAGGTCACCGACTGACGTACTCGAAAACGCCTCCGTCCGGGTGCCGCAAGACCGCCCGACGTCCGTTCGGCGTGACCGCAGGAGCGGCGATCACCTCAGCGCCCGCCGCCTCGCAGGCCGCGACCGCGGAGTCCAGGTCCGGGACGGACAAGGTGGCTGCCACCCCGGCGAACCGCTCCGCGGCCTCCCTCGGCCCAGTGAACAGGAGAAAGGGGCCCGTGCTGGCCAGCTTCAGCCCCGCGAACTCAAACCGGACCGCCGGCTCACCAGTCAGTCCCTCATAGAAAAGCGCGGCCGATTCGAGGTCGTCCACACGCCGTCGCAGAACCACTGAGTCAATCGCCATGATCACATCATCGCAGCAGAGCGGCGCCCATCCGAGCGATCAGCATAAATCCCCTTGCTGATCAAGTAGCCCGCCGCAGAACTCTGCACACGACCCCGTACTCAGCTCTGCAGATGAACTCGTACGCCGACACCACCTGGAGGAGCCGGCGGCACGCTGCCGATTGAGCCCGGCGAGGTGATGCATCAGGGCGAGGACCTCGGGTGGTGGGTGCGCAGCCAGGAGCTGGCCCGCATCAGCCACCACCAGCACGAAGGCGCCTCATGCTTGCCGATGCAGGTGATCGTCGTCGGTGGCGAGGGATGTCAAGCGTGCTGCCCAGGGCGGGTCGGCGCCGGGGACGGAGCAGGTGAGGGCGGCCACGTGCGCTGCGAAGGAGCAGGCGTTGGCGGTGTCATCGAGGGTCAGGGTGTCGAGTCGGCCGCCGAGGTGACCGAGTGCGGTGAGGCGGTGGAGCAGCCCGGCGGTGAAGGAGTCGCCGGCGCCGACGGTGTCGACGACTTCGACGGCCGGTGCGGGGACGGTGACGCGGTGGCCGTCGAGGGAGGCGAGGGCGCCGCGGCTGCCGAGGGTGATGACGACGAGGCGGGCTCCGGCCTCGTGCCAGGTGTCGCAGGCCTGCTCGGGAGTGGCTCCGGGAAGAAGCAGGGCGAGGTCGTCTTCGCTGAGGCGGAGGATGTCGGCGAGGGCGCACCAGCGGTGGAGTTGCCTGCGGTAGGCGGCGGGCGGTACGAGCAGGGGACGGACATTGGGGTCGATGGAAACGCTGGCGTGCTCGCGTGCGTCGGCGAGGTGGTCCTCGATGTGGCTTCCGCCGGGCCGGCGGATCAGTGCCAGGGATCCGGTGTGCAGGGCGGCGGTGTGCCCGTCCGGTGCGGTGGTCAGTTCGTCGGGATTCCACTGCCAGTCGGCGGCACCGTCGGCAAAGAAGGAGTAGGTGGCCTGGCCGGCCTCGTCGAGGTTGGCGATGGCGAGGGTGCTGGGCTCGGGGGCGTTCACGCTGTCGGTCAGGTCGACGCCGGAGGCGGTGAGGTGGTTGCGGAAGAGGGTGCCGAAGACGTCGTGGGAGATGCGGGCAAGGAAGCGGGTGGGAGTGCCGAGCCGGGCGAGGGCGACGGCCGTGTTGGCGGGGCCGCCGCCGGGGAGGACGTTCAAGGCGAGTTGGGCGGGGACGGAGTGGGAAGCGTCGGTGAAGGCGTCGGCGACGCATTCACCGATGACGGTGATGCCGCAGGTGGCCGTGCTCATGAAGTGTCTCTCTGCGGGGGTGGACGTGGGGTGCGCACGCAGGTGCGGGTGCTCGGTCGGTGGGTCAGCCCTTGACGGCGGAGCTGGCGACGCTCTGGACGAACCACCGCTGGAAGAACGCGAAGACGATCAGGACGGGCAGGACGAGCAGGACGCCGAAGGCGAGGACCTGGCCCCAGTCGACGGGCGTCTGTCCCTGGAAGACGCTCATTTCCAGCGGCAGGGGGCGGACCGAGGGATCGGAGACCATGAGGACGGGCCAGAGGAAGGAGCCCCACTGGGTGAGGAAGGTCAGGATGGCGACCGAGGCGAAGACCGGCTTCGACATCGGGACGATGATCGCGAAGAAGGTCCGCCAGGGGCCGGCGCCGTCGATGCGGGCTGCCTCTTCGATGCTGGGCGGGATGGCCCGGAAGAAGGTGGCGAACTGGTAGATGGAGAAGGCGTTGGCGATGAAGGGGATCGCCTGCATGTAGATGGTGTTGCGCTGGTTGTTGAACATGTAGAACAGCGGCACGGCCACCGCTTCGAACGGGACCAGCATCAGCAGCAGGATGAGGGCGAAGACGACGCCCTGACCTTTCCAGCGCAGGCGGGCCAGCCCATAGGCGGCCATGGAGTTGACGATCAGGCCGCCGAGGACGACGACGGTGGACAGCAGCAGGGAGATGCCCATGAAGCGCCAGAAGTAGCCGGTGGCGTCGGAGTCGAAGCTGTCCAGGACGGCGCTGTAGTTGTCGAAGGAGAGGTGGGTGGGCAGGAAGCCGGTGAGGCCGCTCAGGACTTCGTCCGAGGGCTTGAAGCTGCCGAGGATCAGGTAGAGGACGGGCAGGACGAAGATGAAGGACAGCACGCTCAGGACGGCGTAGTCGAGGAAGCGGCGCAGGGAGCTTCGGGTCTGGGCCATGGGGATCAGTCCTCGTTGCCGGTGCGGAGGACGCGGCGCTGGATGAGGGTCAGGGCGACGACGATCAGGAAGAAGACGACGGTGATCGCGGATGCCTGGCCGATGTTGTTCTGGTCGAAGGCGGTGGTGACGGCCTGGTACATCACGGTGCGGGTGGCGTCCTCGTCGAGTCCGCCGCCCTTGACGAGGACGTAGACCTGGTCGAAGACGCGGAAGGACAGCACCGAGGTGAGCATGGCGACGAAGGCGAGAGTGCCACGGATGCCGGGCAGGGTGACGTGGCGGAACTGCTGCCAGCGGGAGGCCCGGTCGAGTTCGGCGGCCTCGTAGAGCTCGCCGGGGATCTGCTGGAGTCCTGCGAGGAGGATGACCATCTGGAAGCCGACACCTTGCCAGATGGACAGCACGATGATCGAGGCCATGGCGGTCAGACCGTCGCCGAGCCAGTCGAAGGCCCCCCAGTTGCCGAAACTCACCGCGTCCAGCGCGGAGTTGAGCAGGCCGTCGCCGCTGCGGGCGAGGATGAGCCGCCAGATGACGGCGACCAGGGCCATGGGGAAGACGACCGGCAGGAAGAACAGCGACCGGAAGACGCCGATGGCCTTGAGTTTGCGGTTGAGCAGGATCGCGAGTGCCAGCGCGAGGCCGGTCTGTACGGGGACCACGACCACGGTGAAGGTGAGGTTGTTCAGCAGGGCCCGCAGGAACGGGCCGGACATGTCGGGGTCGGTGAACAGGCGCCGGTACTGCTCGATGCCGAAGAAGCGGGGCGGCAGCGGGGAGCCGAGGCGGACGTTGTAGAAGGAGAGCACGACGGCGTAGACGAAAGGTACGCCGACGAAGGCGATCAGTCCGCCGAGGGCGGGCGCGGACATGAGCAGTCCGCGCAGCCAGTCGCGGTTCCTGCGCCCGGGTCGTTTGCGAATCCGGGAGGTCGATGGCGGAGTCGGTTTCCTGCCTGCGGGGGCGGCGGGTGCAGGGCTCACGGTGGTCACGGTAGGGGTCCTCTCCCGGCTGCTGGATGCCGGCTATGGCGACTGACCGCCGGCTACGGCAGCTTGTAGCCGTCGTTGTCCGAGAAGTCCTGGTCGATGGCGCGGGCGGCCTTCTCGAGGGCGGCCTTCGGATCGGCCCCGCCGTAGATGCCGGCCAGCGCCTGGCTGAACTTGGCAGTGACCGTGGGGTATCCGGCGGTGACCGGGCGGGTCACGGCGACGCAGGACTTGTCGCTCCGGGAGTCGCCGCAGGGCTTGGCGAGCTGGTCGGCGAAGAGCTGGAGCGGGCCGCCCTGCTTGTACAGGTCGCTCTTGGCGAGCACGGACGTGGTCCCGGGAGGGGCACCGTTGGCTGTGGTCATCGCGGTGACGTTGGTGTCGTTGAGGAGGGAGTCGAGGAAGGCGCCGGCGGCCTTGCCGTTCTTGGTGTTGGCGCCGATGCCCCACTGCCAGGAGCCCTGACCGGTCTTGGGGCCGTTGCCGAAGTCGGGCAGCGGCAGGACGACCAGGTCGTCGCCGAGGGCCTTGCTGTAGGTGGGGTACATCCAGTGGCCGACCCAGCTCAGGGCAACGCGGCCCTTGGCGAAGGCGTTGCCGTCGGTGTTGGGGTCGGTGTACTTCTTCCAGTCCTGGAACGTCTTCAGGGCCGACGCCACCGCCGGGGTGTCCAGGACGCCTTCCGCCTTGCCGTTCTCCAGCAGCGAGCCGCCGGCCGACCAGATGATCGGGGCGAAGCCGTAGGTGCCCCATTCGTTGGCGTAGCCGCCGCTCTCCTGGAGGTCCAGGCTCTTGCCGTCGGAGTCCTTGGCGGCGAGGTTCGTGACGGCGGCTGTGAACTCGGCCGCGGTCCAGTCGTCGGACAGCCCAGTGGGGTACTTGATCCCGGCCGCGTCGAGAAGCTTCTTGTTGCCGTAGATACCGAGCCCGGAGTCGTACATGCCCAGGCCGTAGTGCTTGCCGTTGATCTCGCCCTGGGCCTTGATGGCGTCCG
This sequence comes from Streptomyces sp. BR123, assembly GCF_013401435.1. Lineage (GTDB taxonomy): Bacteria > Actinomycetota > Actinomycetes > Streptomycetales > Streptomycetaceae > Streptomyces. The sequence goes on from NZ_JACBGN010000007.1 coordinate 36,277, forward strand.
TGGCGTTGGCCATGGTCTTGACGGAAACGTAGTCGTCGATCGCGGCGAGCTTCTTGTTGTAGACGAAGTTCGCCATGGTCGGACCGTCGAACTCCATCACGTCCGGCAGCTTGGAGGCGTCGGTCGCGGTGAGGGTCTTGGTGTAGTCGGTGTCCGGAATCAGGGTCAGCTTGACCTTGACCTTGTCCTGGGAGGAGTTGAACGACTTCACCGCGTTCTGCAGGGCGGTCGACTCACCGGCCTGGCCCTGGTGGGCCCAGACGGTGATGGTGCCGGTGCCGCTGCCCTTCTCGGCGGAGGTGGCGGTGTTGCTGCCGCCCCCGCAGGCGCCCAGCGCCGCCAGGGGAAGGGCCAGGGCCAGGGCCGTACAGGCTGTCCGGCGTGATCTCCTGCTCGGCGTGTTCATGGTGGGTTCCTCCGGTGTCGGTGCGGGTGAGGGTGGGTGGTGCGCAGGTGCATGGGGGGGGATTCGCCCTTGCCGGTGTACGGCGTGGTGGCCTCCGCCTTGGCGGACGCGCCCTTCGCGACCTTGAGGGCGGTCGGGATCACCTCGGGCCGTGGCCACGGCGGCGGGATGACGGATCCGTCAGGGGGACTGCTCGTGCAGCAGTCCGGTGTCGGCGCTCGGCTCCTTGACGACCAGTGGGCGCAGGTTCCAGGCATCGACGGTGTAGCCCAGGCGTGTGTCCGGTGCGCTGTGGGCCTGCAAGCGCCACGGGGCGTCGCCGGTTGGGTAGAAGCGCAGGGTGAGAACCTGACCGGTGGAGGTCAGGAAGACTTCGGCGACGGAGTGGTCGACGACCACACGCAACTCGACCGGCCGGCCGGCGGGGCAGGGCATCCGGTAGGAACCGGCCCGTGCGCGGGCGTCCAGCGAGGCGTGGTCGCGGTCCACGACCAGCTCGCCGGTGGCGGCGTCACAGCGGATGTCGAGGTATTCGGAGCCGTCGGGGGTGGTGAGCAGTCGCAGACCGGCCCCTTCGGCGGGCTCCAGGCGGGCCACCAGCTCGAAGGCGCGGCCGATGGAACCGAGGTCCACCGGATCCGGGCCGTGCATCTCGCCCGAGGCATGGACGGCGTGCTCGCCTCGCAGGGCGAGCAGTTCAGCCGCCGGCTGCTGCCGGAGTGTACCGTCGCCGCCGACCTGGACCTCGCGAGGCAACGTGAGCACCCCAGCCCATCCGTCGGCGACCGCCCAGCTTTCCTCGCGGGCCTCTGCGGACCAGCCCCACAGCAGCCATCGGCCGCCCGGTGCACGCAAGAGGGCGGGCGCGTAGCAGTCCGGGCCGTAGTCGACGAGAACGGGCTGGCCGGCTTCGAAGGCGTCCCCGTTCTCCTCGCCGATCAGGGCTGTGACGCAGCGGTCGCCGTCGTGGTCGTTCCAGGCACTGAAGATCAGGGCACCGCGGTGTCCGGACTGCGGCGGCAGGTACTGGGGGCACTCCCAGCCCTCGCCGGTGTGCAGACCGGTGCCTCCGATCGGCTCCTGCTCGCGCCCCTCGAAGGGGCCCAGATAGGTCCAGCTCCCCAGGTCCGCCGACTCGTACAGCAGGGCCGCGCCCCGGCCGTCCGCGAGGGCCGCGCCGACCAGCATCCGCCACCGCTCGCCCTCCCGCCACACATACGGGTCGCGGTACATCGTGCAGTCGTCGGGCCATGCGGGGATGACCAGGTCGTTCCGTGGAGTGAAGGTCCGGCCGCCGTCGAGGGAGGTGGCGGTGGTGACCGGCTGGTGCTGGGGCGAGCGGTCCCAGCGGTTCGCGGAGTAGAAGACGACGAGGCGGTCGCCGTCGGAGACGGCGTTGCCGGAGAAGCACCCGTCCGCGTCCACGCCGCCGGGGGTCGGGACGAGGGCGATCGGCAGCGGTTCCCAGCTCAGCAGGTCGGGGCTGCGGAAGTGACCCCAGTGCATGTTCGCGTGCGTCGCGCCAGAGGGGTTGTACTGGTGGAAGACGTGGTAGTGGCCGTCATGGAAGACCAGCCCGTTGGGGTCGTTGATCCAGTTCCGGGGCGGGCGCAGATGCGCGATCGGCCGGTACGGATCGCAGGGCGCGGTGGACACACGCGTGCCTTTCGGTATGTGCAGCAGAGCATGCGAGGACGACGGGCGCCGGACGCAGCCGGCCACGATCCCCTCGGGGGACTCAGTGAAAACGCCTGCCCCCGGCAACCGCTGCCAGCCCTCAAGGCAGAGCATGGGAGGACCGGCACGGCGAGATGCCGACGGCGAAGGGTGGGAAGGCGGTCTGAAGCGCCGGCACAGGGACGGCGGGAAGAGCGCGGCTCAGTACTCCGCGGCGCTGTCGGACATCAGGCGGGAATGCCGCCTGGACCGCTCATCGAAAATCTCAGGCGACATCTGTGTACCCTCACTGTGTTCCATGTATTGACAGGACCGACGACCGGTCGCAACGGTCGCCTGTCACGGTGTGAAGTGCTTCGCCGTCCCGGGGTCAGAGTCGGGGCGGCGAAGCGACCGATGCCCGCGCCACCAGCGGGCAAGGCAGCAATTCCTTCATGTCCGGGCCCGGTGGCCGGCCCGGGGACTTGGTGAGAGCGAACAACCGAGCCACAGCCTGTGCCCCCATCTCGTAGTGCGGCAGCTGAACCGTGCTCAGCTGCGGGTAAACCGACTCGCAGACCAGCTCCTGGTTGTCGAACCCGATGACCGACAGGTCACCGGGGATGGACAGCCCCAGCTCGGCAGCAGCTCGGTAAGCACCAGCCGCCATCCGGTCGTTGAAGCAGAACAACGCCGTGGGGCGCTGCTCCGCCGTCAGCAGCCGCCGCGCGGCCCGGTAACCCGCCTCCACGTCACCGCCGACCGTGTTGAACGGCACCGCCGTCTCGGCAGCGACCAGCGACGGGTCGTAGGTGACGCCGACTTCCGCCAGCGCCTTGCGGTAGCCCTCCAGGCGGCCCCGCCGGGCGGGAAGGTCGACGGTCTGCACGGTCACTCCTATCCGGCGATGGCCGTAATCGGTCAGCTCGCGCACCGCCGCGTAGCCACCCTGGACCTCATCGGGTACCACCGAGGGGACGGCAGGATCGGCCGAGCCCGCGTCGAGCAGCACGGTCGGCGTGGCGTGCAGGGCGCCGGGCAGTTCCACGATGCGGTGGTACATGGCCGCGTACACCACGCCGTCCACCTGCCGCTGGAGCAGCATCTGGATGCTTGTGCGTTCCAGTTCGGCGTCCCCGCTGGTGTTGACCAGCAACAGAACCACACCCTCGGCCGCGGCGGCCTCCTGGGCTCCCAGGATCATCCGGCCCGCGTGGGGGGTGGTGGCGATCTGGTCGCTGACGAAGCCGATGGTCTGCGACCGCTGCATCCTCAGCCCGCGAGCCAGTCCGTTGGGCGCGTACCCGAGCTCATCGGCAGCCTTCCAGACGCGCTGACGCGTCTCTTCGCTGATCCGCTTGCCCTCGACCCGGTTCAGGACGTGCGAGACGGTGGCGGTCGACACACCTGCCGCCGCAGCCACGTCCTTGATCCCGATCCGGCGCATCGTTGAACCTTCTCAAATTGGTCGATAACGGTTTGCCTAATCGTTTAGCCAACCGTGTGGAGATGAGACTGCCTCCAGCCGAAGCCACTGTCAATGGCTCGTTACGAACTCGTGGCCACGGCATGTCGGGCGACTTTGCGGGTTCCGGCCGCTCACCTACCGACGAGACGGCGGCACGGACGAGCGGAACAACCTTCGCCTCGTGCACTCCGAATGCCACCGCCAGCATCACGCTGGCGACGGCAGACGGGCCACGTGACCCTGCTGACCTGCGAAGCCATCGTGGCTTGCTTCAGCCGGATGCGCTGAAAGGTGCACGTCCGGTTCTGAGGGGCGGGGTCACGGCAACGTGATCCGGCTACCCGACCACAGCTGCCTGTATCCACAGGCCGACGGCTGTAGAAGGGAGGTGTCCGCTTCCGGGTGTGAGGTGCCTGGACGCACACCGAAAGACATCTCACGGCCCTACTGATCTTGTCGTAAGCTCGGTGGGTGTAGTGGCGGTGTGGGTGGGAGGCTGTCGGGGTGGCTTATCAACCTTCGCCTTCTACGGCCAGCGCCTGCCTTCCGCCGTTGTCGCGACCTCACTTGGCGGAGGCGCGTCGTGTCCGGGCGGTCGAGTTGTTCGAGGACGGTGTCTCGAATGCGGAGATCGCGCGGGCGGTGGGGGTGTGCGCCGAGAGCGTGCGGCGATGGCGGCGGGCGTGGGAGGAAGGTGGTGCTTCGGCCCTGCGGCGGCGTGCCGCCACCGGTCGCCCGCCCAAGCTGACGACGCCCAGGTCGAGATCGTCCGGGCCGCGTTGGAGCGGGTTGCCCAGGCCCATCGTTTCGAGGCTGACCTGTGGACCCTGGAGCGAGTCGGCGCCGTCGTTGAGCGGGTGACGGGAGTGGTTCTGTCGAGGGCGTCGGTGTGGCGGTTGCTGACCGGCCGACTCGGATGGGGTCTGCAGCGGCCCGAGCGGCGGGCGGTCGAGAGGGACGAGTCGGAGATCGCCCGCTGGATCGCGCACGAGTGGCCGCGCATCCAGGGGCTTCAAGGTCATCCCGCGGCGATGGGTCGTGGAGAGGACGTTCGGCTGGCCCATGCACCACCGCCGCCTGGCCCGCGACTACGAAACCCACCCCCACCGCTCCGAAGCCATGGCCCGCCTCGCGGTGATCGACTTCATGAGCCGAAGACTGACGAGAGAGTCGACTCCGAACTGGAAGTCACGATCCGTTTCCACCAGCTCCAGCGGGCACGCTGAGCCGCGGAGAACTTAAATGCGTCGACAGCGCCCCTCGGCACCCGGCACAGTGGCCACCCGTGACGAGCAGTGAACTGTGGACCCGCGCGACCGCCGACCGCTACGACGCAGAGGAAGCCGAAGCCTCCTCGGCTACCGTTCTCGGACCGACCCTCGCCTTCCTCGCCGAGCTCGCCGGAGACGGCCGGGCGCTGGAGTTCGCGATCGGAACCGGACGGGTGGGAGTCCCGCTCCGGGAACGCGGCGTGCCGGTGTTTGGCATCGAACTGTCCGAGCACATGGCAGCGGTGCTGCGGCGCAAGGTCGACGAGGGCACCCTCCCGGTAGTCATCGGGGACATGACCACCACCGTCGTTCCCGGAGCGTTCACCCTGGTCTACCTCGTCTACAACACCATCACGAACCTGCTCACGCAGGACGAGCAGGTCGAGTGCTTCCGCAACGCCGCACGGCATCTGGAGCCCGGCGGTCGGTTCGTCATCGAGCTGGGTGTGCCGCCGCTGCGGCTTCTGCCGCCCGGCCAGGTCGCGGTGCCGTTCGACGTCTCCCAGCAGCATCTCGGCTTCGACACCTTCGACCTGGTCGAGCAGATGCTCGTCTCGCACCACTTCACCCGCGACGGCAACGACGGCCGCTACCGCCGCGAAAACTCCCGACACCGCTACGCCTGGCCGGCGGAGCTCGACCTGATGGCGCGGATCGCTGGGCTAGAGCTGGAACGTCGCGTCGCGGAATGGGACGGGTCTCCGTTCACCCAGGACTCCGCGAAACACGTCTCCGTGTGGCGCAAACCAGCCTGAGGCCGGCCACCGGGCCATCAACGTTGGCCGTGCCTGTCTTGAACTTCTATCGGGAGTTCAGGCGTCGCCAGCAGATCAGTGCGCATCCGAGGTTGAGGAAGGCTTCGTGGATGTCGTCGCGTATCTCCCAGCGGATCCGCAGGCGGCGGAACCAGTGCAGGTGGGCGAATGCTCGCTCCACGACCCAGCGGTGGGTGCCGAATCCGGAGCCGTGCTCGGTGCACCGGCGGGCGATCAGCGGCTTCACGCCGAGATCCCGGACGAGGCGGCGGTACTTGTCGTGGTCGTAGCCGCGGTCGCCCAGCACCACGTCCGGGCGGCGCCGGGGCCGGCCTCGCTTGCCCCTCACCGGCGGCGCCGCCTGAAGCAACGGAATCAGCTGGGTGACGTCGTTGCGGTTGCCACCGGTCAAGGTGGCGGCGAGCGGGATACCGGTGGCGTCGGTGATCAGGTGATGCGTGCTGCCCGTCCTGCCCCGGTCAACAGGGCTTCGTCCCGTCGTGGATCCCCCTTTCAATGCCCGTATGTGGGAGCCGTCGACGGCCGCCTGGGAGAAGTCCAGGGCGTTCACGCTGCGAAGCTTGGCCAGAAGGACCTCGTGCAGCCGGGGCCAGACTCCAGCCTCGGTCCACTCGGCCAGGCGGCGCCAGCAGGTCATGCCCGAGCCGAAGCCGAGTTCCTGCGGCAGATGCTCCCAGGCGATCCCGGTGTGCAGGACGAACAGGATGCCCTGGAACACCAGCCGGTCCGGATGCCGCCTTCGCCCAGGGTGCCGGGGCCGACGTTTCACCTTCGGCAGCAGCCGCTCGATCACCCCCCACAGCTCGTGGTCGACATCCCACGGCTTCGACCGAGCCACTCCAACCCCCGGATCGTCAGTCCCGGAGTGATCCAACCACCTTGTAGATCATTTCGTTAGGAGTTCTAACTCCTTGACCAGCTAGAGAGCTGGCCGGTCAGACGTGTGGTGCGGCGCTGATGGCGCTCCAAGAGCCCGGGAACCTGCTCTCGGAAGGTCTGCCACCTGCAGCCCAGGACCGGACAGACCAGCCGTCGTATTCCTCACCCGCACCACGACCTGTCGGCCGTCGACCGACACATCCCGCACCATCCGGCCCTGATACCCGTGGACCCTCCCCGTCACCACCCCGCACACGGGACAGGGAACGGGAACATCCCGAGTCCGAGCCGAAACCCGGACTCTCTCGTCACCGTCCGCCACATCCTCGATGACCAACGCCGACAACCCCGAAAACACCGTTCCTACAAGCGCTTTCGCATCCTGCACGCTCAATGATCACAGGCGAGCACTCAGCGTCACCACCGACTACGGAACAGACCCCCGGCGCCTGTCCGGCCTCGGCGACGGTACGGGCGGCTGGACCGTTGTCCGAAGGGTTGCTTTCGGCGGGGAACTGGGAGTGTGACCGAAGGTGTGAACCCCTGAAATTGCCGGCTGCCGGTTTGCCCAGATCAATCCAGAGGAAAGCCCTTCCCGACGTCGACAGCTCTTTCCATGCGATAGCCGAGGGAAGAGGTCTGCTTGGGTCGGGGCTGCTGGCGCTGTGAGGGGTGCATGTCGGCTGCTCTTCGCTGCCGTCCCGTGCGTCGACCGCGATGTCCTCGCCCAGCTGGAGCAGCGCCGGGCCCTGGCCGCATTCCTTTGCTGGGGCTGATCGCCGGGGTGTGGTGTCGTTGCGGGGGTGAGGTCGTACGGTCGCAGGTGGCGGTCGGCGTGGGTTCGGCCTGGATCGGGAGGCGTGCGTGGAGTCGCCGAGGGTGACGGTGAGGCCCGAGCCGGACGGCGTGCGGGTGGTCGTCTGCTCCGGTGCGTTCGACATGGACACGACGGGGAAACTGGCGGTCGCGTGTGATCGCGACGCCGCCGACGCCCGGCTCCTGGTGGTCGACGTCGCTGGCGTGACGTTCGCAGACTCGTCCTTCCTCAACCTCCTCATCCGGCTGAACAACAGCCGCTCCCTCGCCCTGGCCGGGCCGCTGCCGCACCGGTTGCAGCGGCTGCTGGAGACGACAGGCGCGCTGGCCCTGTTCACGCTGCGCGACGGCCACACACCGACAGACTGACCCGGCCCCGAAGAGCGGTCCCCCTCAGAAAGCGCCGACTGCGCAGTCGAACACGACCAGCAGCCACTCGACGCCTCGAACTCGACGCTCAGGCCGACTGCCTCAGCTGCCGCCGTGGCCAGTGCGAAGGCGTGCCGCAGCCCCGGTAGATCACCAGGAGCGGATCGGCGGCCGCGTCGAGGAACCGGCGGCGATTCCTCGAACCCCGCGCCAGCCAGGACTGCCCGGACACGGGTCGGCAGTTCTGGGATCGCCGCGGCCGCGCGCCGGTCAGGTGTGGATGCGGCTGTTGGGGCCGTCCTGGTCATCGGCGGTGTCGTCGTTGAACCAGTAGTCTCCGGCGGCGAGGTAGCGGAAGGAGTGGGTGCTGCCCTTGGGGAGTTCCACGGTGACAGCCCGGTTGCCGTCCTTGCGCGGGGTGAGGGCATGAACGCCGGGACGCCAGTCGTTGAAGTCCCCGACCACGCTCACTTCGGCCGCTGGAGTGTCGGAGGGCAGGACGAAGGTGACCTTGGCGGAGTTCTTGCACACGGCGCGTTCCAGCACGGTAGGGCTCCTGACGGGCAGGGTGAGCGGGGATACGGGACCATCCTCGACTCCGGGCGTCGGCTGGGCGCGCTGACGTCGCCGTACCAGCCGACGGGTCACCCACCCGCCGCACCGGGCACGCCCTGAGGTATCCCCGCGTGTGACAGTCCCGGGTGGGAAGACCGGATGACGGGTTGCTGTCGCGCCGGCCCCCCGCAGCGCTCTGGGTCAGACCTTTGACGACGATGCCTTCGACTCCGGGCACCCCGGTCCACGAGTCCGGCCACTCCTGGGCAACTTGATGGTCGGTGGTCATGGGGCACAGCGTCCACGGCGGCGCCAGCGCGTGCTCGGTGAAAAGTCCCTTCAGGGCGGTGCGGCGCTGCTGGTAGGGCTCGGCGAGCAGTTCCCGGCCGTCCTGCTGGAGGATGTCGGAGGTGATGAAGGGGCGGGGAAGGCGGCCGTGAGCCGAACGGCCGTGGGGTCGGCGGTGACTGCGCGGGTCCGGAGTTTGTCGAGCCCGCCGAGGCGTCCGGACCGGCATAAGGTGGAAGTGGGCTTGCTGCCGTTTCAGGGCGTGCGCATCCAATCGGGCCAGCTCCCCGAAAGCCGGGCGGGCGCGCATCAAGCCGGCCGGTCACGGCGAGGTGAGACGGCATGGAATGGGAGTTCGGCATCACCGTGCGGCGCTACGGTCCCGCCGTGCACGTAACACTGGCCGGTGAACTCGATCTGGACAGCAGATCCGCCCTCGACGACCTGCACGCGGCCTGCGGCGAGGGCATCGACGTGCTCCTGTGCGACATGTGCCACCTGACGTTCATGGACGTCACCGGCCTGCACCGGCTCATCGACCTCGCCCGTAGCGCCGACGAGCGAGGAATCACGTTCTTCGCCTACAACTGACAGCGACAGCCCCACAGGCTCCTGGACCTCATCGACAGCCTCTACCCACCCGAAGGGGCCGGAAAGCCCTGCTCTGGCCCCGCCCCCGCCTGCTGCGCCGCACACTGCAGGATGCTGCAGCATCCCACCGCGCCACCGGCGCCGAGCCGGCCCATGGGGCGCCGTCCCGGCGAAAGCTGTGATCGGCAGCGGGAGGCAAGGCAGGTGTGGCCAGGCCGGGTGTTTTCCGCGAAGCCGGCGATCCGGTCGGGCCCGGGGCGGTTGGGCGGCACGAAATGAGCCGGAGTTCCTGCAGCCTTCCTCTGCATCACCGGCGGTATCTTCAGCCCCTGGCCACGAGCGAAGTGGGGTGTGCGTGAGCAGCCTGATCGGCTTTTCGGAGGGGTGCCTTGATGCCTTCCGCCACCTGAGGGAGACGCGGGAGATCAATACCGTGATCCTCCAGTACATCGACACCCTCGAGGTCCTGGTGGCGGAGGTGGAGGGCAATCTGACCCATGACGAGCTCATTCAGGCCCTGCCCGAGGACAAGCCACGTCTGGTCATCCACGAGCTGTCCTTCGCCACCCGGGAAGGCAAGCGCAGGAACGAACAGCTGCTGGTCTTCTGGATGCCGCCCGGTGGCAGCGGACAGGAAGAGGCCTACACAGCCCTCTACACCGTCCTGAAGGGGTACCTCGCCGACGTTCACGTTCGCCTCACGGCCAGGCGGGCAGATGAGCTGGACTACCACAGGCTCGTTGCCCTGGCCGGCTGACGAGACTCCGGCCGCGCGGGCCAGGTGTTCTGGCCAGAACGAAACTCGGCAACATGGGGTTGTCCTGTCGGCACTTAAGAGGTCGCTGGTTGAGCCGCGCGTTCGCTCGGGGTAGAGCTGGTTCATGCTGCCCTCGGGTAGGTAGCGGCGAGGGAAGGGGATCCTTCCTGGACGCCCTGGCCGGCGTGGGCTCACGTGCTCAGGCGAGCCGCACTGGCGCGGCGCTCGGACCCCGGTCAGGCCCTCGTTCCTTGTGCCGCTGCCACGCCGGTCGGCCCGTCGCCCACGGCCACTGTGTCCGTTGCGCGGGCTGTCGAGGGGTGTCGATGACCGAGAGGGTGTCCGAGTCGAAGTTGCTGACGTAGACCGGGGAGCCGCCCGGGCTGACAGCGAGGCTGCTGGGGCCATCTCCCACGGCGACGGTGTCGGTGACGGCACGGCCGCGGGTGCTGATCACGGACACGTTGTCGGACCCGATGTTGGCGACGTAGACCTGGCGGCCATCCGGTCGCACCCGATTCCAGCAGGCTGGTCCCCGACTGGGATGCGGTCCGATTTTCCGCGCCGTCCTGAACGTCGCCCCACCGACACGTCGTCCGAGGTCAGGGCGGAGACGTACAGGCGACGGCCGTCGGGGGGTGAGCACCAGAGCGGTCGGTCCGCTGCCGACGGGCGCAATACGCGCCGCTCGGCTGAGGGCTACTCGTTCGCATGGGCAGCCCAGCGGACCCATGCGTCCAGAGTGTGGCGAGTATCACCGCGCTCGCGTGGCGGCTCTCCAGACGCTCGGTGTATGCGGGGAGCCGGTGCTGCGAGCCTGTTGACCATGAAAGATCTCCCGCGGCCAGCCGCGCGAGTTCGCCGACGGTGGTCTTCGAATTGCCGGAGGCAGGCGCGGAAGCCTTCGTCCGGGCCGGATCGGTGCCGCTCGTCCGAGGCCAGGTCGTCGCCGACGAGTCCCGCCCTGATGCATTCGGCCGCCGATCGGTCACGCTCCAGCCTGTCCGGCTGCGGGCACGTGCGTCTGGGGGGCCATTTGGGAAAGGAGCGGCTGCGGCCCGGGTGGGTCGCGAGCCGCGGCACCACGTGCAGCGTCCGGCATCGCAGCACCCGCGCCGTGCCCCTTCTCGGCGCACGGCCCGCCCGCGACCGGTCCGGCTACCAGGTGGTGATGATCTTTTCGTGTCCGTTGCATGCGCTGCATGAGTAGCCCACGTAGGTCCCGTTGTGTACCCAGCCGTTCACCCGGCCTGTGGGGGAAGCGGTGAAACGCCGTCCCGCGCCGCCGAACGAACCCCTACCGGCACGGCGCGACGGGGTTCGATGCCTCGTCGTGTGGGCGAGGTTGATGGCTGAAACCTGGGGCAGGCGCACTCCGGGCGGGGACTTTTGATCCTTCGATTGACCAGGAGGAGCCTTGAGTGACTTCCAGGAATCGAGCCGCCGGCAGGACAGCAGCGCGGCGGCGGTAGCGCAGACGGCGCAGGACAAGGCGAGCGAGGGCGCCGCTCTCGTCGGAGGCAAGGCCGCCGAGGTAGGCGGAACGGCGAAAGAGCAGGCGGCCAACGTCGTCGGCGAGGCCACCTCCCAGGCCCGCAATCTGGCCAGCGACCTGCGCGATCAGCTCCAGGGGCAGGCACAGGCCCAGACTCAAAGCCTGGCGGAGAACGTGCGCCGGCTCGCGCAGGAGCTGAAGGAGATGAGCGAGAGCGGCAAGCCCGACTCCACCATGGCCGGTGTAGCGCGGAAGATGGCCGACGGCGGCAACCAGGCCGCCGACCGGATCGAGCAGCGCGGGCCCGGGGGGCTGGTCAGCGACCTGCAGAACTTCGCCCGCCGCCGCCCGGGCACCTTCCTGGCGGGCGCGGCCATTGCCGGGTTCCTCATCGGGCGGGCCGAGAAGGGGGTAATCGCGGCCGCCTCCGCCGACACCGGTACGGGCGAAGGCAGCGGTCCGGCGGCTGGTGCAGGTGACCGGACTGATGGAGGCGTTCCTCCGGTCCAACCGGCTGGCATACCGGCCGGTTACGACGACCTGACCGACACCTACGGCCAGTCGCAGCCCCCGCACGTGGTCCCAACACCGTCCTCCCACCCGCCGGCCGGCGGTGCGCAGCCGTACGGCGGTTCGTCGCGGCAGGCGGAAGGGATGTGACCGTGGCCACCGCATATCAGGAACGACCGATGCGCCCCGCCCCGCCTCACCGTCAGGTTGCCGAGCCGTCGATCGGTGATCTGGTCGAGGCGATCGGCCAAGACGTATCCGGACTGGTCCGCACCGAGATCGAACTGGCGAAGGCCGAGCTCACGCAGGAGTTCGCCAAAGCCGGCAAAGCGGGCGGGATGCTCGGCGGCGCCGGCTACGCCGGCCACATGGTGATGCTGTTCGGCAGCCTCACGGCTGTCTTCGCGATGGCCAACGTGATCAACATTGCGTGGGCCGCGCTGATCGTCACCGCCCTGTGGGCCGCCGTCGGCGCGGCGCTCTACGTGAGCGGACGTGCAGGCTGGCGCAACGTCCACCTCAAGCCCGAACAGACCGTGGAGTCGCTGAAGGAGGATGCGCGATGGGCCCGACACCCGACGAGCTGAGGATCGACGCGGAGTACCGGCGTGAGCATCTGGCGCGTAACGTCGACGCCCTCGCGGACAGGATGAGCCCCCGCAGGATGGCGCAGCGCAAGGCCGCTTCGGTGCGCCACCGGGTCAGCGGAGTGAGGGAGCGTGTGATGGGCACGGCACAGAGCACGGCGCACGGGGCCTCCGAAGGCCTGAGCCAGGCCGCCGGCACCATCACGGAGACCGCGAAGGACGTCAGCGGGACGGTGAGCGAGACCCTCCAGCAGGCGCCTTCGCAGGTGAAGCGGCAGACCCAGGGAAGCCCGCTGGGCGCGGGGCTGATCGCCTTCGGCGCCGGCATGCTCACTGCCGCGCTCCTGCCGACCACCGAGGCCGAGGAACGTGCCGGACGGCAAATGAGGGAGCACTCCGAAGAACTGCTGGAACCGGTCAAGCAGACGGTCGTCGAAGCAGCCCAGGAGGTGAAGGAGGAGATGAGGGAGCCCGCGGCACAGGCCGTGGAGGCGGTGAAGAGCACCGCCCAGGAGGCAGCGGAGACCACCAAGGACCACGCCCAGAGCGCCGGCCAGGAGACAGCGCAGGGCCTGCGCCAGGTGGGCCAGGACGCTGCCGAAGAAGTGCGCCCCACCCCCGGCACCTCCGGTTCTGCTTGAGCCCCACCCTATAGATGGGGACTTCTGAGAACGGTGCGGGCTCGCGGCATTCCCGCGGGCCCGCGCTCGCGCGTCGGTTGAACGGGTGCCCCGAAGACGTCAGTCCGCTCAGCCGAGGCAAAACAAGGGGAGGGGCCCGCCGGCCGAGCGGACGTCCCCCAATGGGTTCTTCCCCGACCGGTGTCAGCGGTCGCGCATGTCGCCGTCTGTGTCGGCTTCGACCTTCTCCTTGCGGACCTCGCCGGTGACCGCTTCCTCGACGGTCTGCTCCTTGGTGGTCAGGCGGACGCGTTCCAATCTCGCCTACCTTCCTACTGTGTGGGCAACGCGCTTGTGTGGGCAGCGCGCTCAGGCCGCCCGGCCTCCGGTCGGTGCATGGGAGTGGGTGTGGGTGGAAAGCCGCCATGTATGACAGGTACGCCGAAACCAGAGGACGGCGAGGACCGCGAGCCCGCTGCGGGCGGGACTGGCAGCGTGGGTCCCGATGAGCGGGTTGAGGAGCGGGCGCCGGATCGGCTTTCGCAGATGCCGAAGCGGTCGTGGACGGCGGTGCTGCGCGGCACGCTGAAGGAATTCAAGGACGACGAGCTGGCCGACCGGGCCGCTGCCTTGACGTACTACGGCGTGCTGGCGCTCTTTCCGGCCCTCCTGGTGATGGTGTCGCTGCTGGGCATCGCCGGCGAGTCGGCGACGAAGCAGGTGCTGGACAATGTGCACAAGCTGACACCCGGCTCCGCGCGTGACGTGATCAGCAACGCGGTGCAGCAGCTCCAGGGCACCAGCAGTGTCGGCTCGATCCTGGCCCTCGTCGGCCTGGCGGTTGCGATCTGGTCCGCCTCGGGCTACGTGGCCGCCTTCATCCGTACCTCGAACGCCGTCTACGACATGCCCGAGGGCCGGCCGGCCTGGAAGGTACTACCGCTACGGCTGGCGCTGACGATCACGCTGATGATCCTCGCGGTGGTCAGTGCCCTGATCGTGGTGTTCACCGGCGGGCTGGCCCGGCAGGCGGGCGCCGCCCTTGGCGTCGGTGACACGGCGCTGGCCGTGTGGTCGATCGCGAAGTGGCCGGTCCTGGTCCTGCTGGTGACGATCATGATCGCGATCCTCTACTGGGCTGCCCCCAACGCCAAGGGCCGCGGATTCAAGTGGATCACACCCGGGAGTCTCCTGGCGCTGGTGATCTGGATGATCGCCTCGGCCGGCTTCGCCTTCTACGTCGCGAACTTCGGCTCGTACAACAAGACGTACGGCACTCTCGCGGGCGTCATCATCTTCTTGATCTGGTTGTGGATCACGAACCTGGCGATCCTCCTGGGCCTGGAGTTCGACGCCGAAATGGTCCGACAGCGCGCCATCGCTGGCGGACACCCTGAAGACGAGGAGCCCTACGTCGAGCCCCGGGACACTCGGAAGTGGAGTGATGAAGACCGCCGCCGCATGGAGTGAGCCCCGTGTGGCGCGGCCGCGGGCGGGCAAGCGGCGAAGCATGGAAATCCTGACGTCCCTGCGCAGCGGTGATCATCGGCTCACCAAACGGATGGCCGCGTGGGACTCCGTCTTGGCCCGCCAGTTGCTGCCGCCGCTGGAAGAAGCGGCCGAGCACACGAAACTGTGGTGGGCGGCCGCCGTGATCATGGCGACGGGCGGGGGCGGGCAGGGCCGCAAAGCCGCGGCAGCCGGGGTCACGGCCATGGCCGTGGCGGAGCTCCTGTCCAACGGGGTCGCGAAACAGCTCGTCGAGCGTCGCCGACCGCCCAAGGAGTGGGTCCCACACGACAAGGTCGAGGACCGGCCCGACAGCTCCTCCTTCCCCTCCGGCCACACCGCCGCCGCCGTCGCCTTCACCGCGGCCATCGCGCCCTCCTGCCCCTGGGCCGGCGCGGCGTGCGCCGTACCGATGGCGCTGGTGGCGATCGAGCGGGTCCACAGCGGCGCGCACTACCCCTCCGACGTCGCCGCCGGCGCCGCTATCGGCCTGGCCGCAGCCGCCCTGGTCCGGGCGACACCTCGCCTCGTTGTCCGCCACATGGGCTGACCACAAGCCGCTGCGGGGGACCAGAAGGTTGCGGGGTAAGCGTGCTTTGACAGAAACGCTTCGGCGTGGGCGGCGGCCTGGTCGGCATCCTCGCCACGCAGGTCTTGGTCGGCGCCGTCGCAGCCCTCGCCCTGCTCCTGCCGTCTGGGCGTCCGCCTTGATCACCGCCGCCCTGCGGGCAGCCGTAGCCGCCGGGATGGCTGCTGCCGGGAAGAAGCAGATCGCCAAGGCCGGCACCCCTGCACCCGAGCAGATCAGCGACCGCGTCAAGGACGACATGGCCGAGATCAAGAAGACAGCACACCGATGAGTACCCCCTCCCAGGGCGACAAAGAAGCCGCACCTACTCCCGAGGAGCTGCGCGAACAGGTCGAGCAGTACGGGCCGCCCGCCGACCGCGGCGGACTCGGCTCCGACCGTCCAGAAGGCGGCGAAGACCACCGAAGACGAGGCGCGGAGCGGGGACCAGGAAACCGAAGGTCCAGGTAGCCACGCACAGGCCCGTTCCGGCGCATACCGGGCCCCTCGGAATGCTGCACATGTGCGCTCGGGGCACGTGTGCTCGATCCGGCCGCACTGCGGCGCGGCCGCGTAGGAGAGCTATCGGAGGCATGAGGTCAGCGCAGAACCGTGATGCTCATGCCGACTGCGGCTGCCGTGACGGCGACGACGGCCCCAAGCGCCACCGCGACGGTGCGGCGGCGCAGCACGGCGTAGCGGTGGCCGTATTCGCCGCGTAGTTCGTGGGCGCGATCGATCGCCGCTCGCAGCATCTGCTTGCGCAGGGCGAGGTGGTGGTCGGCGAAGCGGCGGGCGATCTCGTCCTGTTCGTGGGGGCCGAGCCAGGAGAAGCAGCGGGCGAACGTCTCGCCCGCCGTTGCGGCTTCCTGCAGGGCGGTTTGGCTCATGAGGTAGCCCTCCAGCCGGGCGAGGCCGGCCGTGGTCTCCTTCCGGTCCATGGGCGCGCGCCGCCTACCGTGTGGCCGGGCCCGGGCCGGTGCCCGGCGTCTTGCGGGCACCCGCCTCGTCGACGACGTCCCGCTCGCCGTGGTCGCCGGTCCACTCCAGCGCGGCGATTTCCGGGTAGTGGAGGTCGAAGGCGGGGGATTCGGAACGTACCCGGGGGAGGGTGACGAAGTTGTGCCGCGGCGGAGGGCAGGAGGTCGCCCACTCCAGGGAGCGCCCGAAGCCCCAGGGGTCGTCGACCTCGACACGGGGCGCGGTCTTGGCAGTCTTCCACACGTTGTAGAAGAACGGCAGCGTCGACAGGCCGAGCAGGAACGCGCCGACGCTGGAGACCATGTTCAGGGCGGTGAAACCGTCGGCGGCCAGGTAGTCGGCGTACCGGCGAGGCATGCCTTCGGCACCCAGCCAGTGCTGGACGAGGAAGGTGCCGTGGAAGCCGATGAACAACGTCCAGAAATGGATCTTGCCGAGGCGTTCGTCGAGCATGGTGCCGGTCATCTTCGGCCACCAGAAGTAGAAGCCCGCGAACATCGCGAAGACGACGGTGCCGAAGACCACGTAATGGAAGTGGGCGACGACGAAGTAGGTGTCCGTGACCTGAAAGTCCATCGGCGGCGAAGCCAGAATGATGCCGGTCAGCCCGCCGAACAGGAACGTCACGAGGAAGCCGATGGACCACAGCATCGGCGTCTCGAACGACAGCGAGCCCTTCCACATGGTGCCGATCCAGTTGAAGAACTTCACCCCCGTGGGGACGGCGATGAGGAACGTCATGAAGGAGAAGAAGGGCAGGAGCACGGCCCCGGTGGCGAACATGTGGTGGGCCCACACCGTCACCGACAGTCCGGCGATGGCGATCGTCGCGGCGACGAGGCCGATGTAGCCGAAGATCGGCTTGCGGGAGAACACGGGCAGGATCTCGGTGATGATCCCGAAGAACGGCAGGGCGATGATGTACACCTCGGGGTGGCCGAAGAACCAGAACAGGTGCTGCCACAGCAGAGTCCCGCCGTTGGCCGGGTCGAAGACGTGGGAGCCGAACTTCCGGTCCGACTCCAGCACGAGAAGCGCGGCGGCCAGCACCGGGAACGCGAACAGCACCAGCACCGAGGTCAGCAGCACGTTCCAGGTGAAGATCGGCATCCGGAACATCGTCATGCCGGGGGCGCGCATGCAAATGATCGTGGTGGCGAAGTTCACCGCGCCCAGGATGGTGCCGAAACCACCCATCGCCAGCCCCATGATCCACATATCGGAGCCGATGCCGGGGCTGCGTGTCACGTTGCTGAGCGGCGTATAGGCCGTCCAGCCGAAGTCAGCGCCGCCCTGCGGGGTCAGGATCCCGGCCAAGGCGATGATCCCGCCGAAGAGGAACAGCCAGTACGACAGCATGTTCAGCCGAGGAAAGGCCACGTCCGGCGCCCCGATCTGCAGCGGCATGATCGCATTGGCGAACCCGGCGAACGTCGGCGTGGCGAAGAGCAGCAGCATGATCGTGCCGTGCAGGGTGAACGCCTGGTTGTACTGCTCGTTGGAGAGGATCTGTGTCCCCGGCCGGGCCAGCTCCGCCCGGATCGCCAGCGCCAGCACCCCGCCCACCAGGAAGAAGACGAACGAAGTGATCAGGTACAAGTGACCGATCTTCTTGTGGTCGGTGGTGGACAGCCAGGTCACCACCACCTGCCCCGGCGTGCGCCCCGGCGTCGGGACCGGAGCGACCGGCTCGGTCGATGTCATTGCCATGCGGAATCCCTCGCGTGAAGTAGCGGTGAGTATCGATCTCCTGGCTCACCGCTACCTGTCTACGCTCCTCAACGCCGATTCGTCCGCCCTGGCGAAGGCGCGTACGGGTGAGGCCCAACGGTCCCCGCCGGGCGGATGCCGCCATAGCCCGTCCCTCGGCAGTTCACGGGCGTGGCGTGCCGGAGCGGGGGTAGGCGGCTGGCATCGCCGTGCCAGTCGGCAAGGAGGACCCCATGCCCGTCTCCACGCAACCCCTCACCCGGCAAGACCGGGCACATGTGCTGCGGCAGGGATTCCATGACGAGATCCTCGGCCTCCTCATGTTCGCTGCTGCCCTCGCCCTGTGGCTGTTCACCATGATCACTCAGGACGGACCCAAGGACGCACAGGTAAATGAAGCCTTTGTCGGTCTGGTTCTGATGTTCGTCGCCGGTCGGCGGCTGTACCGGGGCGGCGGTGTGCTCTCCGATGTGGTGATCGGCCTCGGCGGCCTGTGGATGATCGCGTCGCCGTTCGTCCTCGGACTGCAGAACACGGCGATGAACAGCGGAACCCGCATCTTCGACATCGCCGTCGGCACCGTCCTCGTGGTGCTCGCGGCGATATCACTGCTGGTCCTGCGCAGGGACCGCCAGGCCACCGGTGGACAGGAGCACCGCCCCTCCGCCGAGACGGTCCGAAAGGCCGGGGGCCGTTGAGGCCCGGCCGGCCGGCAGGATGGCGGCGCCGTCGCCCATCTGGTGTTCGCGCACCCGGACGTGAGAAAGCCCGCCGGCGTTCGAGTGCGCCGAGAGGGGTAGGCGCGGGAAGCCACCGGCCGATCTGCCCAACCGGGGTGACGGCCGTGAGGAAGGGGAAAGGATGACTGCCATACGCCGATCACCGTTCGCCGTGACGACCATGCTCGCAGCCGCGGTAGGGCTGTGTGCGCCCTCGGCCTTCGCGGCACAGCCCGGTGGGGATGGCGACAAGGAGTTCGTCGTCGCTGCCCACCAGTCCAACCTCGCGGAGATCGCCGCCGGGGAAGACGCACGGAAGAACGCACAGGACTCCTGCGTCAAGAACGTCGGTGCCGCGCTGGTCAAGGACCATACGAAGCTGGACGCCGACCTGAAAGCGCTCGCCGACAAGATGAACATCAGCTTGCCTGCCACCCCGACACCGGAACAGGAGCAACATCTCAAGGGCGTCCAGCAGAAGGCCGGCTCCCCCGATTACGACGAGGCGTGGCTGACTGCCCAGGAAGCCGGCCACAAGACCACGCTGGCACTGATCGACAAGCAGATCGACCAGGGCGACAACAAGGATGTGACAGCAGCCGCCAACAAGGCGCGGCCCATCGTCGCCCGGCACCTTGACATGGTGCGCGACGCCACCTGCCACCCCATGGGCTGACGGACCGGTTCCCCGGCGTCGTGGCCCCGCGCGAACCCGTACTCGTCCCGTTCGGGCGTCCGCGCGCTGCTCACCTCGTCTCCTCTCCTGCATCCCGCCTGAGCGCTGCCCCTGACCGCGGCACAGCATCGGCCGCCGCTTCGGCCGCGCTGCCCCCAGCTCAGGGGTGGCGCCGAGTACGCCAGGGCCCTTTGGTACGGTGCGGCGGCATCGGGATCACGTGTCCTGCCCTTCATGCCGGGCCTGCGCCAGCAGCGCCGCCACGACGTCGTTCGTCCCGTCCTCGCTCTGTTCAAACGAGCGTGTCCAGCATTTTGTCGGTGGAGGGCCAAGGGCCTGCCAGGTGACGTTCCATCAGTTCAGGGTCGGTGCCGTTGCCGGCCGGGGACGTCCACCCGGGTCGCCCGTTGCGGGGCGATGACGTCCGGCCGGTTCACGGCCGCCCCTGGCGGGGTCCTCGGGCACCGGCACGTGAAGCTTCTTCCGAAGCGGGGCCACGAGGATGAGGCGGACGGTGTGGTACTTCGTCGCGGTCTTCCCGCCGCGGGGGGGGTGGCAGGAACTGCCCGACGGGGCTTCGCACCTGGAATAGTCGTTTCGTTCCACCGCGATTGCAGCTTGATCGGGCATCAGGTCCACGCCGGATGCCTGTCAGGACTGTCTCGCACCACGCTCTGGTTTGAGAGGACTTCTGCGAATCCCGACTCGGGGCAACGTGATCGGCTTCGGCATGTGCTCATAACTCTCGCAGCCAGTCATTTAAATACCACAGCAGCAGGCGTCAGAACGGGAAGCAACACCTTGATTCCCTGCAAGCCCTTGGGAAGCCACCCGGAATACGCCGGAAACGTGCCGTAGGCCGCTGTAAGAAACCCCGACGGCGGGCGGCGGAGTCGTCCTCAGTAACGTGCCTGGCGACGGCGTTGACTCGGGGGCGAGCGTAACGTTCCAGGGACCGTACGGAGGCTGGGGGCTTCGTGTAAAAACTGAAGCAGGCATTCCACGGATGAGTAGGGTGCATATGATGCAGTGAGTGGTGAATATTACAAGATGTATTTACTTCCCGCTGGTCACATGTGCGCCCGAGCGCTCCGGTTGACCAATTGTGCAGGGTCGCGGCGGGTGGGACGATTCGGGGAAGTACGCGCGGAATCGACTCCTGAAAGTCACGGGCGCCAGGTTATGGGACTGCAGGGCTGAAATCCTCAACTCGCTCTGACACTCGTCGAATTCGGGAGTCCGGTCGAGAGGAGTCGGCAATGCCAGTCGGTCAAGCCCCGCCACAGGACGAGAAGTCCGGAAGTTTCCCCTCCGCCGCCCTGCCCCTGGTGGCCGACGCCGACACGATCCCGGTGGGACCGGCACCCCACTCCGTCGCCATGCGGCCCGACGGGTTGCGCGCCTACGTGACCAACTCGGGCGGCAACACCCTGAGCGTGATCGACACCGCCGCGGACGCCGTCGCCGCCACCATCGCCGTGGGGGCCGGCCCGTGGGCCGCAGCGGTCACCCCCGACGGCCAGAACCTCTACGTGACCCTGCCCGGCTCGGGGACCGTCGCCGTCGTCAGCACGGCCACCGACACCCTCTTCACCACCATCGGCGGCCTCAACGCCCCGCGCGGGCTGGCCCTCACCCCCGACGGCACCCGCCTCTACGTGGCGAACTCCGGCGCCAACACCGTCAGTGTCATCGACACGGCCACCCACACCGTCACCGGCACCGTCCCCGTGGGAAACGGCCCCAAGCCGTCACCGTCCGCCCCGACGGGCTGCGGGCCTACGTCAGCAACTCCACCGGCACCACCGTCAGCGTGATCAACACGCTGAGGCGAGGCCGGGATCGTCAGCGGGCCCCGCTTCCCAGTCCGCTGCGGCGATGTCCCGGCCCTCACCGTCAGTTGTGTCCGCCTGGTTCGTCGCCTGCCGTCTTGACCTGCTTGCGGTAGGCGCCCGGCGGCGATCCGAAGTGTCGTTTGAAAGCTTTGGCGAAGGCGAACTCCGACGTGTACCCCGTGCGCTGCGCGATTGTGCTCAGCGGGGCAGGCGACTGGTGCAGCAACCGCGCCGCGGTGGCCATCCGCCAGTTGGTCAGGTAGGTCAACGGCGGCTCGCCGACCACCGAGGCGAAGCGGCGGGCGAACGCCGCGCGGGACAGCCCGGCGCGGGTGCCCAGAGACTCCACGGTCCAGGGATGGCCGGGATCGTCGTGGATCGCCTTCAGGGCCGGGGCGACTGCCGGGTCGGTCAGCGCGGCCGCCCAACCCCGGGTCCGCTCCTTCGGTAGTTCGGCGTACCACGACCGGAGGATGTACAGCAGCAGCAGATCGATGAGCGCCGTGACGACCGCGTCCGAGCCCGGCTGCGGCGCGTGGAACTCGGCGCACAGCTGATCGACCGCCGAGCGCAGCACCGGGTGTCGGCCCGGAACCGCGGGGAGGTGGATGACCTCCGGTAGATCGCTGAACAGCGGATGCGGGCGATCGACGTCGATCGCGTACGCGCCGCACACCAGCACCGTGTGCGGCCCTGGTCCGTCCACGGTGACCTGGCCGATCGGCGAGGAACGGTCCACGCGGTCCGGTACGAAGTCCACCGGATCGCGGCCCGGTGCATCGCACAGGGTGTGTCCGCTGCCGCGCTGCAGGAACACGATGTCGCCGGGTCCGAGCGCGAGCGGTTGGCCGCGCGGTGGCAGCAGGTGGCAGTGTCCTTCCACGACCACGTGGAATCCGGCTCCTGAGATGGGTTGGAACTTCAGGGCCCAAGGGGCGTGCGCGTCGGTGCGAGTCACCATCGGGCGTCCCGTGCGCAGGACTTCGAGGGTGTCGCTCAGGATGTCCATAGCGCCACTCTAGTGGCTGCATGATGAGACGATATGACAGAGGATCAAGATCTCAAGTCATTCACCGTCTCGATGTGGAGACGTACGTTCTTGTCGTGGCGGTTGCCGAACCCCGGCACTGCATCGACGAAGGAACGGATCCCATGTCTCTGGCCGGCAAGAAGATCGTGATCATCGGTGGAACCTCCGGCATCGGCTTCGCGGTAGCCCAGCAGGCCGCGGGGGCCGGCGCGGACGTCGTGGTCGCCTCCAGCAATCAGGACCGCGTGGACGCCGCGACGAAGCGGTTGGGCGAGTCGGCCGAAGGCCGCCGCCTGGACGTCGCCGACGGCAACGCCATCGCCGCGTTCTTCGAGCAAGTCGGGGAGTTCGACCACCTCGTCTACACCGCGGGCGAATCCCTGCTGATCAAGCCGTTGGTCGACACCACCCCGCAGGAGGCCAGGGCCGTCTTCGAGCGCCGGTTCTGGGGCGCGTTCCTCTGCGCCAAGTACGCTGCGCCGCGACTGCGCGACGGCGGCTCGATCACTTTCAGCTCCGGCGTCCTCGCGATCCGCCCCCTGTCCGGAACCGCGCTCACGGCAGGTATCACCGGCGGCATCGAGGCCCTGTCCCGGGCACTCGCCGTCGAACTCGCCCCTTTGCGCGTCAACGTGATCCAGCCCGGTGTGATCCGCACCGAGCTGTGGGACGGCAGTGTCCCGGACCCGGAGGCTTTCCTCCAGGGCGCCGGGTCCGAGCTGCTCACGCGGCGTGTCGGCACTGCCGAGGAAGCCGCGGCGGCCTATCTCTTCGTCTTGTCCAACGCCTACGTCACCGGCACCACGCTCGCGATAGACGGCGGCGCGGCACTGGTGTGACGTACGCGCCACACATGCTGACTTCAGCTCGTCGGGGTGACGCTGGGTCGTCAAGGGTCAGGCCGGTGCCCGCCATGAAGCCGTCGGGGGTGTCGGGCCGGTATTGAAGGCGTTTGAGCCGGTTGCGGACGAGGGTTTCGAGGCGGTCGAGGGCCATGACGGCGAGGTTGGCCAGGCCGCGTTTGACGTGTGCCCATACCCACTCGACCGGGTTGAGGTCGGGCGAGTGCGGGCAGCTGGATCACCGTCAGCCACTCGCGCTCGGCGATGGGACCTCATGAGCACCGAATTCTCGCGTCGCACCGTACTCAAGCAAGGGTGCGAGCCGCGCCAGGCCGCTGGCGCTTCCGCGCGCCCCAGAGGGCGGAGGACAGCATCCGGCGCCGCCGAAAGAGCGAACCTGCCCTCGCGTACCTGGGCGTGGCCCTAGTCGCACCCGGTCCAATTTGCCTGATTTCAGTGGCTATTGGCATGTTTTTGGGCGGTCTGTCATGTTCTTCTATCACCAAGGCACAAAGTCAACGAGTGAGAGCGAGGAATCACCCGGCACTTGGGCCTCCAGATAGCCTCTGACCTGCTGAAACAAGTTCCGAAGATGTCGTTTCGGTCGTCCCTGCGCGACCCCTTGTTGACCGCTGTTCACCGCCTCTACTGGCACGTGGTGGCACGGCCTTCTCGACAAGCCGGCGGACGGGACGGAGCGGTCTGTGACGCAGCGCACTCGGGTGGGGGCGATGACTTTGCGTACGGCCGTCGGTCATAAGGGCGACAACACCGACGCGAGGAAGGCCCGTCCATGACCCACACGCTCAGCGCAACCCAGCACGTCACCCCTGTCGCGTCTGAGTCTGGTCTTGCGGCACGGAGGGCTCTGGTCGGCGGGCCCGCTGTTTCTCCTGGTCGGCATCGCTCAGGGATTCGCGCGTGACGGGTTCGACTTCACCCGTAACGCGATCAGTCAGCTCGCGCTCGGGGAGGCGGGGTGGATCCAGACGGTGAACTTCCTGCTCACCGGGATGCTGCTGATCGCGGGTGCCGCCGGTCTGCGCCGGACGTTGCACGGAGGTGCGGGAGGAACCTGGGCCCGGTCCTGGTCGGTGTCTTCGGTGCCTCGTTCTGGGCCGCCGCGCTCTTCCCGGCCGACGCCGGGGCAGGTTTCCCCGAAAGCTCCCCGGACGCGACGGTGATGAGCGGGCACCGCGCCGCGCACATGTTCGCAGGGATGATCGGTTACCTGGCCCTGTGTGCCGCGTTCGTCGTCCTGGCCCACCCGCTCGCCGCCCGGGGCCACCGCCGCTGGGCTCGTGCCTCGCGCCTCGCGCCCGTGATCGTTCTCGTCGGCTTCATGGCGTCCGCCGCCTCCGTCCTGGCCTTCATGGCCGGCGCGGGACTCGGCCTGTGCTAGCTGGCGGCGGTGACAGCCCGGCTGGCCACCGCCCAGGTGAACCAGTAGCCGCCTGTCGCACCCGGCAGGCATCATCGACACCATCAAGATCGTTTCGACAAGAAACGGGGACATCCCATGACCGACGCGGTAAAGGGTCCTGCCAGCTACTTCCCCTCCATCGAGAAGAAGTACGGCCGCTCGATCTCCGAGTGGAAGGACCTCATCCGTTCCTCCCCGCTGACCAAGCACATGGAGCTCGTCTCCTGGCTCAAGTCCGAGCACGGCCTGGGGCACGGCCACGCCAACGCCTTGGTCGCGCACACGCTTGCCGAGAACAGCGGTCAGTGAACGGGAGCGTGATCACGCCGTCCGGCTCCTGGTGACTTCTCCAAGCACTTCCCGGAGTACGTGCACCAGGACGTCCGGCCGCTCCAGGTGAACATCGTGTCCCGTCCCGGGGATACTCAAGGCCACCGTCTCCGGCCGCAGTCGGAGCATCTCGTCGATCTCCCCCGACGAGATGATGCCGGACTGGCCGAGGACGGCCAGGGTCGGGCACGTCACCTTCGACCACTCGTCCCAGAAGGACCGCTGGGCAATCTCCGCCAGCGACCCGACCATCACGTCCCGGTCGAAGCGCGGCCACCAGCCGCCGTCGCGTGCCACCAGGCCGGCCGCCCAGCCTTCGCCGACCGGACCACCGCCGAGAAACTCGACGGCGGCCTCCCGTGAAGGGAACGGTCTAGGCCAGGCATCGAGCCACCCCCCGATCTCCGCCTGCACGTTACGGTTCGGCCCGCCCGGCCCGGCCTCCACCAGGACGAGCGCACGGAAGAGCCCGGGATGTGCGGCGGCGGCGAGCATGGCGGTGTGGCCGCCCAGCGACTGGCCCACCAGGACGGGTCGCTGGAGGCCGAGCTGTTCGAGTACGGCGACGACATCCGCGACGTACGCGGCCCTGGACACGTCCCGCGGACAGCGCTGGCTGGCACCGTGGCCGCGCTGGTCGACGGCGACGACCCGGTAGCCGGGGCTCAGGTCTCGGGCGATGGCGTCCCATTCGGCCGCGTGGCCGGCCAGCCCGTGCAACAGAACGACGGACGGCCCTGAACCTCCCCAGCCACGGCAGGAAATACGGACGCCGTCACGGACGACGGTGTGCTCTGACCAGGTCATGCGGGGTTCCTTCGGGCGGTGTGCCGGGCTGCGGAGGTGGCGG
Organism: Streptomyces sp. BR123; assembly: GCF_013401435.1. GTDB lineage: Bacteria > Actinomycetota > Actinomycetes > Streptomycetales > Streptomycetaceae > Streptomyces. The sequence goes on from NZ_JACBGN010000007.1 coordinate 61,794, forward strand.
CGTTCGGGGGCGCTGGTGTCGGCAGAGGAGTCTGGGCCGATACGTGCGGGGAGGCCGAAGAGCGGGAACAGGCGCTCGGTGTCGCGGAAGGCGTTGATGCCGGTGATGCGGTTGCCGGAGATCTCGATGACCTGGAGCGCCCAGGGTTCGTAGCCCGTTCCGTCGGGGGTGGGCCGGTACTGGCCGAAGGCGGGGGTGCCGTTCGCCGTGGTCGGGATCAGGCGGGAGCCGCGGCAGCCGACGGCGGGACCGGTCAGCCACGCCTGGATGTCGGGGACTCCGCACATCCACTTCGTGTACGGGGGTAGGCACAATGTGGCGTCGACGTGGAGCAGCATGTTCAGCTCCTCCATGTCGTGGCGGGAGAAGGCCGTGGCGTACCGCTCGGCCAGCGCCCGGCGTACGGCGTCGGACGGCTGGGTGCCGGGCGCGTCGGCCGGTCCGCGGTGCGCGGCCAGCGTTGCACGGGCCCGCTGCAGAGCGCTGTTGACCGAAGCGACGGTCGAGCTGTGCAGCTCGGCTACCTCGCGGGCCGAGAAGGCCAGCACGTCCCGGAGGATCAGCGTTGCCCGTTGCTTGGGTGGCAGGTGCTGGAGGGCGGCGACGAACGCCAGCCGTATCGATTCGCTCGCTGCCACGGTCGCCTCGGGGTCCCCTCCGGGGCAGGGACCGATCCAGAGGGCGGCGTCTTCCGGGGCTTCCGGGGGCACGGCACCAGGCGATGGTTCGGCAAGATCCATTGGCAGAGCCCGCCGCTTGGCTGCGGCCAAGGCGTCCAGACACACGTTGGTGGCGATGCGGTAGACCCACGACCGCAGCGACGAGCGTCCCTCGAACCGCTCGACGTTCCGCCAGGCCCGGATCATCGTCTCCTGCACGGCGTCCTCGGCCTCGGCGTACGAACCGAGCATCCGATAGCAGTACCCGCTCAGTTCTGCCTGGTGTTCCTCCAGCCGGACCGCCGTCTCGCGCTCGCCGTGGCCCACGGCAAGATCCTTCATGCTTGTTCCGCCCCCCTGATGCGTGCCGCCCGAGGCCACCGAGCAGGTCGTTCCAGTGATGTTCCCGGCCGCACGAAATTACCGGTCAGCAGGGACGCCCGGCCAGTGATCAAGATTCCCAGGATGTCCCCGCTGCCGCGCCAACGAGGAAGGTCCTCATCACCGTACGGAGCCGTGAGATCAGGCTAGACAGCCGGTGGGCCCTCGGCCCACCGGCTCTATGCTGCCACCACCGGCCAGCTCGCCCCCGGCGGGACGTAGGCCAGCCCAACCGGCGACTCACCCTGCAGGGACACGAAGCAGGGCCGGCACCATCGGGGCCGGCCCCAAGGAGTCGCTCCGCCTGCTCGACCGTCGCTTGCCGGTCAGAGAACCTGAAGGGGTGCGCCTCTGCGACGGCGGTCGCCGAGACTGATCACCGGTGCGGTGCGGCGCGGGGCCGGGTCCGCTGCGACATCGGGGGCGAGGGAGCGCATGAGGACGTTGTGCAGGCCGAAGTCTTCGGCGGCTTGGAGCAGGGACGGTGGTTCGCCGTACTTGCGGCCGAGCATGGCGCGGACGAGTGTGGGCTGCTCGGGGTGCACGGCGACGGGTTCGTTTGTCCGCCATCCGCGGGCGGCGAGCTGCTTGTAGAGGCTCTCCTGGCGGGTTGGTCGATGTGGCCCAGGTCGTGGGCGCAGTTGGTCAGGGCTTGGATGGAGATGCCCCAGCGCCGCTTGAGGACGGCGAATTCGCGAAGTACAATATCTAATTCGAATCCCCGGCCTGGCTGTTCGAACCGCTGTACGCGCTGTACGTGGCAGCCTCCGGCCTGCTCGGCGCCCGGTTCCTGGCCCTCTGGGCCCGTCACTGCCGTGCCGCTGGAACGCCCGCCTGGGTCGTACCGACAGTGTGCGCGGCGTTCTTCCTTGGCGTATTCGCGCTCTGGCACGCCTGATCGTAGGTCCAGCCCCCCCGTGAACAGAGGGCGTCCGGCCTGAGCTTGCATCAGGCCGGACGCCCAGCACGACATCACCGGATCATGTACGTGGTCCTCTACGTCGACCGCACCAGCCTCGCCTGGCGGTACTTGCCGCACGACTTTGCACCCGTGGGAAACCGCCTCCGGGTACTTCGCAGCCTGGCAGAAGGACGGCGTATTTGACCAGCTCAACGGCCTCCTCCGCCGACTTGCGCGAGAGGCCGAAGGGCGGGAAGCCGAGCCGACTGCTTGCGTGCTGGACGCCCAGAGCGTCAAGATGTCCGCCAACGTCCCAGCCGCCGGCCGGGGCGTCGATGCAGGCAAGAAGATCGTGGGCCTCAAGCGTCCCATCGGCGTCGACACCCTCGGCCCCCTCCTGGCCGTCCGGCGATGAGGACCGCCTCGCGCACGTCCGCGTCCTCGTGCTTGCAGCGGGTGACGTCGCCGTCGGCGCAGGAGGCCCTTCGGCTGCGGGCGGTGGCCGCGTTGGTGGCGGGGCGGGACCGTGAGGATGTGGCGGCGGTGTTCGGGGTGTCGCTGAAGGCGGTCGACATCTGGTGGGCTAAGTGGCAGGCCTGCGGGCGAGAGGCGCTGGTCATGCAGCCGCGGGGCAAGCCGGTCGGGGTGCACCAGGTGCTCGGGGAGGCCGAGCAGGCCGCCGTTCGGCAGGCAGTCCTCGACCACCGTCCCTGTGACGTGGGCTTGAGTGGGCAGCTGTGGACGCGGCGGCTGGTGGGTGAGCTGATCGCGAAGCTGTACCGGGTGCGGCTGACCGAACCGGGGGTGGGAAAGTACCTGAAGCGGTGGGGCTATCGTTCCAGCGTCCGGACAAACGGGCTGTCGAACAAGACCCCGAGGCCGTGGCTCGCTGGCACCAGGAGACCTGGCCGAAGATCCGCGCGAGGGCGAAGGCCGAGGGCGGTGAGATCCTCTTCGCCGACCAGGTCGGCATCCGCTCCGACCAGGTCACCGGCCGCACCTGGGGAGAGAAGGGGAAGACCCCCATCGTGCGGCGGAGCGGAAACCGGTTCTCGGTGAACGCGATGTCGGCGATCAGCACCACGGGCCGGATGCACTTCATGGTCTTCACCGAAGCTTGACCGCCGAGGTGATGTGCCGCTTCCTGGACCGGCTCGCCGGCCACTTCGACCGCAAGGTCCATCTCGTGGTCGACGGGCACTCCGTCCACCGTCCAGAAGGGTCCGCGACTGGCTCGCCGCCCACTCCCACGACGTCGAGCTGCACTTCCTGCCGCCGTACTCGCCCGAGCTGAACCCCGACGAGCTGGTCAACGCCGACCTCAAGCACAGCCTGCCCCGGCAGCATCGAGCTCGCGCTCAGGCCGAACTCGCCGCGGAGACCCGCCGCTTCTTCCGCCCGACGCCAGCGCGAGCCGCATATCGTCCGCGGATACTTCGGCGGCCCACACGTCCGCTACATCCTGGACGAGAATCCCATGAGTTTCTGATCAATACGACCGCTTCCGCATCTGGGTGGGGCAGGGCACTTTCCAGCAGCTGATGGAGGCGGTGATCGCCGAGGCGGCCGCTCGCGGCGAGACCGACATGGGCCTGGTCAGCGTGGACCCGCGACGTCCCGGGCCCACCACCACGCCGCCGGGATGATCCTCGAAGCGGAGCATTGGCAGCCCTGGAAGCGGCCGTCGAGTCCGAAAAGGTGCCTCTATCGCTTTGGTCAAGCCGTAGTCGGTGTGGGCGGCTCGTAGAAGGTCCCGTCTCGGAGCATGGCGAAGAGGACGTCGATGCGCCGTCGGGCCAGTGCGATGAGGGCAGCGATGTGGTGTTTCCCCTCGCGGCGTTTGCGGTCGTAGTAGGCGCGTGACTCGGGTTGGGACACTGGGGCGAACGCGGCGAGATAGATCACCGCCCCGACGCGTACCCCGACCCTGAGCGTTTCGACCCGCGCAGATGGAAAACCACTGCCGAAGGCGCATCGCCGCGAGACGCCTTCTGTGTCTGCGAGCCCGAGGATCTCGATCGTCTTCGGGACATCGGCTGCCGTATCGGCGCGATCGATGCCACCTGCAGGGCCGGTCTCTGGGCCGACGCCCTGGCCACGGATCCGGCCTGGGACGACATACGCTCGCCCGCTCGCCGTTTCCTCCTCACGAGGCTGGGCGACTGGCGTCAGCCACTGCCGCGCCCGCGCGGCCGCACACGGGGAACCACTGATCCGTCCGGACCGGCCAGCGCGACCCCGCCGCGATCCCGACCGTGCGGCCACTGGGCTCATCCGCGCAGAGCGATGCGCGAACCGTGCGATCCGGTCACGCCCCGGCCCGGGCCCTCGCGGCCCGTACGGCCGAGCGCAGCCGGGCGGCGCGCCGACGGCGCAGCCAGTAATGCGCCGTCACCACGGCCAGCAGCGGGCCCCAGGCGAGCAAGGGGGCGTAGCAGGCCGTCATCACCAGGTACGCGACCCCCTTCGGAGCGTCCGGAGCGGCCATCGTGTCCGGCTGGTTCCAGCCGAAAGCACCGACAACGCCGAGCACGGTGAGCGCGAGGGCCCCGGCGCCCGCCAGGGGCACGGTGAACCAAGTGGGCACTCTGCGCCCGCCGACCAGCGGCAGCCAGGACCAGAACACCTCACCCCACCGCTGGACCAGGCCGAGCGCGAGCAGTCCGAGTGCCTCGGCAAAGAGGGAGAGCACGATCATGTAGAGGGAGAAAAAGCTGCCCGGGGTCACGTCGGCGAGCGCGTTTGTCCCGGTGAACCCGACCGGCACGCCGAACGCGGCGGCAAACCGCCACAGCCCGCTGGGCAGCGGGGCCAGCGCGGCCAGGTGGGCCGCGCGGACGACCCAGCGGGGCGGCACGCCGGGGTCGGCAGTGATGTCCGGTCCGGCGCTCGGCGTGAGGCGTCGAGTGGTGCTGGTCATGGATGAACTCCGTTCGGAACACGGCTGCTTGGTGTGTTCAGCCTGTCGCCGCCCCGCGCGCCGACCCCATCCGCCGACCGGCGGATCCTGACGGTGTGACGCGCCCGCCCTCTGCCGATCGGCAGAGGGCGGGCGCGGGGGCGGGGGCCGGAGCGCCACCCGGGTGGGGTCCGT